>JANWIY010000137.1 GCA_025449645.1 Chitinophagaceae bacterium | reverse complement strand
TGCTGGAAAATTCTCTGATCAAACAGTTCCAGCCAAGATTTAATATCAATTTAAAGGACGACAAAAGCTATCCATATATTGTAATTAAGAAAGAGCCATTTCCCCGTGTTTTTCTCACCCGTAGAAATATCGAAGACGGCTCTGAATACCTCGGCCCATTCACTTCGGTTGCCAAAGTGAGAGAACTGATCAGTTTTATTAAGTCGAATGTTCAACTGCGGACCTGCAAGCTGAATTTGACCTCTTCAAATATTGCGAAGAAAAAATTCAGGGTCTGCCTGGAATATCACCTGGGCAATTGCAAAGGCCCATGCGAGGCACTGCAATCAGAAGCTGATTACATGGAAGGATTAAAAAAAATGAAAAATATATTGAAAGGAAATCTGGGCCCGGTGATCAGTGGCTTCAGACAGGAGATGAAAGAAGTTGCTTCGGATATGCAATTTGAGAAAGCTGAAATCCTGCGGAAAAAAATCGAGCACCTGGAAAATTATCAGGCGCGATCCGTGATTGTAAACAAGCATATCGGACTGGCCGACGTTTTTTCGATGTTCCGCGATCAGGATACCGCGTTTGTGAACTACCTCATGGTGGAGAACGGAACAATTGTGCAGACGCATACCACCGAAGCTGAGACTCACCTGGAAGAAACAAATGAAGAGATCCTTGTATTTACCATCGCGCAGCTGAGGGACACGTTCAATAGCAGAGCGCCTGAGATCATCGTGCCCTTTCCCATTGAATTTCCCCAAGAGGGTGTTTTAGTTACTATTCCGAAAGGAGGTGATAAAAAGAAATTGCTGGAACTATCTGAAATGAACGTGAATTATTTCAGGGAAGAGGCCGAAAAGAAAAAGATGCTGCACCTGCTTAAGAAAACACCGGAAGAAAGAAACGAAGTTTTGCTGCAATTACAGAAAGATCTTCAGCTTTCGGAATTGCCAACGCATATTGAATGCTTCGACAATTCCAATTTTCAGGGCAGCTTCCCGGTATCTGCGATGGTATGTTTCATAAATGGTATTGAAAATAAAAAAGACTACCGGCATTTCAACGTAAAAACGGTAGAAGGCATCAATGACTTTGCTACGATGAAAGAGGTGGTATACCGCAGATACAGGCGGCTGAGTGAAGAAGGCCAGTCCCTTCCTCAACTGGTGATTATTGACGGCGGTAAGGGGCAATTGCATGCTGCTTTGGAAAGTATTGAGGAATTAGGCCTGAATGGCAGGATGACCCTTGTAGGCCTTGCCAAGAATGAAGAGGAAATATTCTTTGCCGGGGACCAGGAGTCCCTGAAACTTCCTTATAGCAGCAGCAGCCTGAAATTCATCCGAAAGATCCGGGATGAAGTACACCGGTTTGGAATCAGCTTCCATAGAAATAAAAGAAGCCGGGGAACATTTGTCAATGAACTGGAAAATATCAAAGGGATCGGAAAACAAACGGCCGACCACCTGTTGAAAACTTTTCGCTCAGTGAAAAATGTAAAGGCGGCAACAGAGTCAGAATTGAGTGCGGTTGTCGGAACCGCCAAAGCAAAAATAATATCCGCTTTCTTTTTAGATCAGAAGAAAGAGGAAACCCAGGCTGGGTAAGGGTTCCGGAAGACCGGGAAGTTCAAAAATAAAAAGGGGCCAGAATAGAAATTCAGCCCCGTTTTTAAAATCCAATATCCTATGAAAAACCGTTGTAAAAATAGCAAAACAATTCTATTAAACAAGAACACCTAGGTGTATTTTGAAAATAATTATCAACACATTAATCCATGCAAATTCAACTACTTATAGTAGAAATACTATCTTCCCAAATTGGGACTTGGGGGTAAAATGAAAAGGGCTGCCTGCATGCAGACAGCCCTTTCAAATTATTCTTTTTATTATTAATAAGACCAGAGATCCTGCTCGTAATTGAAAATCTTATCTTTTACATTGTCTCCTTCCAGTAAATCCAGGATCGGATCCTTGATATAGGCGTTGATGAATTGATCGCCGGGATTGTCAATGGTTGACTTGATAATACGGCTGGCGAACATGCGGCTTTCAAATAGCTCTTCCCAGCTCATTCTGGCCCCATAGTTCTTACCATTATACGCTTCATACTTGGCCAGATACTGTCTTAAATCAGGGTAATAAACCCAGAAAACCGGGACTACTGCACGGAAAGATCCATCGGGGTTCAGAATTGTTTTTTCCGGTGCAATGCCCAGGATACGGGCATACATTCTGGACGATTCCTTATCGAAAACCCATTCTTCCTTGATCTCATAACGCTCAACCTGATCGGGGTTAAATTCTTCCTCGATTGTGGTGTCTTTGGTAATACCCTTGGATCCGTCCGGATCGATATTCATGTCCGGGATCTGGATCGTTCTTGGCTTACCAACCATACTTTCAGCAATCTGGCGGAAGGTCATTGGTGTAGTGAAACGGTCATCCATAGTCGCATCGAAGGCCGTCACTTCACCGCTTTTGATGAGATTCAGCAATATGCTTATGAACCGCTGGTTACCATTATCTTCATCTGCCTTGTACACAAAAGGAAGGTTCATTTTCTCATGAACATCAATCTCCCTCCATACGCGCTGACGATAAACGGCATCATCTTCCCGGATATGCTCGTATGCCAAAGGCGTACGGTCCTTTACCAGGTTAAGTTCAATTGACGCATCGTTACGAAGTGACTTGCGGGGCGTATCCAGTTTGATATCGGCAATAAATTCCTGGACCGGCTTTACAGTATCTTTCGGAGGAGCAACCGTTGTGACGGCGCTGCTATTCTTGCTCGTGTTTGTTTTCTTCTTTACGGTTGACCTTTTAGTCTTTTTCCTTGGTGTAGGCGCCTGCGCATCCACCGTTCCCACTGCCAAAGCAATCATTGCTGCGAGGAGGGATAATTTGATCAAACGCTTCTTCATGTACTTAAATTTATCGTGAGAAAAGGACTAAAACAAGTCCGCCACTTATAACGTGGCGTAACCTGGATATATTTTATTTAAGACTAAATACCATGGGCGCAATTTCACGTTCCTTGCCATCAGGTCCCTTTACGTGGATCTGGTCAAAGAAGATGTTGGTACCCGGGGTTGCACGGCTTACAATAAGCGCCGCATTTCCCGACCATCTCACACCCTCGTTTGAGGCTTCCGTGTATTGGGGAATTCCACCGCCGATAGCTCCGAGTTTGTAGCTCACCACATGAAATGGTGCATCAAAATCAGAATCTTCCAAATGGGCCTGCAGACCTCCGATGGCTTTAAATTCAGCCGTTGAGATAGCACCGCCTTTCTTGGTTCCGATAAAACCTGCCGGCAAGGGCAGATTCTTCACACGTATGTCGAATGTAAAATTCTTGCCATTTGCATTTACAATGATCTTGGCCAGTCCCGGTGTTGTAGGCTTAATCACATAATGATCGCCGCCTGTGTTGGACATGGAAGCACCCGGGCTGGTAAAGCTTACGTGTACTTTTTCCCGTCCCACACTACCACCAGAGATGGTTAATGGATTGTCCACACCAATATAAACCACATTCATTTTTTCAAGGAATACAGAGGCTCCGGAAGGTAAACCAACGGTGTATTTCACGGGTTTGTCAACGGTAGCCGGGGTTCCATCAGGCTTGGTGTATGTAATATGAACCATTACGGTGTGCTCACCTGCACCATCAGCCTTGGTTTTATATTCGGCTGTACCATCGGAGCCAAGTTCCTGGCCCTGGCCGTTAATGGTGATTACAGGCTTGGCGGCAGCACTAAATGCTCCCACACCGGCTGTAATATCCAGTTCGTCGCCGGGCATCACATAATTTGAACTTGCCTGGGCAAGTACCTGGAATTTGTCATATACTACTTTTACTTCTCCGATCTTCTTATGTAAGTAATCGATCATCTGGGATTCGGAGTTCTTGATATCATTCTGGAATTTGCTCAGGATCGTCAGGGCAGCAATGGTAGGCGTCATGTGAAAGTAATTGGTTACCCAGTCTTTCACGGAGTCACCGGTACCTGCGTTGCCGGAATGTGATTTTGGAACTTCCAGATTCAAAGGAAGTTGGTTGGCAAAATCAGCCTTGGCTTTAATAACATCTGCCTGAATCAGGGGCTGGCCCGCAAATTCTTCCGGTTTCAGCACATCTAAAAGTTGTTGTTTATAGTCTTTCAGATCAATGAATAATTTCTTTCCCTCACCCTGGTTATCCATCAGACGGGTGGCTGCATCCAGGTCTGCAATTCTGTAATCCTCTTCACCATTTTTACCCACCTGAAGACCGGATTCCTGTTTCAATCTCTTTTTCAGATCTTCAATCTTATCATAGACGTCACCTGAAATTCTCTTTGCAACCATTGCTTTAGGAGCCCAAATCTCAGCGGCGGCCTTTGTTTGCTGGTCATTCAGATTTGCTTCGAAAGCTTTATAGGTAAGGTTATTTTTGTCTGTAATAGCCTCGTTAGAATGGCTAATACTTGTGTTTACTGTTTGGAAGGCGTTAAGAATCTCAGCAGATACATTCAGTGCCAGCAGCGCTGTAAGCACGATGTACATCATGTTGATCATCTTTTGCCTGGGCTCTTTAGGTAAGGACATGAGCGTGAGAATTTAATGTGTTAACAATGGTTTTTCGGGAATTGGTATTCCGTTAATTAAATAATGGTTACTGTCTTCCCTGCATTGCGCTCAGCATATTACCATAAACATGGTTGAGGTTACTGAGGTTCTTGGCCAGTATAGCAACCTGTTCCTGTGTTTTCTTCGCATCCGCTACGCTGCCGTTCATGGCTTCAGACGCCTGTGCCAGATTGCTGTAGAAGCTGTTCATGGCTTTCAGGTGATTGTTGCTATCCTGCAGTTCCAGTTCGTAGAGGGTATTCAGCTGACCCAGATTTTTGGTAAGTACCTGAACCTGGCTATGAAATTGTTTAGTGCTTTCCGCTGCGGTGTTCAATGTTGAAATGGTATTGGTTGCACCCTGGTAAGCGTGTTTCATACTGTCCAGAGCAATAGCCGCTTCTTTGGTTTTTGCGGTATACTCAGTTGTCGCGGCAAGGGCTCCGGAAACATCACTGATTTTTTCAATGGTAGTGCCGAATTTTTTAAATCCTTCGCTAAGGCGACTCAGGGTTACCGGATTAATATCAGCTTCCTGCATCATTTTGTCCATCTTTTCCAATGAAGGATTTCCGGAATGTGCGGCCAGCTTGGGAAGCGCTTCTGCCAGGGCGTGCATTTCACCACCGGGAGGAGGCATGAATGCATACACCAGGAAGATCAGGGATTCCGTAAGAAGACCTGCTGTAAGGAAGAAGTCAGCCAGCCTCTGGTGGGTGATTTTCTGCCAAGCACCAAAGATTACGACGGCTGCACCAACGCAGACGATTATGTTTACAAGCTTTTCTGTTGATTTAGAAACTCCGGCTGACATAGTTTTAAGTTTTTAGTTTTTAATGGGTTTTCCAAGGGTGCCGGAATGGATATTCCGGTTGATTTGTTAGTGAATCAAACGTTGTTTATTTTAAAAAATTTTATACTGGCTGCGAATTAATTGTTACCTGTGAGCCAGGGTCGCGGGCAGATCTATCACACACCGGAAACCGATATATGATTTTGCCGTATCCTGATACTCATACGCCCGGGTGCTGGTCTGCAGGAAATATCCCACATCTTTCCAGCTTCCGCCGCGGATTACTTTACGCTTCATACGCGGAGGATCGGAATCCTTAGCATTGTAGCGGATGTCAGGGTTCATATCATGCTGAAAGTTGTAAGCTCCTTCGTAATAAACGGATGAGGTCCACTCAGCAACATTACCTGCCATGCAATACAGACCGAAATCGTTTGGCCAGTAAGCATCAGCACGTGCTGTGTAGAAAGCGCCATCTTCAGGATAATTACCACGACCTGGTTTAAAGTTAGCCAGAAGACAGCCTTTTTTGTTTCTCAGGTAGTAGTTACCCCAGGGGAACATAGACTGTGAACGTCCGCCGCGGGCTGCGTATTCCCACTCAGATTCCGTTGGTAAACGGTAAGGGGATTCGTTTGCCCTCCTGGTCCTGTCCAGAAATGAATTCAGGTACTGGGTTCTCCACTCGCAGAACGCAGTTGCCTGCTTCCAGTTTACACCCACAACAGGGTAATTACCAAAGGCAGGATGAGAAAAATATCTTTTCGTCATCGGCTCATTATAGGAATAAGAGAAATCGCGTATCCACACCAGGGTATCCGGATAAATATGCGTGTCTGCTTTTTCAATAAATTCAGAACGTGATTTGCCTTCATTAATCTTTTGAGCCGCGCGCTTAAGGTCGAATGTTTCGGAATGATAGACCATTTTGTTAGGATCCAGTTCCTTTTTACCATAAATCCTGTTTTCAGGCGTAAGGATCAACTGGTCAATTTTTTCAATCGTTGCTTTATCACCCCACTTAATGGTGCTGGCTTTTTTCCAGTCAACCTGGAATTTGCCATCCACTTCTTTACCATATTGCATCAGGGTAGCGGCGATAGAATCCCGCACCCAGTATACGAATTGGCGATACTCATTATTGGTGATTTCGGTCGCATCCATCCAGAATCCCTGGATAGAAACCTGTTTATTGCGGGCAGTATAAGCGTAGTTAATATCTTCGTCGCTTGGCCCCATGTGAAAGGTTCCCGGTGGGATATAAACCATTCCCGGAGGCTTTGTCATGTTGTATCTGCTGGCAGGAGCTACTCCGTGCAATTGACC
Organism: Chitinophagaceae bacterium; assembly: GCA_025449645.1. Taxonomy (GTDB): domain Bacteria; phylum Bacteroidota; class Bacteroidia; order Chitinophagales; family Chitinophagaceae; genus Puia. The sequence continues at coordinate 51,339 of JANWIY010000137.1, read as the reverse complement.
ATCATCGGGCAATCCTTTGTGGGACTTACCTATCTTGCCACAGCCGGTTAGGGCAAGAGCCGCAGCCAGTGACATCAGAACGGACAGGTTTTTCATTTTCATAATATTAAAGGGTATTGGACAAAAATAATCTTTTGAGAATATGCCTTTTGAGAATATCTTCATCGCAATTATAGAGTTAATTTTTAACAAGTCAAAGTATTGCCTATACTATTATTAACGGAAAAGGATCCGTCTTATTGTTATTTAAGGCTGTTCTAAATGGTTTTTTTTAAGTGGTTTCCATTAGCCCGAGCAGCTCATTGACCTCTGTTACAGGCTGTTGACAAGTATAGTGCCTGCAAAGAAAAAACTGCGACAAGCCGGTAACCGGTTTTTTTCCCAAAAGTGGAAAGTCAGCGTGGTTTGCCGAAGTTAATTGAAAAATCCTATTGGGTATGAATTCAGCCAAAAATTGAACGTGTTTTTCCTCTTTTTTACCCCCACTTAACACAATCTCATACATTTCATACGATAACGCGTTTAGCAGAGTTGCCCATATTCCAAAAGATCCCGGATATTTCAAAATTGCGGAATTCAGACCCCGGCAAGCCATTGCACTTCTTTGTTTCCATTCACCTATATCAAAAGCGATACCCAGGTAGAGCAGGTTGATGGCCATGATTGAATTACCGGAAGGAACAGCCCCATCATAGATTTCTTTTTTCCTCACAATCACATCATCCTGTTTTTCATGGGTAAAAAAGAAGTAGCCCGTTTCTTTTTCACTGAAATGCTTTATAACCCATTTTGTAATTTCATGGGCTTTTTTCAGATAATACCCGTTCCCCGTGATCTCCTGCAACTGGATATACGCTTCGATCAGGCAGGCATAATCATCCAGGAATGCAGGAATAGCGGCCATACCTTTATTATAGGTATGGAAGAACGGGGATATACCCTCTCCTTTTAATTTTTCTTCTATAAAAGCCATTGTTTCAATAGCCAGCTCCCTGTATTCATCAAGACCAAGGGCAGCAAAGGCTTTGCAGGAAGCCGTGATCATGAGGGCATTCCAGCCAAGTAAAATTTTATCGTCCAATTGCGGCCGGATCCGCCGATGCCGCGCCTCCATCAAAATTTGCCTGCATGACCCATCAATTTCTCCGGGTATCCGGCCAGAGGGGTCCTTAATACGGAGAATGTTCTTCCCTTCCCAGTTCCCATTCTCTGTAATATCATAATAAGCCGAAAATGAGGCCGCGTTTTTGCCAAGCAGGACATCGGTCTCAGACTTGTCCCATACATAGTATTTTCCTTCAATCCCTTCACTGTCAGCATCCAGTGCAGAATAAAACCCTCCTTCCGGGGATCTGAGTTCGCGACTGATGAATTCCATAGTCCGGACGACGGTTTCCCGGTATTGCGGTTTCCGGGTAATCTGATAAGCTTCACTTATCGTAGAGATTAGCAGGGCATTATCATAAAGCATTTTCTCAAAGTGGGGAGCAAGCCATTCCGCATCCGTTGAATATCTGGCAAAACCGCCAGCAAGCTGATCGTGGATACCGCCATAAATCATTTTGTCGAGCGATAGGCAGGCCTGTTCAAGAGCAGGTTTGCTGCCAGTATAATAATAATGCTGAAGTAAAAAGCGGATTGAAAAAGTCTGTGGAAATTTCGGCGCGGGACCAAATCCTCCATGAATGAGATCGGCCGTTTTCATCAGGTTCTCAAATACAATTCCGCATTGTGCTTCTGAAAATTCAATAGGGTTGGAAGATCCCTGATGGTTATCCAGACCAAAGGGATCGGAACCTGCAATATGGTTTGTGATATTTTCTGCCTGGGCTTCGATTTCCTTACGCTTTTCGCGGAAGGCGGTCGAGACATTTTGTAAAAGGTTGGTCCAGGATGGCCGGTTATAGGCATTCACGGGCGGGAAGTAAGTGCCCCCGTAGAACGGTTTGCCTTCCGGAGTCAGAAATACATTCAGTGGCCATCCTCCATTACCCGCGATGACCTGTACCGCATCCATATAAATATGATCGAGGTCGGGCCTTTCTTCCCGGTCAATTTTGACATTTACAAAATTTCTGTTCATGATCTCCGCTGTTGCAGGGTCCTCAAAACTTTCTCTTTCCATTACATGACACCAGTGGCATGCCGAGTAGCCAATACTCACCAGCAAAGGGAGATCTTCTTTCCTGGCTTTTTCAAATGCTTCGTCGCCCCAGGGAAACCAATCCACCGGATTATGCGCGTGCTGCAGGAGATAGGGTGAGGTTTGTGTTGCGAGGCGATTCACGAGCAAATGTGATAATGTGTTAATGTGGAAAGCAAATGTGTTAATGTGGAATTGGGAAAGGCAAATTTGATAATTTGGAAATGTGGATCCGCGCCATTAGTACATCATAACATTTGCACTTTCAAATTATCTTTTCCGCATTAGGGCTTCCCTCCATTTACATATTTTCACACTAACACATGAGCACATTTGCTTTCCACATTTCCCCTCACTTCTTCCTCGCTTCACTCAAATACTTTTCAAGGGCTGAGATCATGGAAGGAGCCATGGGTTGGGGGGCTTTGATTTCAAGCACCAGTCCGGCTTCTTCTGCAGCCCGCGAAGTATTGCTTCCGAAAGCGCCGATGAGTGTGCCGTTTTGCCTGAATCCGGGGAAATTGTCGAAGAGACTTTTAACGCCGCTTGGAGTAAAAAAACAAATGATGTCGAAGGCTTCCTTGCTAAAGGGTTCCCGGATATCATTGCTGATGGTGCGGTACATATAGGGAGTCGCGAATTCACAGTGATTGCCTTTCATCCAGTTCACAATTTCATTGTCCTGCTGATTTTCCGAGGTGGGATACAGAAACTTTTCATTTTCCTTATGCTTGTTAATAACCTCAAGCATACTTTTATTGGTGCCGTCAGCACCATAAAATACTTTTCGCTTTCTGTAAAGAATAAATTTCTGGAGGTAGAGGGCAACAGCTTCCGTTACGCAAAAATATTTGGTATCCTGGGAAACGGTGATCTTCATTTCTTCTGCCGTGCGAAAGAAATGGTCAATGGCGTGACGACTCGTAAAAATGACGGCGGAATAATTCCCTATTTCCACCTTCTGACGCCGGAAGTCTTTTGATGCAATGCCTTCGAGACGGATAAAGGGCAAAAAAGCCATCTCCACATTATGCCGCCTGGCAAGTTCAAAATACGGCGACTTCTCAGATTCCGGTCGCGGCTGGGTGATTAAAATTTTCTTGACGGCAATTTCTGACATCTCGGCAAAGTCCTTTTTTTCCCTATTTTTAATCATGTATTTTTTAAAAGCGCGACTGCAAAATTAATAAGCTTTTCCCAAATAAGTAAGTAACACTTTGTAAATCAATAGGAGAGGTGCTATTTCAAAGGCGCAAAGGTAGAGAAAAAAGTGTAACCCACTGATTTTTATTTCCTTCCTGAGTGTATTAAAACAGGCGATTAGCCTGTAAATATAGAAGATTACGATCATGATGGCCGAGATCGTCATGCCGGTCAGCGTAATCAAAGGGCTTGAAAATGATAGGATTACCAGAAAAGGTAATAAGAAAATGCCGATGATCTTATTGGTCATGAACACAATGAAGAGATAAGTTTCCACCGGACGTTGAATATTGAATATCCAACCCGTGATTTTCAGAAATACAAATTTTACCAGATATATGACGGCCAGGCAAAGGGATCCGTAAAGAAAGAATGCCCAGAACCTATCCTCGCTTATGTCTTTATAATAAATAAGCAAAAAGGACCCGTAAATACCACCGGAAAGCAAAAAAAGCAGGTTCAGCAATATGGATGGAAAAGGCGATTGAAGCACCTGCTCCCGGATCTGCTGCTGACGCATGGAAACCCGGAAAAAAAGAGTCAGCAGGTTGCCCAGGTATTTACCGAAAACCAACTTTACGATGGCAAAAAAGAATAGCATGCCGACCATCAGGTAAAATATACCATCATAAGATTTGGCTTCATATAACTCCTGCCTGATCCTTACCGCACTACCGGAAAAGTTCAGGTAAGGAAAGGACTTCAGCAAATCCATCCACTGAACAGGCCATTCCCGGGTTTTGGTATTGCTGAACCTCAACGAATCTGTCAGACCAGACGCCTTATATTGCTGGAGACTATCTCCATGAGGATGAATCAGTGAATCCGCCAATGCTTTCGGAACCTTTCGCTTAGGCTTTACAACTTGTACTGCCGAGTCCGGCATGTTTTCATGTATGGCAACCGTATCTTTTGTGGGAATGGAATCAGCCGGGGTCTGCGCTGAGGCCCATATAGCCTGCAATAAAAAAAAACAAAGAAAGGGGTAAAGTTTTGTCAAGGAAACAATGGTTCAATTGAAAAAATCCTGATCCTCTTTGTCCTTTCCATGGAATCCGGAGGAATTGCAAAGTTGCTACTTGAACGCGGATCTTTTAAAAAAAGTTTACATAACCTAAGTGGATTTTTGCCTGACGGAATGCAAACGGATTGCTGTCTTGTTTTCCGATCGCGTATGAAATATTAAAGATCCCCGCCTTGGTTTCAAAAGCAAGTCCCAGCCCGATGCCCAGATAGATACTATTCAGGCTGTAACCCGGTACATCGTTCTTTGCCCATCCACCGTCGAAGAAAGCAAAAAGAAAAGAATTCATTCCAATTAAGTACCGGTATTCCAGGCTTCCGACCGAATACTGGGTTGCGAGAATACTTTCTTCATCAAATCCACGCAGCAGTTTATAACCTCCAATCTGAAAAAGTTCATTCCTGAATGTGTTGGCACTTTGATACCATCCTGCATTCACACTCAACCTGATTGTAGATGCCTGTGAGAGACCAAAGTAATGGGCGGCCGCGAGGTTCAGGCGAAACTGATACGAACTTTGTTTAACGGTATCATAGAGTGATCCGTAATTGAAGGAGGAATCTGAAGGGTCAATGAGTTTGCTGATCTGACTGTTTCTCTTCACTTTTTTTGTTCCGACTGATCCCGTAAATACAAACTCATTGCCGCGAACGGGATTGAATCTGTAATTCGTGTTGTTGATCTCATAGGTTGCCCCCACGCTTACTGCGCTCACGTCTGCTATAGAAGGAAGCTGGCGGGTGGCAATCACCTGAAGTGTATCTACATTCAGCAGGTTGGAACTGGTACTTTGAATAAATACCGTACCCGTGTGGGTAATCGTGGATGCAAACTGAACGCCCAGGGTGCCGGTTGTTGTGATATAGGATGAATCTTTTTTGTAAAGTGTGAATGCGGCATTCATACCAAAGGGTGAATTAAAAATATATGGCTGCTGATAGTAAATGTTTAGTCGGGGTGACTTCACCTGCAATTGCTGCCAATCCAGACCGAAACTTTCCCCGTTACCGAAAGAGTTTTTAAGATTTGCAGTTGCTTCACCGGTCACGAGCAATTTACCACTCGTCAGCTGATTGTTATTGGGAAGAAATCCGACCAGCACATCAATCTGGCTGCTTCGTTTCGGCTTGAGATATAGATTCAGTATGGAACCCGTTCCGAGCATGGTTACATTCCAGTTATGCTCTTCCTGAACATAAGGCAATTCGAGTATGCGCCTGCTTATGGTTTGAAGTTTTGATTTGCAGTAAATGCTTCCTTCAGGTATATCCAGGTATCTTTCCATGAAGGAGGAAGAAATCCTGGCGGATCCATAAATTCGGATACTGTCGATTTTATATAAGGGCCCTTTCTCAATCTTTAGCCGGCCGCTGATGGCTCCATGTTCAATCTGCACGCTGTCTATCAGGATGCGGGCAAACGGATATCCGTTGTTTTCCAGATAATCTAGCAATACCAATTCTTCCGACTGCAGGCTACCGGGCCTGGCGGGCCTGCCCGTAAGCTTTTTTGTACTCCAGCCGGCCGCACGCAGCAGGGGTAAGTCTTCTGGTTTAACATGAATCGCATACCAGGAGAATTTATCACCGATATAAAGCTGTATGAAAGCAAACGCAGAATCAAACCGCACACTATCAATGGAAGCAGAGGCAAATCCTTTGTCCTGTAAAATTCCGGTCAGCTTGTACACATAATCCGTACAGGCATTCCTGTCTTTAAAGGAAGCAGGAATATTCAGTGCAGCGGCGGAAAGAACGGAATCAGACGACTGCATCCTCACTTTGAGGCTGTATTGGGAATATCCTTTGAAAAGGGATGTGAGCATCATCACGACCGTGCAGCCATATAATCTTAATTTTGCCATTCGCACTCAGAAATCAATCATAATATTCGATAAAATTCGTCATACTGCATGGCAGGCATTTATATCCATATTCCCTTTTGCAAACAAGCCTGCAACTATTGCAATTTTCATTTCTCCACTTCCCTGGCAATGAAAAACGATTTTACGGTTGCTTTATTGAAAGAGTTGGATCTGAGATCGGATTATCTTCTGAACGAGCCTGTAGAAACCATTTATTTTGGCGGCGGTACTCCATCGCTTCTGACCGGTGGGGAGATCGCGACCATCCTTCAACGCATTTACTCCCATTTCAAACTGGCCCCGGACGCCGAGATCACCCTCGAAGCCAATCCGGATGATATCCATCCCGAAAGGCTAAACCAATGGAGGCAGGCGGGCATTAACCGCCTCAGCATTGGAGTGCAGTCGTTTTTCAATGAGGACCTTTTGTGGATGAACCGGGCCCACGACGAATATCAGGCTTTAAGCGCTGTACCGGATGCACAGGCGGCCGGATTGGAAAATATCAGCATTGACCTGATTTACGGGCTGCCAGGTATGACAGATGAAAGATGGCAGATAAATATGCGCAAGGCTATTGGCCTGCAGGTCCCGCATCTCTCATGTTATGCATTAACCGTGGAACCGAAAACTGCTTTGTATGAAAAAATAAAGGCAGGGAAAATGCAGGAAGTGGTGCCGGAAAATCAGGCCAGGCAGTTCCTGCAGGGAATCCTTTGCCTGGAGGAAGCGGGCTACGAACATTATGAAATCTCCAATTTTGCCAGGCCGGGAAAAAGAAGCCGCCACAACAGCGGCTACTGGCAATCTAAAAAGTATCTGGGCCTGGGGCCCTCCGCGCACTCCTTCGACGGTAAAACGCGCCAATGGAATATCGCGAATAATTCACGATACATTCAATCCATTGCCAACCATGAATTGTGCTTTGAAATCGAAACCCTGAAAACCGTTGACCTGCTGAACGAGTACATCATGACTTCCCTCAGGACCATGGAAGGTCTCGATTTACTGCACATCACGCGCGCATTTGGTCCGGCCCGCGGAAATCTTCTGGAAAAAAATGCTGCCCATTTTATTGCGGAGGACCAGATGAAAAAGGAGGATGAGAAATTAGTACTTACTTCAAAGGGGAAATTATTTGCGGACGGAATTGCGGGGGCTTTGTTTTTTGACTGAACACTCTTTTCGTTGATGGTTGATAGTTGATGGAAATCAGGTGCAATTACCAAAATGTAATTTTGCAGGCCATACTATGACGATCAATCCTATCTGGGAAGCTGACTTTCACGAAGGTCCATCAACCATCAACTATCTACCATCAACCTTTATTTTATCTGCCGAACCATGTTTATGTTCAAATCTTTCCCTCAGATACCTCACCAACTGCGAAGCAGAAAGCACCGCTACCATGATGAGAAGGGCGGTAAACCCAAAGCCCTGAAAAGAAAGCGGCATCATAAAATTTCCTTTATAGTTCAGACCAACAAAGACTCCATTTGTTTAAACCCCTGCCTAACATTAACATTTTCCCATAGGATCCGGTAGACCGTTTCGGCTATCGGCATGTCGGCTTTCAGCAACCTGTTTATGTGATAAATGCAACTGCTGCCATTATACCCCTCTGCCACCATATTCAATTCCAACTTTGCCGCATTCACCGAGTAACCTTTTCCGATCATGTTGCCGAAATTGCGATTACGGCTGAAAAGGGAATAACAGGTCACCAATAAATCGCCGAGGTACACGGAAGCCGCATAATTGGCGCTTTTTTTCGCCGGGTGCAAAGCCTCCCTGTCGTGAATTCCTACCTCGATATGGCGGATACCGGCTTTATGCAGAAATCCGGCCATTTCATCAGCGCAATTGGCAATGAAAACGCTGAGGAAATTGTCACCATATTCAAGTCCGTGCGCCATGCCTGCCCCAAGGGCATAGATATTCTTCAGCACGGCGGCATATTGAACGCCATATAAGTCTGTATTCGTAATGGTATTCAGGTAGTCCGTCGAGAAATTAGACGCAAGTTCTCCCGTTGAGGTTTCGTTTACGCCTGAAAAAGTCAGATAAGATAACTTTTCAGCCGCAATCTCTTCGGCGTGGCAGGGTCCCATAAGTGTGAAATACCTGTCCAATCCGATCTGAAACCGGTTCTTGAGGTATTCATTTAGCAGCAGGTTTTTACCCGGCAGAATGCCTTTGACTGCAGACAGCACTTGCTTATTCTGAAAGACATCGGCCGGAAGTTCTTCAAAAATCTTTTCGATATAAGCGGATGGAAAGGCTACAATCAGGCAACTGGAATCGCGTATCACCTCGGGCAGATTGGTGCTGAGTTTTAATTTAGCGGTATCAAAATAAACCGAGCTGAGGTATTGCGGGTTGTGCCTCCGGCTTTCCAGATGCCGGATGATCGATTCATTCCGGATCCACCAGTTTATCGAATGGCCGGTATCAGTGAGAATCTTTGCCAGCGCGGTTGCCCAACTGCCGCTTCCTATGATCCCAAAACGCATTTGCGCTTGAATTTGGTATAAATATACAGCCTTTGGACGGGGTCATTTTTTGGTTTCGAAAAGTTTATCCTTTGCTACAACCGTAACTTTTGTTCCGTCATTGAGAGTCTTGCTGACGGTACCATAAGGCCCGGTAATCACCTCATCTCCTGCTTTCAGACCATCGGTAATTTCAATGTTATTGATATCCTGGATTGAGGTCTTCACTTTCACTTTCTTCACAGTGTTATCCGGCTTCAACAGAAACACCACTTCATCAAGATCTCCTCCGCCTGAACTCATGGCGTTGTTATCAGCATTATCAGCATTATCGTCCCCTGCTTTTGCGTCTTTGGCTGCGGCCTGAGAGCCTGCTGTTTTTTCTCTGGTCGTTACAGCATTGATCGGAACGGAAAGTACATTCGTGTGTGTTTTAGTTTGAATGTCCGCATTCGCTGTCATTCCCGGACGGAAGACCAGGCTCTTGGGTCTTTTAGGATTTATCAGATCCTTATAAGAATTGGGATCAAGGCGGATATGTACCTTATAATTGGTGACATCATTGGTACTATTGCCACTGCTTGATGTAGAGGATGCTGAAGTTGCAACAATACTGCTCGCAATCTGGGTAACGATACCGTTAAATTTCCTGTTGTTATAAGCGTCTACTTCCACCGTAGCGGAATCACCCAGAAGAACTTTCGGAATGTCATTTTCACCCACGTCTACGATGGCTTCGATCTTACTCATGTCGGCCACGCGCATCATTTCAGTTCCGGCCATCATGGAATTCCCTACCACGCGTTCTCCTTTTTTAACGCTAAGCAGGGATATCACCCCGTTAATTGGTGAAGTGATGGTGGTACGGCTAACATTCTCCGCCTGAATGGCGAGGTTGGCTTTTGCGCTGGCCACGGCCGCCATATTACTGTGCACACTTTGCTGTGCTGCATTATAAGTTGCCTGGGCAGTTCTCAGGGTTGTTTCTGCTGTTTCAAATTCCGATTGGGATATCACTTTCTGTGCAAGCAACTGCTTCTGGCGGTCGTACTGCGCCTGCGCGGCATCCATGCTTGCTTTTAAGCCGGGAAGGGTTGCTGAAACATTGTCCACCATCGCTTCCTGCTGATTCACCTGAGCGGCTGCCTGGTTAACCTGATTACCATAGATATCGGCATAAATTTTAGCCAGCTGCTGACCTTTTTTTACACTATCGCCTTCCTGCACATTGAGCTCAACAATTTCGCCTGAAACATCAGAACTCATTTTTACCTCTATTTCCGGATAAATTTTCCCGCTCGCAGTGACGGTTTCAGTAATTGATTTTTTTTGAACCTTTTCCATAGACACCTTGATACCTTCTTCTTTTCCGATTACCCCCGATTTTTTGAGAATGACGAGGATAAGAACGATAACTACAAGGCTTATGATGATCCAGAGCAATTTCTTTTTCATGCTGTCAGGTTATGAAGGTGTTTTATAGTTTAATCCCAAGGCCCTTATAATATTCAAGTACTTTCATACGGAACACATAATCATATTGGGAGATGAGCACGTTTATGCGTGCGGTAAAAAGATTATTCTGATTGGTGAGATAGTCGATGGTATTCAGCATACCGATATTGTATCGCTTTGTAGACAGATCAAAGGATCTTTCGGCAACTGCAACTGCCTTCTTATTGGCTTCGTATTTTTCCATGGAGGCAACAGCATTATAATAGGCCTGGTAAATATTTTGTTTGAGCGTAAGCAGGTCATTGTCTTTGGTGAGTTTTGCGGTAATCACATTTAATTGAGCCTTTTTGTAGTTGATCCGGGACGAATTCCCATTGAAAATCGGAATGTTCAATTGCAAACCGACCTGCTGGCCAAAGTTGTTGCTTATCTGGGTACCATAGCCATTAAATACCTTGCTGATGGGCTGACTGCTATAGGACGTCGTAACATTTGGCGCAAAAACAGGATACTGGTTGTTGGCCGGATCGACCGCATAAGCTCCGGTTGAAATAATGGTCTGGGTAAAATTTAACCGTTGGAGGCTATTTGCAAAGTTATCACCAAGTCCTCCAAAAGCGGTAAGGGTAGGATATAGCAGACCGCGGGTATAGTCCACATTTTTTTGCGCTGCGCTGATCCTCAGGTCGTTCATCTTTTGTTGCGGGAATGTGCTTACGGCAACAGCATACACGAGGTCCGGCTGAAGGCTGGCAATGGGCTCCACCGGAATAGTCTCTATCGGAGGCGTTTCCAGATCGAACTGTGAAGCTGCATCGAGGTTCAGAATTGCCATTAACTGAAGGTTGTCGATATCATATGTTTCCTGTGCGGAAATCACGGAAGATGTATCCGTGGCAAATTGAACTTCCAGCTCCGCAGCATTCAATTCAGGAACTGAACCGGCGGTTACCAGTTTCTCGGTGTTATCTAATTGCTGGCGGGTGAGCTCCAGCTTTGTTCTGGCAAGTGTAACCTGTTCCTTGGCAAGGAGAGCCTGTAAATAGCCCGCAGCCACATTCAGCGTGACATCATTTTTGACTTTGTCAATATTCACTTTCTGTGCTTCATAGCTGAATTTATTCGATTCCACCGAACGGCGCAATGCAAACCAGTTGAAAAGGGTTATGCCCGCGGATAAAGTATATCCCTGGAAAAGGGACTGGGTATTTTCATAAATATTTGTTGTTCTGTCAATGGACCGTCCGAATGTTAACCCAATGGGTGTATTAAAGCTGGCAGACCCTAATTGCGTCCATTTTGCCTGATCGAAATTGAGTTTAGCGGTACGGGCATCTATATCAGCCTGCTTGATTGAAATATTGTTGCTTATTGCGTATTGAACACAACGGCGGAGATCCCATTTATCCTGGCCGGCAGCTTTTAAATTAAAAATGAAAGAGCATAGGAAAAAGGTCAGCGCTTTGGTAGTTCTCATGTAACAAGTTTATTGGGAATTCTTCCCCTGCACAGCCTGCCGGAGCAAGGTGTTGCCAGAAATTTTGCTAAAGTAAAGAATACATTCTCATTCTCAATCAAAAAAAACCTTAAAAATGCCATTAGAATGATAGGCGGAAGGATTGTTCGAGGTCCTCCATGATATAATCCGGATTTTCCAATCCAACGTACAATCTGAGCATCCGGTGGTCAGGGTTAGCGGCATCGAACTGGATGTTTTCAATGTAGGTGCAACGCGGCAGGATCAGGGACTCATGACCACCCCAACTAACGGCCATCATAATATGTTTCATCCCCTCGCAGAATTTTACAATTTGCTCTCTGGACACGGCCCTTACATAAAAACTGATCAGACCGCAGGCATTTTTCATTTGTTTTTTTGCCAGTGCGTATTGTGGAAAATCGATATCCAGGGGAAAAAGCACACGTTCTACAAAGGGGTGCTTTTTCAGGTAATCCAGCACTTTCCATGAGCTTTCAGTAATGCGCACCATCCTGGATTCAAGGGTCCGCAGGCCCCGGACCAGCAACCAGGCATTAAAAGGCTGGATGCCGCTGCCCGTAGCCAGGAACTCCGAGTCGAATATTTTTTTTATCCTTTCCTTCGACCCCGTGAGTATGCCTCCTAGTGTATCACTGTGGCCACCGATATATTTGGTTGCAGTTTGCATACATAGGTCAATTCCCAGGGTAATAGGTTGCTGGTACAGTGGGGTGCAATAGGAATTATCTATCATGGTGGTAATCCCATGCCGTTTTGCAAAAGCAGCAACTCCCGAAATATCCTGGATTGCGAAGGACCAGGAATTCGGACTTTCCAGATAAACAAACCTGCTGTTTGGCCGCCTTGCTTTTTCAAAATTTTCAAGGCGGGAACCGTCGACATAGGTTGTCTCCACTCCAAACCGGGAAAGGGTATTGTCAAAAATACTTTGAACCGACGAATATGGCTTGTCAACTGATATTATATGATCCCCCGACCTGGTATTTGCGAGCACCGCAGCAAAGATTGCCGAGGCGCCGCTGTTAAAAACCAGGCAGTCCTCCGCCTGATCCAGGGCCGCAAGTTTTTTCCTTAGGATATTCACCGTGGGGTTCTGCCCCCTGCTGTACAGATAGCCACTATATTCATCTTCAAACAATTTTTTCAATTCATCCACCCTTCTCACCTGAAAATTGCTGGTTTGGATAATGGGTGGGGCAATAGCGCCGAAGTAGTTCTCCCGCTCTTCGCCCAGTTCATTGATAATATAAGAAAGGTTCATGGAGGAAAAGTGATAATGTGAAAATGAGGGCAGCTCAATTCTTTACTGACCTTCAAATTTAGTCAGACGTCCGGAAATTCGTTTATTTTATAATCCAAATAAGAAAGTTCCAAATCCTCCAATTCAATTATATACACATGTGCAACCTCAAATTTAGACTACCCCACTTTCGCTTCGCTTCTCTAAACGAAGCATTTCCACATAAGCACATTTTCACAATAACACACTGCCTTCCTCATTTTCAAATTACATGAGCACATTTTCACGTTTCCACATTCCCTCATTAACACATTGTCTTCCTCATTTTCAAATTTTCAAATTTTCAAATTCCGTTACCACATTTCCTCCTTCGCCTCCCACCACCTCGCGTATTCCCCGTTCTCCGCGATCAGGTTTTCGTGTGATCCTTGTGCGGCGAGCTTTCCGTCTTTAAGCAGAATGATCCGATGGCAGCCTTTTATGGTCGACAAACGATGGGTAATGAAAATGACGGTTTTTTTCTGACCATAAAACCATTGAATTGTTTCATTTACTTTTTGTTCACTTTCTGGATCGAGTGCGGATTCAGCCTCGTCCAGGATTAGAATTTCCGGTTTCCGGTATAATGCTCTGGCGATGGCGATCCGCTGTCTTTGGCCCCCTGAGAGATTAACGCCCTGTTCCTGGATCTCCGCCTCATATTGTCCGGGAAGGTTATCAATAAATTCTTCCAATCCCAGCCGCCTGCATAACTGCAAGACAGTTTCCATATCCGGATTTTCCTCACCTAAAGCAATATTGGTCATCAGGGTGCCCTTGAAAAGATCCGTTTGCTGGGGAACAGCGGCAATCATCCGGCGAAGGGCCGCATGGCTTGCATATCGGATATCCGTTCCCCCAATGAATATAGTTCCCTCATTCAGCGGGTACAACCGTTGTATGAGGGAAAGAAGTGTGGATTTTCCCGAACCGCTCTCCCCCAGGATGGCTGTGATCTGGTGCTTTTCAATAGTGAGATTCAATCCGTCAAATACTTTTGTTCTGAAACCATAACGAAATTGCACATTTCTGAATTCGATGTTGCCCGGTGATATAGCTGAAGCCGTACAATAACTTCCTTCGGTTTTTTCTGTTTCCAGATCAATGATTTCGAATAACCGGTCGGCGGCGATCAATGCGTCCTGCATATTCTTATTCATTCCGATCAGGGCCTGAACAGGCGTTGTGAAATAGCCAGCCAGTGCATAAAAAGACAAAAGCGCCCCGGGGGATAACTGCCGGTCCATCACGAAATAACTTCCAATCCATAAAATGATAATAGTTATCAACCGGGTACTTAGTTCAGAGAGACTACCGAGCCTGATAGTTGATTTCCCTGCATTGTGTACCGCCCGCATCAGCGGAATGAATTTTTTTTCAGTCTGCCGGCTAAAATAATTTTCAGTACCAAATCTCTTTATTGTTCCGGCACCGCGGATGCTTTCTATCAGCTGGCTTTCCAGCGCTGCTCCTGTTTCCATCATTTTCCGCTGACATTTTGCATTGATCCTGTTACTGATCATGTATAAGAGCACATAGACAGGTATCATGAGCAACATGGCCAGGGCGAGCTTCCAGTAATATAAAAACATCGCAGCCACGCTAAATACCATCGTCATCATTTGAATGATCATATATAAGGCCGTATCGTTAATAAAGGCACGGATTTTCACGGCATCGTTAACGCGGCTAATAATTTCCCCAACCCGCATGCTGTCAAAAAATGTCTGCGGAAGACCCATCAGGTGCTTGTAATATCCAAGGATTAGTTGCGCATCGATCTGCTGCCCGGTTCTAAGCATGATCAGGGACTTGAAATACCCGATCCCGATTTGAAAGAGTAAAATGATGACCATGATCAGACCCAGCAGATTCATCAGTTTCCTGTTTTCATCAGGAAGTACGAAATCAACGATCTTTTCTATATAAATCGAGGTCGCCAGTCCAAGTATCGTATATGCCAGCGAACCGAATAATGCCTGTACAATCATAGTCCGGTGGGGGTCGATCAACTTCCGGAATCTTTTGAAAACGGGTGTATGCTGATTTTCCCTTCGGAAATTTGCCTCGGGTAATAAAAGCATCAGTACGCCGGTCCAGGCTTTCTTAAATGCATTCGACGATTGCCTGACTATTTTTCCTCTGGCCGGATCCATATAGAACACATGGTTCCTGCGGATGCGGTAAACCACTACAAAATGCTGAAGCCCGGCATCCTGAACCATGTGGAAGATGGCGGGTAAGGGTATCTCCCCGAGATCTGCAGGATTGGCTTTTACTGCTTTAGCCTGGAAATGCAGACGTTTAGCCGCTTCCATCAATCCGAAAAGATTTGTTCCCAGTTTATCCGTTCCGGCATATTGACGGACAAGGGTGACTGGAATCCGGAGTCCGTAGTTAGCTGCCACGGAAGCTAGACAGGCAGCCCCGCAATCCGTTGCATCTCTCTGCCTTTGGAGAATTCCTTTTCTCATGAGCATCCTTATTATGCCCGCCGGGCCGGAGATGCGGCAGGATTGAGCCAGTCATCCACCCCATCATATAATAGTTGCCAGAGCGATCGGTTGTTGATGACAAACCCGGCACTGAAGCTCATCCCTTTTTTCAGTTGACCACTGTAACCGTTCTTTAGTTTTAGTTCATGTTCGTCGAATCGGCAAACGACTTTAAAAAAAGGTCTGCCATCCATCATTGTGAAATCATTGTCCACTGAAACCACACTTCCTTTGATCGTCCCAAAATAATGATAGCTGAATGCGTCAATCCGAAAACGCACCTGCTGACCGGCCCTGAGCATACCAATATCTCTTGTGGATACATAGCATTCACCGACGAGTTGGCCATCTGGAGAAACGGAGCAGATGGTTTCCTCCTGCTGTACAGTCGTGCCCTGATACATGGAGACAAGGCCCTGAATTGTGCCGGTTACGGGAGCACGGATGCAATAGGATTCTTTACGCGACCGGAATTCTTCATATTGGGTTAGCATTTCTGCAAGACCCGACCTGCATTTCGCCAGTTCCTGCTGCCAGGCAGTAAATTGTTCGCCGCGAAAAGCCTTAAATGCCGACTCCATCCTGGCCTGCTGGATCTGCGAATCAAAGAATTCTTTTGGAGATATCACCTTATCCCTTACCAGCAAAGCATTTACCGCTTCCTCCCTGTTAGCCTTTTTCAGGTTCAACAATTCTTCCGTTTCCCTTGAAAGATATCGTTTCGCCTGCTCTATGTATAAGGCTGTGCGGAGTAAACCTGTTACCTGATCCAGGCTTTTGTGTGTGGTTAGCATCAACAGATCATGAATATAATTCTGCTGAACAGTCATCTCTTCTTCATTCATTTTCTTCTTTACCCGTAAGGCTTCGTCCCTGATGGAAAGAATAATTTCATTTTTGCCAACCCTTTCCCCATCCTTAAAATAAAGCGTGTCAATGATGCCGGAAACCAGTGACCTGATATTTGTTCGTTCCTGAGCCGGACGAACGATTCCAGGCACCTGCACTGAAATATAAACATGAATCAGGAAAAGTGATGCCAGGCCTGAAAAGACGGAAAGGAGCATCAGATAATAAATATGAAATCCGGATTTTCGGATGGATGGCAGATAATACAAAGCAGTATCGCTGATTTCAGCAATGGGCGCAAACATAATTTCAATTTTAGGGAATGAAAGGAGACTTCAGGGAAGTCTCCTTTGTAATTAACCGAGTGCGGCATTATATAAACGCTGACCGGAATTCGGCGCTCCGCTGGTCATGCCTTTTAAAAAATCTCCCACACCATATGCAATCCAATACCAGAGTGTTTCTCCGCCATTGATCTTTTCACATAGTTCCACCGAAAGTTCCTGCATGTTTTGCAGGCAATAGTTAAACCTGGTCGTTTTCATTTTTGATAATTTTTAAGTGAGCGGATAAATGATGGCAAATGGGTTATGATATAATTTATGATGAGATACACGATGATAAAGCAAATCATCATCGAGATATTCCGCACGACCCATTTACGATCAATTTTCATCTTGCTGCTTTAAATGTTTTATTAATGTCTGGGCGGCAACTGGGCATAACCATCACTGAAACCTTCGCGGATATCCTGCCAGTTTTCAATGATGGAAGAAATCAGCGCCCATCCTGTAATGGATTTTAAAAAACCGCCGCCGTTCAAAGCCAGCATTTCCGCCTCATTCAGTTCAGTTAGCATTTTCAAATCAAGCTTTTTCATAATCCCTGTTTGATAGATCCTACTCTTTGCAAAATGCATGGGTTTCGGAACTCCCATTTCTGAAGAGCAAAATAGAGATAAAAGGAGGTTGGGGAAATACTACGATGTGGTAAATTTTTCGGGAAAAAGGAAAAAGTAAAAAGTAAAAAATGGACCCGGTGTTCAGCGCTTCGCGTTCAGTTTTTTTCGGCCGGCGCCAATAAAATAAATGATCACAAAAAAGGCAAGCACGCCCAGGCCGGTGAGCGCGATCCGGGGCTTGCTCACAGAGATACTTATTGCAACAAATACATAAGCGGAAATAAAAACCAGGGGCATCAGCGGATATACTTTCATCCTGTAAAAATCTCCGGATTCAGGCTCCACTTTTTTTTTCCTTAATATGAAAATGGTACTCGCTGATGTGGCCATGCCAAAACAATCGAGGAATGTGGTAAAGCTGAGGATCTCGTCAAAGGCCTTCGCCCAGAATACAACCAGCAGGCAAACAGCCGTGTAAAGAGAGAGGGAAGTAAACAATACGCCATTGGACTGAATACGCTTCGCAAATACCGCCGGGATTACTCTGTCTTCACCCATGGCACACATTACGCGCGGATTACTCATCAGGGAAACATTCACATAAGCAAGCACGGAAATAAATAATAATATGGAAAGCACTTTCCCGGCTGCTTCTCCAAATACATGCCCGGCCATTACCGAAGCAATGCCCTTCGAATTCCGGAGCCCCTCCAGTCCGATCACATGCACATAAGCATAATTAATACTTAAATAAAGCAGAATGATAATACCAATACCCAGGAAAATGGCCCTTGGCATATTCCGGCTTGGATTGGCCACGTCTGCACCGAAATTGATGGTTTGCTGGTACCCGCCATAGGTAAAGGATACGGCAATGAGTCCTGTTCCGAACCCTTTCAGGTAGGCCATCCATCCGGGCGATATCTGATTAGCCTGATGAAGGATCCCTGTGGTTGCATGAGCAAAAAACAAGGGCGTTATCAGTAACACCACGAGAGAGATCTTGATCAGCATAAGTACATTCTGTGTACGCGCGCTCATGATCAGGCCCAGCAGGTTCACACCATAGAAGATCAGGATGGAAGCCAGGGCAATCCCAATTTCCCTGGTTTGCAGTGCATGCACATCCTGCACCGCAGGAAAAATAACTCCGGAAATATATTCAGCCCCGATCAGGGCAACGCCGGAAATGGATGCTGCATTTGATACAAGAATGATGCAATTGATCGCAAACGCAATGGAGGGATGATACCCATATGAAACCACTTTGTAATAGCCGCCAATGACCGGAAGGCGCGATCCGATCTCTGCATAAGTGAGGGCACCGCAAAGCGCCACTGTGCCACCGACAATCCAGGTTAGAAAAAAAATCGCGGTATCCGGTACTGCCTGCGCTACATTTGCCGGCGTTCTGAAAATGCCCATGCCAAGCACCAGGCCCACAACGATCATCGTGCAGTCAAAAATACCCAGCTTCGAATTTTTTTGCATACACCCGTTTATCCCGGAAACATGAAAAGGCCCTCTGTCCTTTTATATAATAGGTTAAGATAATGAATAATTCTTCTCTACTTTTGTCGCGGAATAAATCAAAAGGATGAGAACACTGATCTTACTGGCCGGAACAATGCTATCTCTTTTTGCCCGGGCACAGGAAGACAGTATAAAAATCTCCGATTCAGTCGACAGAAAAACACTCCAGGAAGTTGTCGTAACTGCATACCAGCAAAACAGGCGGCTTGCAGACGTACCGGCAGCCATCGGTGTCCTCACCCCGGAACAATTCAGCAGGTTCGGTGGTACCAGCATCGTTTCTGCTTTCAACAGCATTCCGGGTGTGCGAATGGAAGAACGATCTCCGGGGAGTTATCGCCTGAGTTTTCGTGGCAGCACCCTGCGTTCTCCTTTCGGCGTCCGCAACGTGAAAATATATCTGGACGGAATTCCTTTTACCGATCCCGGAGGGAATACTTATCTCACCCAGCTCCCTCCTTTCAATATTGCATCGATTGAAGTAATCAAAGGCCCCGCGGGCAGTCTGTATGGTGCCGGCACCGGCGGTGCTGTGTTAATTAAAACCATGCCTGATAGCTGGCAACCTGGATTTACAGCGGGTTATACTTTCGGATCTTATTCAACCAATACAGTAAATGCGCAGGTCAGATTTGGTGACTCAGGAAACGGAAACAGTATCAGTTTTTCTCATCAGACTTCTGACGGATACCGGGATCATACCAATCTCCGGAGAGATATGGCCATTTGGGAAAGCGTAATTAAAAACACCGATAAACAAACACTGAGCAGTCTTGTTTCTTATGGTGATCTTTATTATCAGACACCCGGCGCACTAACCCTTGCCTAATACAATGCCAATCCCAAACAGGCAAGACCTGCCGGCGGCCCGAACCCATCAGCACAAAAAGCACAGGCTGCCATTTATCAGAAAACTTTTATGGCCGCTATTTCGAATACCTATCATTTCAACGAGCATTGGCAGAATATGACAAACTTTTATGGCGCGTATACCAACTATCTCAATCCTACTTTCCTGAATTATGAGATCCGGAATGAACCGCATTTCGGCGGAAGAACACTCGTTACCTATGAGTCCGGCATATTTCATCTGAACATGGGCGGGGAAGCGCAAAAGGGGTTTTTTAAGACCGAGGACTTCGGAAATACGAATGGGTCGCCGGATACGGTGCAGACTAATGATATGATCAATCTGTGGACTTACTCCCTTTTTGCCCAGGGCGATTTCCGGTTCATGCATGGCTGGCAGGTTACCGCAGGTGCCAGTTACAATAAATCTTTCACCGGCATAAACCGCTTATCGGTCCCTGGTTTCACACCTCGTAATATAACTTTCGATAACCAGGTTGCACCCCGTTTGGCCATAGCCAAAAAAGTCACAGATGACCTGCTTTTATACAGCAGTGTATCAAAAGGATTTTCACCGCCAACTACTGCCGAAATACTGCCTTCTAATCAAAGCATCAATACCTACCTGCAACCCGAACAGGGAATTGACTACGAAGCCGGAATAAAAAGCAGTTTCCTTGAACGGCGATTATATGTAGAAATAGTGGGATTTATTTTCCAATTGCAGCACGCGATTGTTGTGCGTCAGGATTCTTCCGGCTCTGATTATTATGTGAATGCAGGGGGTACACAACAAAAGGGCATTGAATCACAAATCACCTATCAATTCCTTTCCTCCCCAACCGCTGCATTTACAAGTGCACAGATCTGGTTATCCTATACTTTGGACCATTTTACCTATAATAACTTTGAGAAAGATGCTAATAATTATTCGGGTAAATATTTACCTGGCGTTGCAAAAAACACCGTTTCCGGGGGCCTGGATCTTTTCACTACACCGGGCATTTTCCTCCATCTCACTTACTACTACAGTGATAAGCTGCCGCTTGATGATGCCAATACAGCATATGCCGGTTCCTATCAATTGTTAGGTGGAAAAATCGGGTATAAAACAAATCTGACAAAAAGATTAAATCTTTCCTTTTTTGCAGGCGTTGATAATGCCTTCAATGTGAAATACAGTCTGGGAAATGACGTGAACGCAGCTGTCGGACGCTATTATAATGCGGCACCCGGCGTCAATTATTTTGCCGGCCTCACCATCAACTGCAACAGGCCCAGACGTTGATAAATTCTTTTTGTATTCTGTTTCCCTCCTTTACATTTGCATAAATCTGGTCCCCGAATGTTCGGGGTTAAAAGGGAAGTCCGGTGTAAAACCGGCGCTATCCCCGTAGCTGTGAGTTCTTCAGGTGATGAACCTGAAACTGTTTACGCTGCAGCCACTGTTCCGGCTTATCCGGGGCGGGAAGGCAGTAAACAGGGAACAAGCCAGAAGACCTGCCAGGTGTACTTTTTTATCACTGAGCTTTCGGGTGAAAGGCCGGAGATGCAGGTTTTTGCAAACAGCATTTGTTGCAGAACTTTCATTTCTACTTATTTCATTGGATCGAAAGCTTATTCTTCTTAACAAAACAATTAAAACGAAGAATGAGCATGAAAAAAATTTACTTCCCGCTGCTGGCGATCAGTATTGCCTTGCAGGCGAATGCGCAAGAAGATTCCGTCAGATCCAAACAACTGGATGAAGTAGTGGTGACGGGCTCAAAAACCAGTATCAAACAATCACAAACGGGTAAGATTATCACAGTGATTGATTCTGAAACCATCCGGAACAATGCCGGCCACACGCTCACCGAATTGCTGAATACCCAGGCCGGCTTCATGCTGATCGGAAGCAACAATACGATGGGCACCAATATCGAGAATTATTTCAGAGGCGCCGATGCAGGCAACCTCCTGATCGTCGTAGACGGTGTTCCCGTCACAGATCCATCCCAGATCAGCAATACCTTCGACCTGAACAGCATTCCGCTGGAGCAGATTGATCGAATCGAAATACTCAAGGGTGGCCAAAGCACCATCTGGGGCAGCGATGCCGTTGCCGGTTTGGTACAGATATTTCTCAGAAAGAAAGTGCGAAACCACTGGCCGCAAACGGGAACTTCAGCTACGGCACGTACAACACACTCCGGGCAGGCGCAGGAGTTGACGGAACCCATAAAAAACTGGGATATAAAATTCAATACAATTACCAGGGAAGCGATGGATTTTCCTCGGCTTACGACAGTGCGGGAAAGAAAGGATTTGATAGGGATGGGTTCTCCCAGAATAATCTCCAGGCCGAACTGAAATTTACATTCTGTGACGCATTCAACATGAAATTACTGGGCACTGTGAGTGATTATCATTTCGGTCTTGACGAAGGCGCTTTCACAGATGACAAAGATTACGGAGGCAAGAATAAAAATAACATGGGCGCTCTTTATTTCAACTATCATAAAAAAAATATTGTCTGGAACACGCAGGTAAGCTATCAGTATTCCCGGAGATATTTTACTGACGACAGCACGGACCGGTCCGATCCTGCCGCCTATTATTCCCATGGAAGGTACCTCGCATCCAATTTAACGGCAGAATCTTACGCAAACTTCCGTTTTACAGAACACATGCAACTGGTAAGTGGAATTCAATTCATCAATCAAAAAACGGATCAGTCGTATTACAGCCTCGGCAGCTTCGGTCCGTATGCAGAGGCTCTCAATGGCGACAGCGTCCATATTGATCAATACTCCGCTTACGCTTCTTACCTGGTCACGGGTCTTCACGGATTTAATTTTGAAGCCGGTATGCGGGTAAATCATCACTCCATTTATGGAAATAATTTCACCTATACCATCAATCCTTCTTTCAACACCGGTGACCACAGCAAGATATTCGTAAATATTTCCTCTGCTTATAAGATTCCTTCCCTTTACCAGTTGTACAGCGAATATGGAAACAAAGCGCTTAAACCGGAGACCAGCACAACCTATGAAATTGGCGTGCAGACGGAAAGCAATGATGGCGGATCCGTATTCAGGATAGCCGCTTTCAAAAGGGATGTCGGCAACCTGATTATCTTCTTTACCGATCCGAATACATTCGCCTCGATCTATGTGAACGAGAGCAGTCAGCATGACTATGGATTCGAAATCGAAAGCAATATGCGCCTGGGCGGTATTGCAAACTGGGTAAGCAATTTCAGTTTCGTGACCGGCGAAGGAACGGATATGGGTGTCAAAACAAATAATCTTTACCGCCGTCCGGATTTTACTGTGAACAGTCGCCTGAATCTGCAGCCCATTTCCCAACTCACGCTGGCGCCATCCTTTAAATATGTTGGTGCCCGTCCAAAGGGCCTATATGATATTGGTCCCGATCCCATGGCTCCTTATTACACCCTGGGCTTTTTCGCAGGCTGGCAATTGCCTCACGCCCGGATATATGCTGATTTGCAGAACATCACCAATCAGCAGTATTTTGATATTTACGGGTATAATAGCAAGCGGTTTAATTTTATGGTTGGGGTGAACTTCACCTTGTGAAGTTGGTTGACGGTTGACGGTTGACGGACTTTGGTTGTGAATTCGCACCTGGAATCAGTCAACTGTCAACCGTCAACGGTCAACCCTTTTCCGCGTATTTTTGCAAAAACAATCACATGAAAACCGGGCTGAATGAATTACTGACGGTCACGTTTACACTATTCGCGGTGATCGATGTGATGGGCTCGATTCCATTGCTCTTGTCATTGAAAAAAAAGATGGGTGGAATTCCGGAATTAAGGGCCACCCTGGTTTCGGGGGGACTGATGATTCTTTTCTTATTTCTGGGAGAACCCCTGCTGCAGATATTAGGCGTGGAGACCCATTCTTTTGCGGTGGCAGGATCAATCGTGATTTTTATTCTTGGATTGGAGATGGTGCTGGGAATTGAATTCTTTAAAAGCGAAAAGGGAGCAAAAACTTCCGTGATGGTTCCGATCGCATTTCCTCTGATTGCCGGCTCAGGTACACTTACAACCATCATCTCCCTCAAGGCAAATTATACCCAGCTTGCTATCCTGATTGCCATACTTGTAAACCTCGTCATTGTTTACGCTGTGCTCAAATCCCTTGATTATATTGAACGTATTCTGGGCCCTGCAGGAATGGTTGCAATACGTAAATTTTTTGGCGTAATATTGCTGGCCATTGCCGTAAAAATCTTCAGCAGCAATGTGCCCGGACTGATCAAATAGGCCTCGTCGTACAACGGATAGTATAAGAGTTTCCGAAGCTCCAGATCCAGGTTCGATTCCTGGCGAGGTCACTTCATATATTGATTATCAATGTATTACAGGGGTAGGGGATAATTCAAGCGATGCTTCCAAAATTATTTTGAAAAATCTTTTTAAAGGGCCCATTTGAGGGTCTTTTTTATGGATTTATGACATTATTTATAACCCATCAATTTTCCTTTTAACCTCAGGATTTATTGGTACTGGTGGTCAAAAATAAATATCTAGACTCTTTTGTAACTCTTTTTCAATGCTTATGGCCTAAAATATCCTTTTATACAATTGGTGTTTCTTATGCAAATTTGTATGTGATTTTTTTTCCTAAAACCAGCGTTTGGATATGGTAAACCCCCTTCCCAAAATACACCTCTAACCGAATCAAACTTTGGTCGCTTTTTGGTCTTAACTATTAATTCAATTACTGCACAGTCTAGTCTTCTTATTAACAAGTCTCCGTTTTCTTCAGCACTAATATTATCAGGTATTTTTAGATCGCTATGATGGTCCCCAAAATTGGGGCAGGTATTTAGGAATGATTTTTTCATCATAAATTATCATAATATGACAAAGAGAAGGAGGCGCAAATTCGGCGCAGAATTCAAAGCAAAAGTAGTACTGGAAGCCTTAAAGGAGCGGTCGACCGTTGTGGAACTGGCCCGCAAGTATGAACTGCATCCCACACAGATCAATACCTGGAAAAAAGAAGCTGTCGCCAACCTGGCTGCCGTATTCGGCGGGGGTAAGGAGGACGGTTCGCCCTGAAATCTTTAACACCGACCAGGGCTCCCAGTTTACCAGTGATGTGTTTACAGAGCTGCTGAAAGAAAGAAAAATACAGATTAGCATGGACGGCAAAGGCAGGGCAATTGACAATATTTTTATAGAGCGGCTCTGGAGATCGGTAAAGTATGAACACATTTATTTACACGAGGCAGAAGACGGCGTACAACTATATGAAGGGCTGAAGGAATATTTTTCATTTTACAATCACGAGCGACCTCATCAGTCACTGGAATATGAAACCCCGGCAGATTGCTACCTGAAAAAGAAAGCCGCCTAAAAATGGAGATGTGATATTACACTGTAAAAAGAAGTTCTTTATATCTTAGTTAGCTACAATATCTGTCCTATAAACAGGGACTATCATAGAAGGCTTGAAATTAAATGCCTGAAATAATATTGTGCCGCGATGTGAAATAAATTTCCAACCTTAAAATAAGAAATAAATTTCGTTTTATCAATCATGTTAAGATATTTAAGTTTAATACTGATCTCTTCAACTATCCTAAATTTTACCTGTGAAGCGCAGCGGGCTGGTGATACGACCTTAACAGTATACTTCAATTCCGGACAATTCATCCCTGTACCATCCGAGGCAAAAAAAATATCGGCCATTTTAAATGATTCACATCTCTTCGTAAAAAGAATTTCAGGTTACACGGATTCTGTGGGCTCGGTTGAAAAGAACATGATCCTTTCAAGAAAAAGGAGTGAATATGTAGCAGGATTCATTCAAAGGAAATTCAATACAGCTCAAAATTATATATTGAATTATTTCGGGGAAAAAGAACCTGCAAGTCTTACAAATAATGCTCTGAACAGGCGGGTTGAGATCTTCCTTCAACCAATGGATCAGGGAAAGCAAACTACGGGTTCAGATAAATTCAGCATCATTCAAACTTTGACTCTGGATAATATTTACTTCAGGCCGGATCAGCCGATAATTGAATCGGCATCGGTACCTTATTTAGATCATGTTGCTGAAATATTAAAAGGATTCAAAACCGAACATTTTGAAATCCGGGGACACGTAAATTGGAATAGCTCCATAAACTCAGGTTCTGACTCCGGATATAAAAAGAAAATGGATCAATTGTCAACTGATAGGGCGAAAGCAGTGTATGACATTTTAATTGACAGGGGAATTGAGCCTGCAAGAATGACCTGGAAGGGAATGGGAAATACCCAAATGATTTACCCATACGCAGGAACTGATGAAGAAAAACGAAAAAATATGCGCGTTGAGATTTTAATATTAAGAAAATCTGAATAAAGGGACTGTCCGGAAAAGGAAAGCAAATTCATCGCTAAATATTGGATTTTCAGTTATTTATATAGAAAATAAGACTCCGAAAATCTGGAAATTCATAAAAATATTTATACCTTTCTTTAAACGTCAAATGAACTTAACCCGTAGATACTTAATACGGATCATTACTGCTGATGAAGAGGTTCTCTATTTTAGCCATATTAGCAATTTTAACCTGGCCGGGTTTCTCTCAATGCCCATTTCAGGTAAATATGAGCAGCACAGGAAATTGCCTGGGAGCTACGCTGAGTACAAATACAGGAAGTTCCATTTCCCAGATTGTCTGGTATAATGGCAGCACTGCTGTGGATACAGTATCATCTACAACTTACACAAGTAAATTAATTGCCGGAGGAAACGGGAACGGGGCAGCAGCGAATCAGCTTGCATTACCCAACGGCATCTATGTGGACGCGGCCGGAAATGTATATGTTTCTGATGCGGGCAATTACAGGGTCCAGCGGTTTTTGCATGGGTCGTCAACCGGGGTTACTATTGCCGGAGCTAATGGCCCGGGCACCCGCGCCGATCAGCTCAATTTTCCAAGAGGTTTATATGTAGACGCGGCCGGAAATCTCTATGTGGTGGATGATAATAATGAGCGCGTACAGGAATGGCCTCCGGGGGCTTCAAGCGGTGTGACTGTTGCCGGCGGGAACGGACAAGGCGCAGCAGCTAATCAATTTAATCTGCCATTCGGTTTATTTGTGGATGCCAGTGGAAATTTATACGTAGCCGACCAGGACAACGAGCGCGTACAAAAATGGGCGCCCGGGGCAACCACTGGTGTTACTGTCGCGGGCGGCAACGGAAAGGGCAATGCGGCAAACCAATTTGACGGTGCAATTTCAGTTTATGTTGATGCCGCGGGAAATATATACGTAGCAGACGAAAATAATAACAGGGTTCAGAAATGGGCACCGGGCGCTGCAAGTGGTGTTACAGTTGCGGGAGGAAATGGACCGGGCTCAGCCGCTAACCAACTATTTGGAGCCAATGCAGTTTTCGTTGATGCAAGCGGGAATGTATATGTAGCTGATTATAATAATGCACGGGTTGAGAAATGGCCTCCGGGAGCCACAAGCGGCATTACTGTCGCCGGCGGCAATCTTCCGAACACTACGGGAGTTCCCTTCACTGAGCCCTCTGCCCTTTTTGTGGATGGAAGTGGAAATGTATATGTTACCCTGGCCGCAGGCAGTGGCAGCGTGCAGGAATGGACACCCATATCTTCCCCCGTTAGTACAACTTATACTCCCCTTACGCCGGGTTTGTATTCTGCTTCTGTCACAGATAATAACGCCTGCAATACCACGACAGATAGCATTGAGATCGATGCGTTACCTGTTATTCCGGCCAATCAGACTTTCTATATAACTCCGGGCCAGAACCTGGCGATAGATCCTCAGCTTAGCGGAGATGTGGCCAGCTATGTGTGGAGTCCCGCTTCAGGTCTTTCAGATCCTTCAATCCAAACACCCATTGCTAATCCCTCAAAAACCACTACCTATATTTTAACAGTTACTTCAAAGGAAGGCTGCAAGGCAACAGCTGATATCATTGTAAAAGTAACTGCCAGGATAAGTCTGCCCAATGCGTTTACTCCAAATGGTGACGGGAAGAATGATATCTTCTACATTCTGGGCGGTCTGGAAGGAACAACAGTAGAAGACTTTTCTATTTTTAACCGCTGGGGAGAAAAAGTATTCCATGTAAATAATGCGTTGCCTGGCGATCCGGGGTTTGGATGGAACGGAAATTACAGGGGATCTCCCGAACCCGCAGGCGCTTACGTTTACATAATAACTATAAAATTAGCTGACCATACTACTCAGATTTACAAGGGAACAGTTGTCCTGATCCGGTAATAAAAAGCGGCTACAAGCTTATCTGCATATTTTCCTAATCACAAAGTCAGAGCCAGATTTCAAATGAATACCTCCTGATTTGCTCGTTCCGGTAATTCAAGGTCATGGTAAATAAATCCCATGACTGTGGCATCATATTTTCAATGCATCCTCTTTATAAACATCCTCTCATGAAAAATCTATTATATATTTTAACAATTTTATTACTCTCAAAAGTCACCTCTGCGCAGGATACAAGTTTTTATTTTAAAACATCTGACGGTGTACGCCTTTATGTGAGGACGGTTGGTGAAGGCAGGCCATGCCTTTTTCTTCATGGCGGTCCGGGTTTAACGAGTTATTATTTCGAAGCATTGCCGGTAGCCAAATTGATTGAGCAGAAAGTGCATATGATTTATTTTGACCAGCGTGGTGGCGGGCGTTCCTCATCACCTAAGGATGGAAATTACAGTATGAAAAGAATGGAACAGGATATAGAAGAAATTAGGAATTTTTTAAAAATAAAAAAATGGTCCGTCATGGGCCATTCCTTTGGGGGACTGATCATGACCGCCTATGCGAAAGATTATCCTCAAAGCATTCGCTCCCTGATATACGCTCATTGTATGATCGATATAAAACCGGCTCTCGCCAGCCACATCAATAACGGTCTTAAACTCCTTGAGCAGGTGGGCGATACCATTCACTTAAATAAACAACTGCCGGCCTTCGGTCAAATGAATGAGGTTGACAGTGCACTGACTAAAAAGGGGATTGGCTATAAAATAATGTTCAGCTCCCTGCGTGATGAAAAAATCGATGATTCCCTGACGAAGGCCGCAACTCCTCATTTCAACCAGGATTTTAACCACTACGTCTGGTCGACAAAAGACTACTGGACCGATTACACAAAGTATACTAAAGATATTCTCTGCCCCGTGCTGATCATAACTGGTACAAAGGATTATGCTGTCGGCCCGGAGACCTACAAATCATGGCATTTTAAAAATGAGAAGATTGTTTTCTTTGATGCAGCTCATTTCTCTTTTCTCGACGAACCAAAGCGGTTCGCGGAAACTGTATTGCAGTTTCTCAAAAGCTAATATACGGGATCAGATCTTCGTATGAAGTGTCAGGGTCACCTGAAGTCAGGCACTTCCCTGTTTGACCATATTCTTCTTTACGATTTTCGAAGCTATAAAAGCGAATAGCCCCAAGACAAGCCCGAACATGGCTCCGATAACAGGGCCCATCACAAGCATCATCAATCTTGGATGGTTGGGCATAGGCATGGAGGCCATCATCGATGCTTCCTTTGTATGCCCGGCAATATAGGTATTATAAAAAACGATGTGGGCAGCCGTTATCCAGATGCAATTGAAAATGCTCACCATAAAACCGTGAAGAAAAAATTTATCGGAACAATTTTTTGCGATGAAGTAAGCGCATAAGACAAAAATAGCTAACCAAAAGATGGGCTCAATACTGGATGGTATCCAGTACACGGTTGCTATTGCCATCGCAAGACCGAAAAGGGAAAGTTGAAAGATCAGTTTCCAGTTCATGTTTGCAGATTTAAGGATGAATAATGGTTTAAATGGGCAGTTCCTAAATTTACGATAGTTTTAAGAAGGCCAAAAATCCCATATTTGCCGGTACATATCCTTTTATCCGGCTTATATCTGCCGCATAGCGCCGGAAAGGAGTTAATAAGTATACGTTTTTATGTCAATGCCACCATCACTTGCTGCTGCACTGTCAACCGTGAGACGGTTGCTGCTGTCGAAGGTATAGGCGTGTTCGATGGTTGAAGTTGTTCCGCCGGAAGTCTGGGTCATTGTCTTGATCAGATTTTTTGCTCTTACAAAATAAATCTCACCCACGTTAAGTGAATTTGGGAAATTCGTGTAATAATCAAAGCTGGTTGTCGTGAAATCGCTCACGTCAGTAATCTGGTTCCCGTTTGCATCATAAGTATAATTATCCGTACTATACAGGGTTGAACCTGAAGAACTATAGTCGTATTCCTTTAGCTGAATCAATTGATTTGCCGTATTGTAAGTATATTTTTCTGTACTCGTGTCATTGGTATTATTATATTGAAAGGTGCTATCCACGAAGCTATTTGCCCCGATCCAAAATATTTCATGGATCGTCAGCTGGTTAGCCTCATAAAGGTCCATTGTGAATGTTTTGTTTGAACTATACTGATAAAGAGACTTAGTTCCCGGGTCGGTGGTTGATACCAAACTTGTGATCCGGCCGTTTCCGTCGTATTGCAGATTTAATGTCTCCACAAGATGGCCCAGGGCCGGAGAATTAACTTCTTCAGTAAGAGTTTTAGGAAGACCGCTTGAATTGCTGCTGTTGCTGCTTTTCTTGCAGGAAGTGAAAGCCAAAATACCTGCAATTGCCGCTAATGCAATGGGATTATTCTTCATGTCGGTAAGGTTTATGCTTAAAGGGTTACTAACAAAAGGCAAAAATGCCGTATTCTATACTAAGATCGAAAAATATAAAAGATTATTGTCTTATCCAATTTATTGCAAAAGTCCATTGCATAATAGGGTATTGTACTAATATCGTAAAAACTCCGCCGCTTGGGATGGGGAAAAATCGGGCATCGCAGAACCTGCAGCAAATATTTAATGCGGAAGCCTGTCACTGCAATAGCCGTAAGTGAGGGTTCCCAGCAAAGCACTGCCAATGACAACCAGCATTACACCGTATCCGCAACCAAGTAAAACAAACAAAGGTCCCGGACATGCACCCGTAAGAGCCCAGCCTAACCCAAAAATGGTACCACCAAATAGATATCCTTTCCAACGCTTGTCCTTTGCTTCGAATTGTATGGGTAGGCCGGCTGTGTCCCTTAAATGAAATCGCTTGATAAGCCCTATGATGATGATACCGGGTAATACGGCGCAGCCCATGATACCATACATAAAAAATGACTGAAACCTGAACATTTCCTGGATACGATACCAGGACACGGCTTCCGATTTCGTCATGATGACACCGAATAAAACACCGGCCAGTATATATTTAATTGCTTTCATTGTTTCTTTTTAATCCTTCATGACAAATTAAATCCTGATTCCATGATTCGCTACCATCTATTTGAAAAGGAGAGGTAATATAAAATACGTCGCAATTAACCCACCGGCAAAAAATCCGATCACGGCAATCAGCGAAGGGAGTTGTAAATTCGAGAGCCCGGATATGGCATGCCCCGACGTGCATCCGCCCGCCCACCTCGTTCCAAAACCGATAAAAAAACCACCTGCTAAAAATAAGATCAACCCCCGCCATCCCAGGAGGAATTCCCAGTTAAATACCGTTGCAGGTTCCAGTCGTCCGTCAAAAGGAATATGCAATTGGTTCAGGTCCGCTATGGTGGCGGCAGAGAGGTGCATAGGCTCGGGCGACTGCAACCAGTGTATTGAAATAAATCCTCCGATAACGGAGCCCAGGAGGAACCATAGATTCCATTGTTGTTTCCTCCAGTCGAAATTAAAAAAGGGCAGCTTTTTACCCGCTCCAAGCATGGAACAGATATTAGAAAGGTTGGACGAAAACCCAAAGGTTTTTCCGAAGAATATAAGCATCGTCATAACCAGGGCAATTGCCAATCCGGAAATATACCATGGCCATGGCTGGCTGATGAATGACAGCATAAAGTTGCAATTGATGAATTGACAAATATCCGCACAAAATCTCAAAAACAGCGCTGGCGTTCGTGGAAAAGAATAAGTTTGCAGTATTCAAAAATTGTTTGCCATGAAATTTATTCTCCTTGGCCTTTTGTTTTTTGTTTACGACGCGGAAGCGCAGGTAAATATCATTCCACAGCCCGCCTCAGTAATAATGCTTAAGACCATGGGTTATTTTTCTCTGAACCCGGCCACCAAAATTGTTTTAGAAGGAAGCGGCATGGATAATTCGGTGAGTTTTTTCAACGATTACCTGAAGCAATTCTACGGCTTCACTCTACAGACCACCTCAAAAGCAAATGGCAATAACAATATTTTTCTTAATTATGAAAGACTGGATGATTCGATTCCGGGCGCATATCATTTAGCGGTTGACAAAAAAGGAGTCCATATCGAAGGAGATAATGAAACGGGAGTCTTCTACGGAATACAAACACTTATACAGCTCCTGCCTCTTCCGTCCGATACAAAAACACTTTCCATTCCAGATGTTCAAATTGAGGACAGGCCGCGCTTTGCTTACCGCGGTCTAATGCTGGATGTGGGAAGGCATTTTATGCCGGTCTCCTTCGTAAAAAGATTTATTGATTACCTGGCACTCCACAAAATGAATTATTTTCATTGGCACTTAACCGAAGATCAGGGCTGGAGGATCGAGATAAAAAAGTATCCGCTCCTTACTCAGGTAGGGGCCTGGCGGAGCGGTACGGTAATTGGCAAGCGGCCCTGGAAAGGAAGTGATAACCAGCGGTATGGAGGATTCTATACGCAGGACCAGATCAGGGATGTGGTGGCTTACGCATCTGCCCGCTACATTACCATCATTCCTGAAATTGAAATGCCGGGCCATGGAAGCGCGGCCATTGCCGCCTATCCCTGGTTGAGTTGTTTCCCCGATGAAAAAACAAATATCCCTGACAGTATACTTTCTGACGATGGGAAAAAGGCAAATGGTAAAATCGTTTATGAAAAATGGGGCGTTGCCGAAGACGTTTTCTGTGCAGGCAAGGACAGCGTTTTTCAATTCCTGCAGGACGTTATTGATGAGGTAGTACTTTTGTTCCCGTCAAAATACATCCATGTCGGGGGAGATGAATGTCCCAAAACTAATTGGAAAAGATGCCCGCTTTGCCAGAAACGAATCCATGATCTTGGCCTGAAGGACGAACATGAGTTGCAGAGCTATTTCATTCAACGCATGGAGAAATATATCAACAGTAAAGGCAAGACCCTGATTGGATGGGATGAAATCCTGGAAGGCGGCCTCGCCCCCAATGCTGTGGTGATGAGCTGGCGCGGGGAAAAAGGAGGCATTGAAGCGGCAAAGCAACAGCATACGGTTATCATGACGCCCACTACTTATGTCTATTTTGATTATGGCCAATCCAGGCACGATGACTCGCTGACCATTGGCGGATTTATCCCGCTTGAAAAAGTTTATAAATATGAACCCATTCCGGCAGAATTACCGGTTGATGATGGCCGTTATATTCTCGGCGGCCAAGCCAATATCTGGACCGAATACATGCCCTGGCCTTCAAAAGTAGAATACATGATGTTCCCACGGGTAACGGCGCTCAGTGAGGTACTGTGGAGCCCCAAATCTGCGCGCAACTGGGACGATTTCCAGCAAAGACTGCCGTTTGAATTGAAGAGATACGATCTGTGGGGAACGCATTATTTTCATGATTGGGCAAAACCGTGATTGGTGGATTGTTGGTGGTTGATGGACTTGGGTGATGGATTATGGGTGATGGGTTATGGATATATGTTTTGGTTGACACAGAAGGCGTTGAGTTTCCTTTAAAGTCCATCAACTATCAACCTAAATATCAACCATCAACCCTACCTCCTCAATTTTTCCTTCAACAGTGCTCTCGCTTCCTGCAGCGTACCCAGGTCGCTAAAAGCATCTTTCGGTACAAGGAAAAAGGAACGGCTGTTAAAGTACAGATGAAAGAAATAAGGACTTTCCAGAAAAGAACTGAAATCATCCCACTGCCAGGTATGCGATCCCCGTTCGGTCTGCAATATCACGTCCTTCTCGTTGAAATCCATGCTGAACCGATCGAGGAATGTTTGTGACCGCTTATAAACGCTCAATGGCAATAATCTCCAGATTGCGATCAGCAATACGAACCACAATAAGGAAAATGTGAGAAAGGAAATAGGTTGAATTTTGTGCAGATAGAAAAGGACAGCACTCAGAATTGTAAATAAATTAAGGATTACCAGCAGGATCTTTATCTCGGGCCGGGAAATAAAATGATACCTCAGGGCGTGCAGCACTTGTTTTTTATCATATTTGAAATGGATGATCATCTCATGGGATTAATTGCTTTTCAGAAATACTCCAGGTGCTGAGTTTGTTTCCCTCAACTCCCCGGAACTCTACAGTCAATATCCGTTCATTCTTTTTACCCGCAATAATAAATTTTGCATAACTGCGATCCTGCACCAGGCTTCCTTCCACGCGATAAGAATTGTTAATTTCGGCCCCCTCTACCCTTGCAATTCCACTGGTAAAGGGAGAAGTGGTAACATCATACAATGAATAGTTACCTGTTCTTTCATATTTTATGATTTCGCTGTGGTGCCGGTCACCGGTCAGGAATAGAACGCCCCTGACCTTTTGACGATCCAGAAATTGCATCAGGCTGTAGAATTCAAAACTGTAATTATGCAAACATTCTTCCCTGCTCAAGGGATTTAATACCTGGCTGCCAACCGCAATAACCTTAAAGGTAGCCGGGCTCTGCATCAGGGCATCTTCAAGCCAGTCCAGTTGCTTTTTTCCAAAAAAATGTTTTTCAGGATTCGGCTTGCCCGCGATACTGTCATCCAAATCATCCGAACTCCTGAAATACCTGTCGTCAGTGAGAAATATATCAACATCCCCGTAAGAAATCTGGGAATAGATTCCCTTGCCAACCTGGCCGTAAGAGGGATTGCTCCAATAGCGTTTGAATATTTCCAGAGAAACATCTTTCAATCCATAAGAGCCGTCGGAATTATCCGGACCGTAATCATGATCATCCCAGATGGCATATTGCGGCATGGACTTCCAAAAATTCCTTAATGCCGGTAATGCACGATCATGGCTTGCTCTGTACCAAAGACCCCAGGCACTTGCGAAATCCACTTCCCTCGTATACAAATTATCTCCCAGCCAAAGCATAAATGCTGCTGGCTCTTTGGCCATTGACTCAAAAATAGAAGGATCTCCGCCATAGGGTTTTCCGGGACGGTCGTATATCGCTTCGTTGAAATATGCGCAACTGCCAGTGAGAAAACTGAAGTCAGGTGCAGGTTTTCGCCATTGCCACAAATCTTTTGTAATGAAGGATCCGCGTGCAGCGGATTTTATTTTATCCAGAACGAACTGGTACTGATAGGTGCTGTTGAATTCCAGGCCACCGATCTCAATTTGTATAGGATTGAATTCATTGCCGAGTGGGCCGGTATATTTCTTTTCCCCGGCCTGTTCAGGATGATCTTTCTTCCAATAAATAACAGATACGGATTTAACGGCGGGAGACACCTGTAACCAGACCCTGGCTGTCCGTAATTCCACCTGGCCGAGCATTGGGCCGGATACAATCGCGGAGGGGCGGGAAACAGACTGTGCCCATACATCCAATGAATAGAGAAAATAAAAAATCAACCACAGCCTCTTCATAACTGAAAATTACGGTACGCAATGTACTAAAGAAGGGGAATGGTTGATGATGAATAAATTCCCAGGGGAAATTTACTTCATGAACTTGCAACTGTTATAATGATGGGTAGCGGCCTGATACGGCGTAACAGATCTGCTGCAGGAATACAATAGGCTGAGTAATAATACCAGGGCCAGGATCTTTTTCATGGTTTTCATTTGAGGTTATAGATTAACGATCGGAATTCGTGAAAATTGCTGAATAAATACCAATTTCCTTGCCAGATATACCGAAAAATCGTCCCAATTCTGGAAAACCAGGTTTTCATGGAGAATGTACAATTGAGAATGGAGAATGAAAAGTTGCGCCAACCTGTCTTTCCAAATTTGCACATTTAAACATTTACATATTTCCACATTTTCAACTCCTCATTCTCCATTAAATAAAGATCCCCGCATAAAAATGCGGGGACCTGTGGTTAAGTAAAACCGTCCAAAGTATTTTAAGGCTCTCTAACTGCAGCCCATGCTGTTACCGCAATTAAGGCATTTATAACAAGTGCCGCTGCGGATGGTAATATGACCGCAGGTATTACAAGCCGGAGCATCACTTTGCATGCTTTTAGCAGCTGCATTCACGGCATCCAGTCCACTATCCATTTTTATATTTTTTACCAGTTTGTGTGCAGCCAGCACAGCAGGTGCAGCCGCTGGTTTGGCCACGATTCTGACTTCACTTAAGGGCGGAGTTTTTTTTTCCGTCTCAGGAGCGGCAGGATGATCCCATTCCGCATTTCCTGTATTCATCACTTCAGGTTTGTCCAGCACATGTACAAGGTCTGCTCTTCCTAAATATTCGTATGCCAGAGAACGGAAAATAAAATCCACAATGGATGTTGCGCTTTTTATATTCGGGTGTTCCACCATGCCTGATGGTTCAAACCGGGTGAAAACAAATTTTTCCACGAATTCTTCCATCGGTACTCCATATTGCAGGCCGATTGAAATCGCTATTGCAAAGCAATTCAGCATACTTCGCATCGTGGCGCCTTCCTTGGCCATGTCGATGAAGATCTCGCCGACGGTTCCGTCAGCATATTCACCCGTGCGAAGAAAAATTGCCTGACCATTGATCTTTGCCTTTTGGGTATAGCCGCGCCGTTTTGCAGGAAGGGTGCGCCGTTCCACGATGGTCGCGAGTTCTCTTTTCAATTTGGTATCAGGCGAAGACTGCACTCTTTTCTGCACTTCTTCCAGCAGTTCACGAACAGTCAGCTGGCTCATGTCCACAATATTCGGCTCAAGCCCCAGGGGTTCGTTCAGGATTGCCTCCTTCATTTCCTCCGGTGTTTCAAGCTTCTTCTTTTTGTCTGATTTATTGCTGAGTGGCTGCGAAAGTTTGGATCCGTCCCGGTAAAGAGCGCAGGCCTTCAGCGCAAGCTTCCAGCTCAGCAGGTAAGAATCTGCAATTTCTTCTACCGTCGCTTCATTAGGAAGGTTGATCGTTTTCGAGATTGCGCCGCTGATGAATGGCTGAACTGCACTCATCATCCGGATATGACCATGCGCATGGATATATCTTTCGCCGATCTTTCCGCATTTATTGGCGCAATCGAATACCGGAAGATGTTCCGATTTGAGATAAGGAGCGCCTTCCACGGTCATCGTGCCGCAAACGTAATCATTGGCATCTGCTATTTGGTCGTCGGAGAAACCAAGCGCTTCCAGCCGGTTCCATTCAAAATTATAATATTGTTCAGGTTGAAATCCGAGACGCTTCAGGCATTCTTCCCCGAGATTGTACACATTGAAAACAAAACCGATTTCAAAAGCGGAAGCAACAGATGCATCAAGTTTCTTTATTTCTTCTGCAAAAAATCCTTTCTCACTTAGGGTCTGATGATTGATATGCGGTGCTCCGGCAAAAGTGCCGGCACCAACAGCATATTTGATGATCGAATCAATTTCCCGGTCGCTGTAACCGAGATTTTTAAGTGCAGCCGGAACGGATTGGTTTATGATCTTGAAATAGCCTCCGCCGGATAATTTTTTAAATTTCACCAGCGCAAAGTCGGGTTCCACACCGGTTGTATCGCAGTCCATTACAAGTCCTATGGTGCCCGTAGGCGCTATCACAGTGGATTGGGCATTCCGGTAGCCATATTTCTCGCCGAGCTGGACAGCGTCATCCCAGGCGCGCGTGGCTGCAGTTAGCAGGTAGTCGGGACAATACTTTGCTTTTATCCCCTGGGGTTTGATCTGCAGTTTTTCATATTCGTCAGCATCGTAAGCCGCGAGCCGGTGATTGCGCATCACGCGCAACATCGCCTGGCGGTTCTCTTCGAATTTCGGAAATGGGCCCAATGCACGGGCCATTTCAGCTGATGTTTTGTAAGCTACGCCAGTCATGATTGCGCTGATGGCCCCCCCAATTCCCCGGGCTTCTTCGCTGTCGTATGGAATACCCATCACCATAAGCATGGAGCCAAGATTGGCGTAGCCCAGTCCGAGGGTGCGGTAATCGTATGAGAGCTGGGCCACTTCCTTTGATGGAAACTGGGCCATCAAAACAGAAACCTCAAGCACTACGGTCCATAAACGGCAGGTATACTCGAAGCCTTCCACATCCAGGTTATTGCTTTCTTCATCATAGAACCTGCGAAGGTTTACGGAGGCCAGATTACACGCGGTGTTGTCCAGGAACATATACTCGGAGCAAGGGTTGGAAGCCCGGATACGGCCACCACTGGGGCATGTATGCCATTCGTTTATGGTAGTATCGTATTGGGTACCCGGGTCTGCACAACGCCATGCTGCATACGTAATCTGGTTCCAAACTTCCCTGGCGGGAATTTTTTTCATTATCCTTCCATCACTTCTTGCTTTCAACTCCCAGTCCTCACCGTTCTCGAGCTTTTCAAAAAATGAATTGGGGATCCTTACGGAATTATTTGAATTCTGGCCACTGACCGTTTTATATGCTTCTCCTTCGTAATCGCTCGGATATCCTGCAGCGATTAACGCCCCTACTTTTTTTTCTTCCTCCATCTTCCAGTTGATGAAGTCCATGATTTCAGGATGGTCGAGGTCGAGACAAACCATTTTAGCAGCGCGCCGTGTGGTCCCTCCGGATTTGATAGCTCCTGCTGCGCGGTCGCCGATTTTGAGAAAGCTCATCAACCCGCTGGAAGTACCACCACCGCTCAGTTTTTCCCCTTCCCCACGGATATTCGAGAAATTTGTTCCTACGCCTGAACCATACTTGAAAATCCGGGCCTCGCGAACCCAGAGATCCATGATGCCGCCATCATTTACCAGATCATCTTCCACGCTCAGTATAAAGCAGGCGTGGGGTTGCGGGCGTTCATATGCGGAGGTGGACTTTTTCAATTGCCCGTCGAGTTGATCGACATAATAATGCCCCTGCGGTTTTCCGGTGATGCCATAACTTTCATAAAGCCCGGTATTGAACCATTGCGGACTATTCGGAACACAGGCCTGGTTGAGGATGGAATAAACAAGCTCTTCATAAAAAATCCGCGCGTCGTTATCGCTGGAGAAATAGCCATACCTTATCCCCCAGGATTTCCAGCAATTGGCCAGGCGGTGAGCCACTTGTTTTACTGAGGTCTCCCTGCCCAGCGAACCATCGGGTTGCGGAACACCAGCTTTACGGAAATATTTCTGGGCAAGGATATCCGTCGCGATCTGGCTCCAGGATTTGGGCACTTCCACATTCGTCATCTCAAATACGATTTCACCCGAGGGGTTCCGGATCACCGAACTCCTGTAATCATATTCGAATTGATCAAATACGCTGATTCCTTCCCTGGTGAAGCGACGGCTGAACTGCAAACCGTTCGCAGATTGCGTATGAGTAACCATGTGAATGACGACTTTAATTGTTTTATGGAAGACCTGCCGCTTATTACCGAATAGTTAAGCAGGTAACGAAAGTATTTTTTGATTTTGGGATTTCCTCTCCTGAAATATTAACACTTGTGGAAAAGAATAGTTGATAAACCCTGTATCGCAAGCCCGCATTACATGATTTGAATTATGCACATACAAACCACCGGTTTCCGCAAAAAAAGTTTTGGCCGGTACAGAATAATCGATTAACTGAAGAGCTGTTTCGGGCTGGTTTTCAAAACCGGGAAAGTTTTCGCACATTTGTATGAGGAACCCACCATCATGAAGGACGCGATTTATTCCTCTTTACTGGCAAAAAAAAAGAAGCGGCGCAAGTCCTTTGCCGTTCTCATTGACCCCGATAAAGTAGATACAGCTAAGATTGCCGGGATCATCGATCTTGCTACCCGGGCAAGGGTCGATTACCTGTTCGTTGGGGGGAGCCTGGTCATATCGCACCAGCTTGACGAGGTTGTTCAGCAAATCAAGGCGAATTGTCATATTCCTGTAATCCTTTTTCCGGGTTCGCCATCCCAGGTATCGCCATATGCTGACGGGTTGCTCTATCTATCCCTGATATCAGGGAGAAATCCTGAACTGCTCATCGGTCAGCACGTGATTTCGGCCCCGGTTGTTAAAAAAAGCGGATTGGAAATCATTTCCACCGGATATATGGTCATCGATGGTGGTGCTCCAACAAC
The DNA here is from genome assembly GCA_025449645.1 of Chitinophagaceae bacterium. Taxonomy (GTDB): domain Bacteria; phylum Bacteroidota; class Bacteroidia; order Chitinophagales; family Chitinophagaceae; genus Puia. The sequence goes on along the minus strand of JANWIY010000137.1, from coordinate 11,510 downwards.
TGTATCCTATATCAGTAATGCGAGTCCGATTCCGGCCGACAAAAATGAAATTGCTCTTTGCACTGCCATGGCAGGCGAAATGCTGGGCATGAAACTCATCTATATGGATGCGGGAAGTGGCGCCAGGCGGCCCATTTCAGAAGAAATGATCCAGCTTGTTTCTTCATTCATCGAGGTGCCCCTGCTGATCGGCGGCGGCATTAAAGACCCTGAAAAAGTATATCTCAATGCCAAAGCGGGTGCAGACCTGATCGTAGTGGGCAGTGCCATTGAAAAAGACGCTTCCCTCCTGACTGAAATGGTGCATGCGCTGCATTCAGTTTCAGTCCCCGAACGCCCCTGATCCACTTTCTCTGCCCGATTTAACCCCCTGCCGGCCAAAACCAATTCTCTGTCCGGAAAGGCACAAAAACCTGTACATCAGGCCTAAGAACCGAATTACCCTTCGAAAATCCTCGATCAGGTAAAGCATTTTCACATTTTCAAATTTTCCCAACCTTCGCTGCGCTTGGGTAGGCAAAGCATCATCAAATTTTCAAATTATCCCCCTTTCCCTCCGACTTTTAACTAAAATTATTCCTCAAACTTTATAAAAAAGCTGTTTCTGTGTATGGATAAAAAAATTTGTCATCTCATTTTCTCATGAAATGAAAAAAAACTCACCCATATCAGTCCTCACCGGAATGGTATTGCACGCCTTCAATAAGCGTGGGTTTTTTGTAGCGCCCCCCTGCGTTATTTTTTCTGTTTGTCCCATTCCCTTTTGGGTACGACGTTGATATACTACATCCATAGAACTCCGTCAGGACCTATGCCCCGTAACCAGACGGGTTGCCTAATCAATGACAAGGTCATTGGCATTTTTTATCTCATGTAATTATTCAATGGAACAAGAACAAAAGTTCAAGATACTCACCGCAGATGCATCCCATCAGGATTTTGCCCAGATCATCTGCGACGAAATGGAATCTTCCGCAAAGGCGCGTGGAACCGGCATCGCAAAAAGAAGCCCTGATTATATCAAAGCCAAAATGCGTGAAGGCAAAGCCGTGATCGCCTTTACCGAGGATGATATCTGGGCCGGCTTTTGCTATATCGAAACCTGGAGCCATGGCGAATACGTTGCCAATTCCGGGCTCATCGTAGCGCCCACCTTCCGGAAGAGCGGGCTGGCAAAAAAGATCAAGAAAAAGATTTTCGATCTGAGCCGCAAGCATTATCCAAACGCCAAGATCTTTGGGCTGACAACCGGCCTCGCCGTGATGAAAATCAATTCAGACCTGGGTTATGAGCCGGTCACCTATTCTGAGCTCACACAGGATGAGGCGTTTTGGGCCGGCTGCAAAAGCTGCGTGAACTATGAGATCCTGATGAGTAAGGATCGCAAAAACTGCATGTGCACCGCCATGCTTTATGATCCTGCAGAAGTAAATAACAAGCCGGAAGACACTTCGAGTGATTTCAATAAAAAAAGCAAGCTCTACGAACGCTTTATGAAGATCAAGCAATGGGGGCTGCTTAAACATCTGATCCGCAAGGAAAAAGTGGATATGGTGCCGGCTGTTCTCGGCCTGTTCCGCATGATCAAAGGGAAATAAGAAACAGGATGAATAATTAAGAATTAAACCTGTCGGGATCAATGAATAAGGAAAACAAAAAAGTTGTTCTGGCTTACAGTGGCGGCCTCGATACAACCTATTGTGCAATTTATCTTAACCGGATAAAGGGACTGGAAGTGCATGCGCTCACGGTAAACACCGGTGGCTTCAGCAGGGAGGAAATGCTTGCTATTGAAGAAAGGGCAAAGCAATTGGATATTGCTTCTTTCAGATCCGTTGATGTGACGGAAGAATACTACAGATCCTGCATCCGCTTCCTGATTTTCGGAAATGTTTTAAAAAATGCAACTTATCCCTTAAGCGTAAGCGCAGAGAGGATGGTTCAGGCCATCGCCGTGGCGAATTATGTTCAGGAAACAGGTGCGGCCTATGTTGCCCACGGCAGTACAGGAGCGGGAAATGATCAGGTCCGGTTCGATATGGTTTTTCAAAGCATGGTGCCTCAGGCGGAAATTCTAACACCCATTCGCGATTTGAGACTCAGCCGCGAACAGGAAATTCTCTTTCTGAAAGAACATGGCGTAAGCATGAACTTTGATAAAGCACAGTACAGTATCAATAAGGGCCTCTGGGGAACTTCCGTTGGCGGAAAGGAAACACTGAATTCAAAGGATTATCTGCCGGAGAATGCATGGCCGACACCGGTTTCCTCCAGCAGTCCGCAAAAGATCATCCTTCACTTTGAAAAAGGGGAATTGCTTGCCGTCAATGATAAAAAATTTGAACATCCGGTAAAAGCCATTCAGTTCCTGCAATCGATCGCGCAACCTTACGGTATCGGACGCGACATTCATGTAGGTGATACGATCATCGGGATCAAAGGCCGTGTGGGCTTTGAAGCCGCCGCCCCATTAATTATCATCAAGGCACATCACCTGCTGGAAAAACACACGCTGACCAAATGGCAACTCTACTGGAAAGATCAGCTGGCAGCATGGTACGGGAACTGGCTCCATGAGGGCCAGATGCTGGATCCCACCATGCGCAACATCGAGAAATTTCTGGATGATACACAAAGCACGGTTTCCGGAAAAGTTTTTGTTACGCTGGAGCCATACCGATTTACGGTAACCGGGGTGGAAAGTCCGCACGACCTGATGAGCAGCCGCTTTGGATCATACGGAGAAATGAATAGCGGCTGGACCGGGGATGATGTAAAGGGATTTGCAAAAATTTTTGGAAACCAGTCAATGATATTTCATAAAATCAACGACAAGAGCAATACAGCCAAATGAAGAAAATAAGAATTGGCATTAGCGGCGGCGCAGGATATACCGGTGGCGAATTGATCAGAATACTGATCCATCATCCGCATACCGAAATCGTCTTCGTTCAGAGTAAGAGCAATGCAGGCAAAAAGGTTTCCAGCGTTCACCACGATCTCGCGGGAGATACGGGAATATGTTTTCAGGACGAAGTGCAGCAGGATATTGATGTCATTTTTTTGTGCGTGGGTCACGGTGCAGCGAGAAAATTTCTCGCAGAAAATCCATTTGAAAAAAACATCAGGATTATTGATCTGTCTCAGGATTTTCGGATCAGCGGCAATAATCATTATCCCGGAAATGAATTTCCTTTCATATACGGTTTGCCAGAATTAAACAGGAATGAAATTAAGAGGGCAAGGAATATATCAAACCCCGGATGTTTTGCATCTGCTATTGAGTTGGGGTTGCTGCCCCTGGCGAAAATGAAATGGCTTACTGAAGTATTCACGACCGGCATCACAGGATCCACCGGCGCAGGCCAGGGTCTTTCTTCTACAGCTCATTTTTCCTGGCGGGTCAACAATATTCAGGCTTATAAAACTTTGACGCACCAGCACCTCGCTGAAGTGAATCAGTCACTGGCCCAGCTGCAGCACGGATTTTCCAAATCGGGCCCGGGCGTTCACTTCGTGCCCTGGCGCGGAGATTTTGCGCGGGGAATCTTTGTGAGCTCGCAGGTGAATTGCAAAAGGGACATGAAGGAACTCACAGAGGTCTACAAGGATTTTTATGCTGATCATCCATTCACTGTGGTCACCGATGAGCCGATTTTTCTGAAACAAGTGGTGAATACAAATAAATGTATACTCCAGCTGGAGAAAGCAGATGATGTTCTGGTGATCCATTCAGCGCTCGATAATCTGTTAAAGGGCGCATCCGGACAGGCAGTTCAGAATATGAACCTGATGTTTGACCTGGATGAGTGCACTGGACTGAGGTTGAAGGCGAATTATTTTTGATACTATGAGGTAATCGTTGATGGTTGATGGACTTTGTTTGGGAATTCGCACCTGAAATCCATCAACCATCAACCATCAACCATCAACCTAAAAAAGAGTAAATATTAAAATCAGGCAAAATGAATTTATTCGACGTATATCCGATCAATAATATCACCATTACCAGGGCAAAAGGTTCTTATCTCTGGGATGATGCCGGTCAGCAATACCTGGATATGTACGGCGGCCATGCGGTCATTTCAATTGGACATACCCATCCGCATTTTGTATCCCGCATTACACAGCAGCTGAATCAGGTGGCTTTCTATTCCAATTCGGTCAATATTCCTTTACAAGCCGAACTCGCAAAAAAACTCGGAAAGGTTTCCGGCAAGGATGACTACCAGTTATTCCTTTGCAACTCCGGTGCGGAGGCCAACGAAAATGCGCTCAAGCTCGCTTCCTTTCACAATGGCAGAAAAAAAATAGTTGCATTCAGAAAATCTTTTCATGGAAGAACGTCTCTGGCCGTGGCCGCTACCGATAATCCTGCCATAGTCGCTCCGGTAAATCAAACCGAAAATGTTATTTTTCTCCCTTTCAATGATGAGCAGGCGCTGGAGGAATATTTTTCAAACCACGGAAATGAAACGGCTGCAGTTATCATTGAGGGCATTCAGGGCGTTGGCGGCATTAATGTTGCCGATCTTTCTTTCCTGCAAAAGATCCGCTCTCTCTGTTCTGAGCATAACGTGGTATTTATTGCAGACAGTGTTCAATGCGGATATGGAAGAACAGGAAAATTTTTCTCTCACGATCACGCCGGTATCAACGCTGATATTTACAGCATGGCAAAGGGAATGGGAAATGGATTTCCGGTCGCCGGCATTATGATCGCTCCTCATCTGAAGGCAAAACATGGCATGCTGGGCACAACTTTCGGCGGCAACCACCTGGCCTGCGCTGCGGCCCTGGCAGTTCTTGAAGTATTGGAAGAAGAAAAGCTGATGGAAAATGCGAAGGCGACTGGCGATTTCCTGATGAATGCTTTAGGGGACATTAAAGAGCTCAAAAACCTCAGAGGAAAGGGGCTGATGATCGGCTTTGACGTTGACGGAGAATTAAAAGATCTGCGCAAGCATCTTTTACACCACCAACAGGTATTCACGGGCGAATCAAAACCAAATACCATCCGGTTGCTTCCGTCACTGGCCCTCAGAAAAAAAGAGGCTCAAGAATTTCTGGAATCCTTAACAGAAGAGATCAACCACTTAACCTCAACTGCAAATCTGGTAAGTCAGGCATGAAAAATTTTATTTCCATAGATGATGTTGCTGACCTGGACAAGCTGATCAATAAAGCTTTGTATTACAAGAAAAATCCGCTGGCAGACAAAAACCTCGGGGAAGGTAAAAGGATCGGTCTGCTTTTTTTGAATCCAAGTCTCCGTACCCGGCTCAGCACGCAGGTGGCTGCGCGTCAGTTGGGTTTGGAGCCCATCATTTTCAATGTTGACAAAGAAGGCTGGGCGCTTGAGTTTGAAGAAGAAGCCATCATGAGCGGAAATACGGTTGAACATATTAAGGACGCAGCGCCCGTGCTGGGAAAATATTTTGATATCCTCTGCATCCGCACCTTCCCTTCCCTGAAAAACAAGGAAGACGATTACAGTGAATTATATATCCGTCAATTTGTAAAATACGCGGGCATTCCGGTAGTGAGCATGGAGAGTGCAACACTGCACCCATTGCAAAGTCTGACAGATATAATTACCATTACGGAATCGATGACATCGGATCTGTCAATAAAAAGACCCCGGATCGTACTTACCTGGGCCCCGCATGTGAAGCCGCTGCCGCAATGCGTTGCCAATAGCTTTTCACAATGGATCAATGCCTGGGGCAAGGCGGATTTTGTAATTACCCATCCGGAAGATTATGAACTGGACCCCGCGTTTACCAAAGGAGCAAGGATTACGCATGACCAGGATGAGGCTTTGAAAAATGCTGATTTTGTATACGTGAAGAACTGGAGCACGTATAAGGATTATGGTAAAATTTATACCAATGACCCGGAATGGATGCTGACTGATGAGAAATTGCGCGTGAGCAATAAAGCTAAAGTAATGCATTGCCTTCCGGTGCGCAGAAATGTGGAACTCAGCGATGAAGTGCTGGATGGTCCGTACAGCATTGTTACCATGCAGGCGGGAAACCGCGTATGGGCTGCGCAGGCCGTTTTAAGTGATATCCTTCAATCTCAATTTTAGCGGATGGAAGACCTTTATGTCATAAAGATCGGGGGAAATATCATTGATGAAGAAATTGCGCTTTTCTCTTTTCTTAAAAAATTTGCCGCTATCCCTGCCAAAAAGATCCTGGTTCATGGTGGAGGAAAAATGGCTACCCGGATGGCAGAGAAAATGGGTATCCCACAGCAATTTGTTGATGGCCGCCGGCTAACGGACGCGGAAACACTCAAGATCATGACGATGGTTTATGCAGGGTATATCAATAAAAATATTGTCGCCCGATTGCAATCGCTCCAATGCAATGCAACCGGCATCTGCGGTGCTGACGGGAACTCCATATTGGCACACAAAAGGGTTCGCTCGCAAGTAGATTATGGCTTAGCGGGAGACATTGATCATGTTAATGCAGAATGGCTGGGAGCTCTGCTGCACCAGGGATTGACCATTGTAATGGCGCCGATCACGCACGACGGCAAAAACCAGTTGCTGAATACCAATGCCGATACGATTGCACAGGAAATAGCGAAAGCCATGAGCGGTGCGTTTCAGGTGCGGCTTATATACAGCTTCGAAAAAGCTGGTGTTTTATTGAATGTGGACGACGAAAAATCTGTAATCCCTTCAATCAACCACTTGTATTTTGAAGAACTTAAGGAGTCAAAGAAAATCTTTGCGGGGATGATACCAAAACTGGATAATGCTTTTGCGGCCATTGACCATGGAGTTAAAAAAGTCATCATAGGAAAAGCAGAGGACCTCGGAAACCTTTTAACCGGAAAAGCGGGAACAACCATCAGCCATGAGTAATTTATCCCTTGAATCTTTGAAGTCAGAAGCTACAAGCCTTTTGAAGGAATTGATCGCCACACCCTCTTTTTCAAAAGAAGAAAATGATACTGCTGAACTCATCTGTGCTTTTTTTGAACGCCACCAGGTACCCTTCGCGCGAGTTGGAAATAATATTTACGCCCGGAACAAGAATTATCACGCCTCAAGGCAGAGTATTCTGTTAAACTCCCATCACGATACCGTACGGCCAAATAAGAATTACAGTATGGACCCTTTTACGCCAACCGTGAAGGAAGGGAAGCTATACGGACTGGGCAGCAATGATGCCGGCGGCTGCCTGGTAAGCCTAATTGCCGTTTTTCTGCATTATTATCATAGTGAGGACCTGAAGCACAATGTGGTATTTGCTGCCAGCGCAGAGGAAGAGATCAGTGGCGTAAACGGCATTGAGCTCGTACTTCCATACCTGGGTCAGATTGATTTCGGTATTGTTGGAGAACCAACCAGGCTTGAAATGGCCGTTGCCGAACGAGGGCTGATGGTGATCGATTGCGTCGCATCCGGCCGGCCGGGCCACGCCGCAAGAAATGAAGGGGAGAATGCCTTGTACAAAGCGATTGAAGACATAGAGTGGATACGTAATTACCGGTTCGGGAAGAAAAGCGCATTACTGGGCGAAACGCGTATGAGCGTAACCGTTATAGATACAGAAAATAAACAGCATAACGTAGTGCCTGCACAATGTAAATATGTTATGGACGTTCGGGTAAACGAATTGTACAGTTTTGAAGAGATCCTGGACGCGCTGAAGCTCAATCTGAAAAGTCATTTCAAACCGCGCACGACCAGGATGAAGTCTACTTCCATTCCCCTTGATCATCCGCTGGTAAAAGCAGGCATTGCCCTGGGCAGGGGGTATTACGGTTCGCCAACCACATCCGATAAAGCCCTCATGCCCTTTCCCGCATTGAAAATGGGACCCGGAGATTCGGCCAGGAGCCATACTGCTGATGAATTTATCTATATTGATGAAATCAAGGAAGGAATTGAGACGTATATTGAGTTGTTGAATGCGTTTATTTGAGATGTTGATGGTTGATGGTTGATAGTTGATGGAGCCTTTGTGTTAATTCGTAAATTACTTCAGTTGCACTTTGTCAGGCAAATTGCTCGTGTTTATTGTTAACCTACAATTGAAGTCCATCAACCATCAACTATCAACCATCAACTTAAAAATTATTGGGGTTAAAATTTAAACAATGAAATTGTGGCAAAAAGACGGATCAAAAGTCAATGAGATCATTGAAAAATTTACGATCGGCCGGGACAGGGAATTCGATATCCTGCTGGCCGAATACGACGTTGAGGGTTCTCTGGCTCATGCTGCCATGCTCGAAGGTATTGGGATGCTGACTGCCGAAGAAGGCCGGTCAATAAAAAATGCGCTTGAGACTATGCTGGCCGATATACGTGCGGGCCATTTTCGGATCGAACCGGGCGTGGAAGACGTGCATTCCCAGGTGGAATTCAACCTTACAAAATCAATCGGCGAAGCCGGAAAAAAAATTCATAGTGGCCGCAGTCGCAATGACCAGGTTGCTGTCGATATCAAACTTTTTCTACGGGCGTCAATTCAGGAAATTAAAGTTGAAGTGAGCACGTTGTTTGATCTGCTGATCTCACTTAGCAATCAATACCGGCTTGATCTGCTTCCCGGATATACACACTTGCAGATTGCCATGCCTTCTTCCTTCGGCCTGTGGTTCGGGGCCTATGCTGAGAGTCTGACGGACGATCTGGAAATGCTCGCCGCCGCCTACAATGTGGTAAATAAAAATCCTCTCGGAAGTGGTGCAGGATACGGATCCTCTTTCCCTTTGAGGAGAAAAATGACAACCGAACTCCTGCATTTTTCTACCCTTCACTACAACTCCGTATATGCGCAGATGAGCAGGGGAAAAACGGAAAAAGCAGTGGCATACGGGATGGCGTTTATTGCATCCACGCTTTCGCGGCTCGCAATGGATTGCTGTTTATATATAAGCCAGAATTTCGGATTCATATCATTCCCTGATGAACTGACTACAGGCAGTAGCATCATGCCGCATAAAAAAAATCCCGATGTCTTCGAACTGATCAGGGCAAAATGCAACCGCATTCAGTCCGTGCCTAATGAGCTTAACCTGCTCCTGGTTAATCTTCCTTCCGGATATCACCGGGATATGCAACTCACAAAAGAGATTCTCTTCCCGGCAATTGAAGAATTGAAAGCATGCCTTCAAATGACTATGCTCATGCTCTCAGAAATCCGGATAACAAAAAATATCCTGAATGATGAAAAATACAAGTACCTGTTTAGTGTTGAAGTGGTAAATGATCTCGTTAACCAGGGAAATTCATTTCGTGAAGCATATAAAATTGTCGGCAATCAAATTGCCAGCGGAAATTTTACCTTTGATCCGACCCGCTCCCTGAACCATACGCATGAAGGGAGCCTTGGTAATCTGAGCAACCCGGAGATCGCTGAAGAAATGAAAAGAGTACTGACTAAATTCAATTAGCCTTAACACTTGGAGCCCTCTCCGGCCCGGATTTTGCAAATCCTATGAAAAAGCATATGAAATTCAGGAATGCAATCCGGCTTTTCACGCCACTGGCTTTATGCATATCGCTTGGCACCCGGGCTCAAACTGCCAGAGAGGATAAAAAGATTGATCAATACAATCAGCTGAAAGCTTATATGACATCCCGGCATTATACATTCAACGCGCAAACAGCCACAGCAATGGGCGGGGCCACAAGGCACCTGACCAGTCTGTATACCTTAACCGTATCCGGCGATACCCTAAGCGCGAACCTGCCTTATTATGGGGTCGCATATTCGGCCAGCCCGGGAGAAACAAATGGTGGGATCAGTTTTAACAGCACCTCCTTTAGCTATGAAGAACATGATACCAAAAAAGGCGGATGGTTTATCCTGATAACACCCAAGGATCAGAGGAATGCCAGCAAAATACAGTTAAGTGTCAGTTCGGATGGTTATAGCACCGTTCAGGTCACCAGCAACTACCGGCAGCTTATTTCTTTCTATGGAAGTATCGGCGCGATCCCAAACAGGTAAGCGTCAGGGCCGGATCCTTTCAGGAGTATCTTTTCCCGAAATAATCGTTCCCGCGCTGATGGCAATGGCCCGGATGACCCTGGTCATGTTCTTCATATCCAGGGTTTCAATCTCATCGCTTTGCTTATGGTAATGGGGTTCTGAATCCATTTTAGAAGTTGATATCGTATGTGCGGGTACACCCAGTTTGGCAAGGGTTGCATTATCGGATCGGTAAAACAGATCCTGATCCGGATAAGGATCCGGATAAAAACTGAATTTGGTTTTTCCCAGGTTTCTCCTCAGGACGGTACCCATATCCGTTTTATTAAATCCTGTGATGTATGCCGAATTCATTCCCCATTTACTTTCCGTTCCAATCATTTCAATATTAAACATGGCAGCGATCTTATCCGGATCCAACCTCTTTGAAAAATAGGCCGATCCAAATTCGCCGATTTCCTCCGCAGTAAACGCGGCAAAAATAAGAGAGCGCTGATTGCTGTGCAGCATGCTGAAATATTTCGCCAGTGTGATTATGGCTGTGGTTCCAGATGCATCGTCATTGGCGCCATTGTAAATGGAGTCAGCATTTTCATCGGGGTCTCCGATACCCAGATGATCGTAGTGGGCAGAAAAAATTACATATTCATTCTTTAACGATTTCCCCGGAAGGATGCCTACAATATTAGTCAGGGATTGTTTGGATATTTCCTGTTTCACATGAATAACAAAAACGCCGGGATCAGCACTCGTCAATATAAAGATCCGGTTGCCCGAGCCTTCGAACTGTGGAAAATGAAAATTAGCCCGGCGCGAAAAGTCATCTGTCAGGTTGCTGTCTACAAGGATAAGATAATTTTTATCCGCATCCAGGTATTTGAGGAACGCCTGCCGGAAATCGCCGGCCTTTTTAACAATTACTTTTTGGTAATGATCGTTCTGGGTTATGGTAAGTTCCGGCAACGCAGTAAGAGCAATGATCTGTCCGGAGCCTAAAGCCACACCATCCAGCACCGCACCTGCTTCAGTCAATTTCGTTTTAATAACAGTAAAGTTCTGCCGGTATCCTTCGTTACCCTCCATTGGAACCAATCCTGCTGAATCAAATTCGCGGGCGATGAAAGCGGCTGCTTTTTCAATTCCCGTCGTATAAACCTGCCGGCCCCCCATATCGTCTGCAGATAAGATTTTTTCGATGTTGGTCACCCCGTCCTGGCGGATCAGGTCCACTGAAGGTTGTGCAAACCCCGCCATGCTGAAAAACAGCAGAGAGATAAGAAATTCAGATCTCATGTGACTATTGCGGCTCAATTACAAGCTCATCATTTCTTTGAACTTTACGGTTTGTCTCCTGCTTACTTCAATTTTCTCTCCTCCTTTCAGTTCCAGCAGTAAGCCGCCATTAAAATAGGGTTCTATTTTTTCAATCAGTCTGAGGTTTACAATATGTTTGCGGTTGGCCCGGAAAAAAACCTTCTCGTCGAGTCTTTCTTCCAGGGCATTGAGTGATTTCAGGATAAGCGGTTTATGGGTCCCAAAATA
>JANWIY010000136.1 GCA_025449645.1 Chitinophagaceae bacterium | reverse complement strand
GGATGCCGGTTGGAGCAGCGACACCAACCTGTTGGAGGTTTCGCCTGAGATTAACCTCGACAGCATCATCGCATATGGGAATGCGCGGAATGTCGGCGTGATCCTTTGGTCAACCATGTACGCTTTAACAGGAAATGCTGATTCGCTGTTTGCTCATTACAGCAGGATGGGCGTGAGGGGATTTAAGATTGATTTTCTTGACAGAGACGATCAGCAGATGGTGGGTCGTGTTTATGATATTGCTGATAAAGCTGCAAAATATAAGCTTATATTGGATTATCATGGCATGTACAAGCCATCGGGACTGCAGAGGACCTATCCAAATGTTTTGAATTGTGAAGGGGTGCGCGGTTTGGAAAATTACAAGTGGTCACCTGTTACTTCAGTTCCGCAATATGATGCCCAGATCCCCTTTATCCGCATGCTCGCCGGGCCGATGGATTACACTCCCGGGGCAATGCGAAATGCAAATAAATCTGCATTCAGACCCATCGGTTCAATGCCCATGAGTTTGGGCACACGCTGTCATCAACTGGCCATGTACGCCCTTTATGAAGCGCCTCTCCAGATGCTTTCTGATAATCCGACAACATACCGGCAGGATAGTATCTGCACCCGTTTCATCGCGGCATTTCCAACTGTATTCGACGAAACCGTTGCCATCGATGGCTCCGTAGGTGAGTTTGCCGTTGTTGCGCGCAGGAAAGGAACTGATTGGTACATAGGTGCATTGAATAACTGGACTGACCGGGATCTGGATATACCGCTGAATTTTTTGGGAGAAGGATCGTTTACGGCTGAATTATTCAGTGATGGTATAAATGCAGGGCGTGATGGTACCGATTATGTGCGCCGGATTTTGCCCGTTCAACACGATATGGTTATTCATTTGCACCTTGCTGCCGGCGGAGGGTGGGCGGGGATTATAAGTAAAAAGTAAAAATTAAAAAGTAAAAATTAAAAAGTAAGAAAAAAATAATAGGTAATTTAGAACTCATGAAAAGAAGATCTTTTTTTTACTTTTTACTTTTTACTTTTTACTTTTCAAACGCCCAGCAAAACGACATTCAGTACTGGTTAACTACAGCCGATCGCTCCCAATTGCTGGAAAAGCAAACCACTCCGCTTCAGTTTGAGAAAGCAACCAGAGACCCGGATGCGATTGTGGTTGACAATTCGCAAAACTATCAGTCAATTGACGGATTTGGCTTTGCCCTTACCGGAGGAAGTGCAGAGCTTCTGATGGGAATGAGTTCATCGCAGAGAAAAAAATTATTACAGGAAATTTTTGGCAAAGGATCCAATGACATCTGGGTAAGTTATCTCAGGATCAGTATTGGCGCTTCCGACCTGAACGAAAGGGTTTTTACTTATGATGATATGCCCGTAGGCGAGACAGATCCCGGGTTGAAACATTTCGATCTGCAGGACGATAAAAATTTCGTGGTCCCCGTATTGAAAGAAATATTAGCCATTAATCCTTCCATAAAAATTCTTGGCTCTCCCTGGTCGGCCCCTGCCTGGATGAAAACCAACGGCCAAATGAAAGGAGGAAGCCTGAGAAACCAATTTTATGCCGTATATGCGAACTATTTGCTGAAATATATACGCGCCATGCAATTGGAAGGGATACGGATAGATGCTATAACGGTTCAAAATGAACCGCTGAACGAAAACAATACGCCCAGTATGAAAATGCCGGCAAGGGACCAGCTTATTTTCATCAAATACAACCTGGGTCCGCTCTTCCGCCAAAATGGAATCAGGACAAAAATCATCCTGTACGATCATAATTGCGATGAACCGCAGTATCCGCTGACTATTTTGAAAGACCCCCTGGCTGCTGCTTTTGTGGATGGATCCGGTTTTCACCTGTATGCCGGAAAAATAGAGGCGATGTCTGTTGTACACGACAAATACCCCGGCAAAAAACTATACTTCACTGAGCAAATGGTTACCGATGAGCATGGATTTCGTATTGCAGCCCAGGTGGACCGTTTGATTATTGGTGCCATGCGCAACTGGAGTCGCAATGTTTTGCTTTGGAACCTCGCGGCAGACAAGAACAACAAACCGCATACGGATAACGGTGGTTGCACCATGTGCGAGGGTGCGCTGACGATCGACGGCAATATCGTTTCGCGCAACCTGGCCTACTATGTAATTGCGCATGCCTCTAAATTTGTGGTGCCGGGTTCGGTTCGAATACAATCCTCTCAAACCGAAACCCTCTCCGATGTGGCATTCAGAACCCCGGGCGGTAAAACGGTACTAATTATTGCCAATATTACACTTTCAAAACAGGCTTTTACGGTTCAGTCAGGAGGAAGATCCTTTGCAACCAGCCTTAATGCCGGGGCTGTTGCCAGTTTTGTATGGTGATTAAAAATTTAAAATTAAAAAGTAAAAATTAAAAAGTAAAAAATAGACCCATCAGGTCGGGTGACCACACAGGAGGGTCTATTTTTTACTTTTTAATTTTTACTTTCCCTCTGCAACATTCCCGGCGTTCAATGGCATGTAATCGGAGTGATCAGGGATTTTGTTTTGAATTCTCAATATTCGCCAACGCGACCCATGGTGAGTTAAAGTTTGGCAGAATGTGCATAAATGCTGAGCATTTGAATCAATCTGGCACGGTTTTTTGCTGATTACCCTGAAACAAGTTATGATGGAACCGCAGTTGAAAGAAGTCGGGCTCATAGACACTTCCCAGGCAGGCAAGTCTGTTTTTAAATCTGCTCCAACTGGTTCAGCATCAGCAAGGAGGCTGCAGATCCGGGAATCTGTTTCCTGGTCCATTTGTTTTGGGATCGTCGCCGCAATTACCGGGGCCCTTCTGATCTATAGGATCGGCGTCACCATGTCCGTTATCACTTCCATAATGTTTTGCTTTTCACTTGCCGGTCTGCTATTCTTTGTAGCAAAGGGCATCCGTCTCTCCAGATCGCAAAATGTAGTTGTGCCTAGTGAAGTTCCCCATTTGAATTAGACATTTGACAGTTGGTCGTTCAATTTTCAACCGTTTTTTGATGAGAATTCTAAATTTCTTCAGGTCCGGCATCCAGCGTTTTGAATTCAGCGTTCAGCCTTTCCTGCCAGCTAATTCGCATTCAGAGTATCGTGTAAAATCCTTCTTTCATTCCTGCTTAGCATAAAATAATTCCTAAGGCACTGGAAACTTTGCCACCAGTAAATACAGATCCAGGCCATCAGTGGCATGAAAAATACCAGGAGGTGCAACCACTCACTTTTTATCAATGGCTGAAAAATAATGTTGATGATCAGCCAGTAAACCGGGTAGCTCAGCAACAATGCGACAAAAAGGAATGAATCGAAGTAAACGGATCCCTTTGTCATTTTCTCAACAACCTTTTTCAGGGGGAAATACAGCGGTGCATGAAGTATCCAGCCAGCCATGGCCGGGACCAGCAAAATCAGGCTGAGCAGCAGATTGAGGCTTAACGAAGCCTGATCATCAGCTGTCGCACCCGGGATTTTCAGTTTTTGAAACGGGTAGGGTTCTTTGGCAGAAACCAAACCAGCCTGGACTAATTTCAGATCAGGGACTGAAAGCTGGCGGCTATTGCTGATGAGGACCTGAATCAGATGCGGGTTGCTATCCGATTGCATCATCCCTGCAGATAATCGTGCAGCGAGCAAGCCATTGAAACGGTGCATTTTTTCGGCATCGGAATGAAAAGGCGGGAGATCATTTTTGGAAATCATTTCTCCAAAATGAATAAGTATAGTCTTTCCCAGGGTCGTAAAGGAATTATAGTTCAGGCTAACGGGAAGTACGCGCATCCGGAAGTTCATGCCTTCGTCATTCATCGCTGCCAGGGCAATACGTGCTGCGCCTTTTTTCATCGGACGCAATGCCCATTGATTAATGCAAAAACCCTCTGCAAAAATCAGTACGATGCCGCCGGTTGAAAGGATTTGATTGCATCTTTCAAAACTGGCTTCATTACGACTAAGAAATTCCCTTCCCTCACTTAAACGGTAAACCGGAATCGATTTCACGACGCCAAGCAGCCATCTTGCAACCGGATTTTGGAATGCATCCCCGCGTGCAATAAAATGAACCGGCTGCTGAAACAGGCTTCCCAAAATGATAGCATCCAGGAATGCATTGGGATGATTGCAGGCCAAGACCAGCGGGCCCCTTGTCTCCAGTAATTCAGGGCGGTTGACGCGGATTGTCCTGCAAAAAATTTTAAGACCCAGCCTGACCAAAATGCGAAGCAGATAATACAAGCGTTTGTTCCGGTTTAAATGAATGTAATATGCAAATCTTCAGGCATATCGCAAAGAAGGATTCAATTGGGCCCTGTACAGCTGCCGGAAAATACCCGGGTACCCGGATGCTCCATTTGCTAAAGGCAATTTCAGTTTATCTTAGCTTCTTAATACCGGGAATATAAAAAAATGGACTATATAGAAATAAACAGAAAAAGTTGGAACGAAAAGACAGACATTCATATCAGATCAGATTTCTATGATAATGAAAATTTTTTGCATGGAAAATCATCACTGAAAAGCATAGAATTGGATCTACTCGGCGGTATAGCGGGGAAAAGTATTTTGCATCTTCAATGTCATTTTGGACAGGATAGTATTTCATTGGGCAGGCTGGGAGCAATGGTCACCGGGGTGGACCTATCAGACACCGCTATTAAACGGGCCAAAGAATTTGCATCTAAAATGCAGGTTCAAACAAAATTTATATGCTGTAATCTTTATGACCTGCCACAGCACCTGGATGAGCAATTTGATATTGTATTTACAAGTTATGGAACAATTGGCTGGCTACCGGACCTCGGGAAATGGGCTGAGATCATTTCGCGTTATTTGAAACCCGGCGGAAAATTTATTTTAGTTGAGTTTCATCCTGTGGTTTGGATGTTTGATGATGATTTCACCAAAATGGGATATAATTATTTCAATACAGGCGCAATCACTGAAACCGAAACAGGTACTTATGCTGACAGACAGGCTCCGATTAAACAGGAATTTGTGAGTTGGAATCACAGTTTGGGCGAAGTAATCAATAACCTGATTAAAAACGGACTTGAAATTAATTCATTCACGGAATTTAACTATTCTCCCTATAATTGTTTTAAGCATACTACAGAGTTAGAACCGGGTAAATTCAGGATAGTACATCTGGATGATAAAATTCCAATGATTTATTCCATTCTTGCAACAAAAAAAAACAAATGGTAACTGTCAATGGCCAAAAGGATTTGGAAATAGCCTAAGGATATAGATATGAACGAGTTTTTAACGAGACCAATAAGAGAAGAGGACAATGCTGATATTGCTTCTATTGTCCGGAACATATTAACAGAATTTGGAGCGAATAAACCCGGGACGGTGTATTTCGATCCGACAACGGACGATTTATTCAACCTGTTTCAGGCTCCAAATTCTTTCTATTTTATAGCGGAACTGAATGGAAAGGCGATCGGCGGTTCCGGTGTTTTTCCAACACCTGGTTTGCCCGAGGGTTATTGTGAGCTTGTAAAATTATACCTTGTTCCAGAGGTGCGGGGACTTGGCCTGGGTTATCAATTAATGGAAGCCTGCTTCGAAAAAGCCAGGGAATTCGGATTTAAAAAAATCTATCTGGAAACCATGCCGGAGCTCCATAATGCTTTGGGTCTTTATCAAAAAGCCGGTTTCACTTATTTGACCGGTCCCCTGGGAAAATCGGGCCATTACGGATGTGATCTATGGATGACAATGGATCTGACTCAAGCTAAAAACTAACATTAATTATATTTTTAGGGTGAAATAACCCTACCTAAGACCCGGTTTTTTATCCTCGTTATAATAAAATAGCCGAGTAATTTGCCATTAAAATTTTATTTTTGTGGACATGGGTATTAGTCAAATCAGATTGTATGACCTCTTCAGGAAGGAATTGCATTTGCCTGATGATAAAGCGGTGGCTTTTGTTCTTGCCGTTGGGGAAGTGGTAGAGGTGGATGCCAAGAAATTATTCCTTGCAACGAAAGATGATATTCATAATTTAGAACTCAAAATTGAGCAATCGAAGGGTGATATTTATAAGGCCATGTTCTGGACCGGTATTGTTCAACTTATTACAATGCTTGGAGGCGTGATGGCTATTGTAAAATTTATGAGATAATTTAGCGATTGCATTATTTGCTTGCCTAATAGTAATCATCACACTATTTCCTGCTGGTCAAAGTCAATTTAATTCCAATTCCAATTATGGTCAGGCCGCAAACCATTTGAATATAGGTTGATAGTTTATTATTGCGTTTCAAGTTGGTAAATATGAAAGAAGCAAGATTAATTATGATCGAAAAATCCAGCCTGCCGCAGAAAAGAAACCTGGTCAAAATATGTCATCTCAGTCATGATCTTTCCATCTTGAAATTTGAATATGGCACAATTCAGAAGCGTGTAAGTCTTTCCCTTCATGTAAGATGGCGTGCCTTCCTCCACGTTAGAGAGTGTACCGGTTGAAGTGTAGGTGACGGCCGCTTCGGAATCCTTCAGTATAATCTTTGTTACCTGGTAGCTGAGATTCGGCGAGCCTTTGAAATATCTTGTGTAAACTTTTTTAATACCCGGAGGACCTATTTGTGTTTCGGTAAAACCAACGGACTGTATCCTAGCACTGTCCAGGTACAAGCGCCCCATTGCTTCCAGGTCATGCGTGTTCATGGCTTCAAATTTTTGTTTAATGACCGCTTCGGTATTTTTTCCGGATTGACCAAAAGAGAAATTACTGAACAGCAATAGTGCGGCGGTGAATATTTTTTTCATAAGCTGAGCTTTATCAGGGCAAATTAATCAATAGGCAATTCAGGTGCGTACAGGTTGAAAAATAATGATCATCCATTTTCCTGAATTCTTACCTTCCTGCTCAGGTAAATGATCAATAATCCCATAGTGGCGATGATGGCAAAGGATACGCGGAGACTCGAAGATTGTGCTACATAACCGATCATTGGAGGAATCAACAAAAAACCCAGGTATCCGAGTGATGAAATGGAAGCGAGGGCGGCACCTGGGTTGGACATGGGAATTTTGCCTGCCAGACTGAATACGAAAGGCACTACGCAGGATACGCCAAACCCTGTTAGCAGGTAAGCGACCATAGTCAGTGAAATGAAAGGTGAAAGCACAGTGGTTGTAAGACCGCAGAATATAAGGATCCCACTGCTGCGGAGTACAAACTGTATTCCGAATCTGTCTGCCAGCCGGTCGCCCAGCACCCTCCCGGTCGTCATTGCAACCATGTAAATCACAAATGCAATCGTTGCCAATCCATTGGACCCATGAAGCACCTGTTTGATGTAAATCCCGCTCCAGTCGTACATGGTATTCTCACAAGCCATCGAACCAAAACAGATTAGGGAAAAGACCAGCATGCCCCTCGGAGGCAGCGAGAATAGCGGCCTTTTGTTTTTATGGTCCGGCACCTGGTCCAGAGTGTCGCGGTAAAAATATAAAGTGAGCGAACTCAGCAATAGACTAACGCCAAGCAGGTGCCAGCCGGGAATTGTATTGGTCGTAACCATCAGGTAACCGATTGCAGCGCCGGCAAAGCCGGCCAGGCTCCAAACGGCGTGGAAGGAACTCATGATGGACCTGTGATATAGCACCTGCACGCCAATGGCCTGTGCATTCATCGAGAGGTTCATAAGATTGCGGGAAGCGCCGAAGAAAAATAATACAATGGCCAGCACCCAGGCATAGGGACTGAACCCAAGACAGACCAACACCACATTGTATATCATGGCGCCGCAAAGCATGATCGTCCTGCTTTTGAAATGATCCAGGAGTTTTCCAGTGAAAGGCATTGTAATGATCAGTCCCACGGGCATCATAAATAGAAGGGTGCCGAAATGCGCGTCGTTTAATTTAAGGGACTCCTTAATAACCGGAATTCGGGAGGTCCAACTGGAATATCCAAACCCGGAAATGAAAAAGTAAACGGCATTCGCCCTTCTCAAACGGGCTAGGGAAATATCGGCCATCGGGGAAATGCGGGTATTCTGTAAATATAGGAGAATAAAACGGTAGACCGGACCGGATTTGCCTTACCTTTATTCAGGTTCATACCCAAAAAAAGCAAGCCAATTGTAGAAACAATGGCCTGGTTATGGACCTCACGGTCACATGAGAAAATATTTTTGAATCGCAATATTTTACAATTAATATATTGCTGGATTGCTTATACGAATATATTCGTGAAATTCGAATTCTTCGATACCGTTTATATAGAAACCCCACCGTTACAGTAGAATACTACCGCAAGATTTTACGAGTCTCCTGCAGAAATATATGGAGAAATGGTAGGTTGCAACTCCAAATTACATAAAATGATAATGGGCAAACCTTCAATCCCGATTTATTCCGGCTTAAAAAAATCCCTTATTGGCCTTTTTACTTTAATAACTCTGATTGCTGCAGGACAAAACACAGGCAGGACCAGAACATCCTTTAATGAAGGATGGAGATTTTTTCGGGGAGACATTGCAGCGGCAAGTAAACAAGATTTCAATGATTCAGGCTGGCGCTCTTTGAATTTGCCGCATGATTGGAGTATTGAAGGTCCGTTCAGTGAAAAAAATCCTGCAGGGATTGGAGGCGGCGCACTTCCTGGCGGTATTGGGTGGTACAGAAAATCCTTCAGCATTTCTTCATCCGAAAAAACAAGAAATATTTTTATTGACTTTGACGGCATTTATCGCAATAGCGAATTGTGGATAAACGGCCACTATCTGGGTAAAAGACCAAACGGATATATATCTTTCAGATATGAACTTAATCCATATTTAAAATCCGGAATCAATACGATCGCGGTAAGGGTAGATAACTCGCAACAACCCAATTCCCGCTGGTATTCCGGCTCAGGCATCTACCGCAATGTGTGGTTGGTGACAACCGGCAAAGTTTATATTGATCACTGGGGCAGTTTTATCACGACACCCCGTATTTCTGACAAGTCTGCGGATGTAGACCTGAAACTGACGGTGCGTGCACATGATGGTTTAGATAGGCAGACAACAGTTTCAACTTCTATTTTAGATTCATCCGGAAAAGAGATTTCAATTGAAACCATGGCTATGCGCCAGGGAAGAGACACGCTGATCAATGTATCGCAACACTTCCATATTCCGGACCCTGAACTCTGGTCCATTGAGCACCCTTATTTGTACCGGGCAGTAACAAAGGTCATCATAGATGGTCAGGGAATGGATGAATATGTCACGTCATTCGGAATCCGCTATTATTCATTTGATTCAAACAACGGATTTTCTCTCAATGGAAAATGGATGAAGATACAGGGTGTTTGCGATCACCATGATCTGGGCTGTTTGGGCGCCGCTGTAAATAGGGCCGCCCTCCGGCGCCAGCTGGAAATATTAAAAAGTATGGGTTGTAATGCTATTCGTACTTCTCATAATCCACCGGCGCCCGAGCTGCTTGACCTGTGCGACCGGATGGGTTTTCTTGTGATGGATGAAGCATTTGATATGTGGAAGAAACAAAAAACTGATTATGATTACCACCTGGACTGGGACCAATGGCACAGGCAGGACCTTCAGGATCAGGTGCTCAGGGACAGAAATCATCCCTCTGTTTTTATCTGGAGCATTGGCAATGAAATCAACGAGCAATGGTTTCCTAAAGATAGTTCCGGAACCATGATCGCAAGAGAATTGGGATCAATTATAAAATCACTGGACACGACAAGACCAGTCACCTCAGCTTTAAACAACCCTCATCCGAATAATCCGTTGATCAAATCCGGCGCTCTCGACCTCATCGGTTACAATTATGACCACAACGACTATGCGGGTTTCCCTGACCGGTTTCCCGGAAAAAAATTCATTGCCACTGAAACAGTTTCAGCTTTTGAATCGAGGGGCTTTTATGAAATGCCGTCTGACAGTATCCGCCGCTGGTCGGAAAAGCCAAACACTGTTCTGCCGGATGGTACTGTTACGAATACCATTTCCGCTTACGATAATGCTTCTGCGGCCTGGGGATCTACGCATGAAGAGACTTTGAAAATGATAAATAAATACAAATTCTTGTCCGGTCAGTTTATCTGGACCGGATTTGACTATATCGGTGAACCGACACCTTACGGCTGGCCATCCCGGAGTTCCTATTTCGGGATCATCGATCTTGCCGGATTTCCGAAAGATGCATTTTATCTTTATCAAAGTGTTTGGACAGATAAGCCGGTCTTGCATATTTTTCCATACTGGAATTGGAAAGAAGGACAGCTGGTGGATGTGTGGGCCTATTATAATCAGGCAGACGAAGTAGAACTTTTTCTCAACGGCAAATCCATGGGCGTCAGAAAAAAATCCGGAGATGATCTTCACGTCATGTGGAGACTGAATTATGAACCGGGTACCCTGAAAGCAGTATCCAGAAAAAACGGGCAGGTGGTTTTGGTTGAAGAGGTTAAAACGGCTGGCCCTGCAGCAAAAATTTTACTCCTGGCAGATAAACAAAATATCATAGCGGATGGAAGCGACTTGTCTTTTATTACGGTAAGGATCGTCGATAAAAATGGCAACCTGGTTCCACATGCGGATCAGCTGATTAATTTCAACCTCAGCGGTCCGGGTAATATTATAGGTGTAGATAACGGGAATGAAGTAAGTCATGAATCCTTTAAGACAAAATCCCACAAGGCATATAACGGAATGTGCCTCGCGGTTATTCAATCCCAAAAGATCAATGGATCGATTACACTTACTGCATCAGGAGGTGGGCTGGATCCCGCAACGATAAATTTGACAGCAAAATAAATGAGGTCATATTCAATTAAAACAAGTAGATTAATTTTATAGAAGCTGAAGAAACAATTATTAGGGAACTTCCAGGGCGAAGTTTAGATCTGGGTTTTGAACAATAACTTATTTTTATATGAACAGGATAAAATATTTCTGTGTTATCTTACTTCTGTCGGTTTTTTCGTGCATTTCTTATGCCCAGCAGGATACAATAGCCGAGAGGGTGCACCTGCCAAACGGATGGAGCCTTACGCCATTGGGTAGCTCTTTGCCGCTCGGAGACCTGCCGCTCAACATAGCAGTTTCTCCGTCAAAAAAATTAATAGCCGTTACGAATAACGGCCAGAGCAACCAGACCATCCAATTAATAGATGCCGTACGGCCGGGAATATTAAGCCAGGTGGTTATCCCGAAAAGCTGGTTGGGACTGGTTTTCAGCGGAGACGAAAAATATCTTTATGCTTCAGGTTGAAATGATAACCGGATTCTGAAATATCAGATCATAAATAAAAAATTGGTATTGGCAGACAGCATCGCACTTGGAAGACCCTGGCCCATAAAAATCTCTCCTGCAGGGATGGATATAGATAACGCATCCCAGACCGTCTATGTGGTCACCAAAGAAAATAACAGCCTGTATACCGTTGATTTAAAAACGAAGAAATCGGAATCGATTGCTTTGGGTGCCGAAGCCTATACCTGTTTATTATCACCCGATAAAAGGGAATTGTACATTTCATTGTGGGGAGGGGATAAAATTTTAATTTATAATACAAAGCTTAAAAAGATAACAGACCGTATTCCTGTCGGAGATAATCCAAATGATATCTGCCTGACAAAAAGTGGGAAATATCTTTTCGTGGCCAATGCCAATGATAACAGTGTTTCTGTGATCGATTTGCATACCAGGACTGTGATTGAAACGCTGAACGCGGCACTATACCCTGCTTCTCCCAGTGGTTCTACAACCAATGCTTTGGCCCTGAGTTCGGATGAAAAAACACTATATATCGCAAACGCCGATAATAATTGCCTGGCCGTATACGATATAAGTCACCCGGGCTCCGGCAAATCAAAAGGATTTATTCCTGTAGGCTGGTATCCAACAGCTGTTAAAGTGATCGGTAACCGAATTTTTGTCGCCAACGGAAAAGGGTTTACCTCCCTCCCGAATCCGGAATACAGAGCCTTTGATACCAGTGCTACTTTATCTTATCAGAAAGGTGCTGAAAAAAAACAGTATATCGCAGGTTTATTTGTCGGCAGTTTAAGTTTTTTTAAAGAGCCTGGTCCATCTGCTTTAAGCAATTATTCCAGGCTCGTATATGAAAACACGCCTTACAATAAAAAAAATGAATTGACGGCGCCGGGCGAAGAAGGCAATCCTGTGCCAATGAAGATTGGAGACCCTTCACCCATTAAATATGTGTTTTACATTATCAAGGAAAACAGAACCTATGATCAGGTTTTGGGGGATATGCCCGAGGGTAACGGCGATACAAGCCTTTGTATTTTTGGGGAAAATATTACGCCTAATCTGCACGCACTCGCGAGAGAATTTGTTTTATTGGATAATTTTTATGTAGATGCGGAAGTGAGTGCAGACGGCCACAACTGGAGCATGGGGGGATACGCTACGGATTACCTGGAAAAAACCTGGCCGACCAGTTATGGCGGGCGGGGAGGAGATTATGATGGAGAAGGAACCCGGGCAATTGCAAACAATAAGGGCGGCTTTATTTGGAATGATTGCGCCCGTGCCGGCGTAAGCTACCGGACCTATGGCGAGTTTGCGGATAACTACAAACCGAATATTCCCATTTTAAAAGGACACTTCTGTCATTACTATACCAGCTGGGATCAGAAAGTCAGGGACACTACCCGCGTGGATCAGTGGAAGAAAGACTTTGATTCCCTTGTCGCTCACCATGCATTGCCTCATCTCAATACATTGCGCATCATTAATGATCATACGGAAGGACTTAAGAAAGGACGGCCGACGCCTTTTGCACATTGTGCCGACAATGATCTGGCTGTGGGAATGTTCGTTGACTATTTAAGCAAAAGTCCGGTATGGAAAGAAAGTGTTGTTTTTGTATTGGAAGATGATGCTCAGGATGGCCCCGATCATGTGGATGCACACCGCAGCCCTGCTTATGTTGCAGGAGGATACGTGAAACGGCATATGGTTGATCACACGATGTATTCGACCACTTCAATGCTTCACACCATTGAACTCATCCTGGGCATACCGCCGATGACGCAGTACGATGCGGCCGCCATGCCCATGTGGAGATGCTTTTCGGAAACTGCAGACCTTCGCCCTTTTGATGCAAAACCGTTGCGAACAAATATTAATGCAAAAAATACGGTAGAAAATGTATGGCAGCGCAAAAGCGAAACCTTTAATTTTTCGAAGGAGGACATGATCCCGGACAGGCAATTTACTGAAGTGATATGGAAAGCAGTAAAGGGGCCAAATGCGATTGTACCGGCACCCAGGCACGCGGCTTTTGTCAAATCAAACGAACAGAAAGAAGATGATTAGGAATTTTATTTTTCATAAATTTTTTATGCAGCAATAAAAGCCAATGACATCCAGATAGCTGCCACAAACCAAACATTGCTTAATATATTACCCACCGGCGTTCCTTCCTGATCTCGGTTTATAAGACAATATACTCGCTTTTTCAATTGTGATCAACCCACCGCAGGCTGCTTTTTCCATCAATGCGTCCACCTTCCCAATAAAAGCATTGATTTTTTCTTCCTGATCAACGATCTCAACAACAATGGGGAGGTCTTCGGAAATGTCAATAAGTTTGGCTGTGTGCACCAGGGTAGAAGCGCCAAATGACATGATACCGCGAAGTACGGTACATCCTGCCAGACCTTGTTTTTTAGCTTCAAAAAGGATAACCTCATATAAAGGCTGATGAGCGATTTTATCCATCTCACCAATGAAAATACGCAGCAGTTTGGATTCTGTTTGTAGTTCCATAATTCATGAGATGAGTTTGATTACAAAAATTCCCAGGTATACAGCAGCAAATCCAATAACTACGCTTAAAAGGATGTAGAGTCCGGAATAAAAGAAATCGGCTTCCTGGAGAAGGCTGATATTTTCAGAAGCGAAAGAGGAGAAGGTTGTATAGCCTCCGCAAAATCCTGTAGCAAGCAACAGTCTCATCTCGGGACTGAGCAGATTGCCTTTGGCAGATAATGCCAATAGCGCTCCGACGATAAAACAACCGATGATGTTTACACTTAAAGTACCGAGCGGTATGGAAGATGGATAATGCTTTTGAACAAATTGCTGGGTAAGATATCGGCAAATGCCTCCCACACAACTGCCTGCACCTACTAATATTAAACTCCTGGCCATAGTCGTATAAGTTTAATTGATTTAAACTATGATCAGGAGTTATCATTCCCATCTTGGACGGGACACTCAAAGGCGAACTCCATCGCCTGATTCATGGCAAAACTAATGCATTTGACGAATGAATCAAAATAACCCCCCAACTGAGCGACGAGATGGTTTCCTTCCGTACTGATCCGGATGTTCCCGTATAAAGGATTGGAGTAAACCTTCAACCGGGTCATTTCTTTAAGTTGGGTAACTGCTCTGAGTACAAAGTCTTTCATAAAATGAATGGTTTCTGTTTATAAGAAGGGCCGGATAGAAATCCAGCCCAGTTGAAAAATCCAATATCCTATGAAAAACCTATTAGTATTTCCAATCCATGTACCAAATTACTATTATGCGGTATTGCCTAACCTATTACACTAAAAATCAATTGAATAAAAATATTAAAATTTCTGACGATCGAATGCAGTCTAAACATCGATTATCGGTTTCACTTCAGAATTGGGGAAATTCCCATCCAATATGGGATTGTTCGGCGAAATGCAGGAATGCCGGGCAGGATTTCCTTATCCACAACCTGCTTTTCAGGATACCATATCTTTGAACCCGTTTCATATTTATCAAACAAATTACAGCAATGAAAAATTCCCGCAGGGCATTCGTCAAACAGGCTTCTTTGGCTGGAACGGGTTTGCTTGTTTCCAGAATGGGTTGGACTGCCAGCAGCTATAAACGGATCATCGGATCTAATGACCGGGTAAGGGTCGGAGTGGTCGGTTTTTCCGACCGGCATAAATCTTCCCATATGCCCTCCTTCATGAATCATTACAAAGAATTGAATTTCGATGTAGTGGCTGTTTCTGATATCTGGAACAGGAGAAGGGAAGAAGGCGCTGCCAAATGGAAGGAGAAAATGCAGCATGATATCGTTGCCTGCCGCAATAATGAAGAGCTCTATGATAAGAAACTCGTGGACGCAGTATTCATCAGTACGGCCGATTTCCAGCATGCTTTGCATGCCATCGAAGCAGTTCAGGCA
The DNA here is from genome assembly GCA_025449645.1 of Chitinophagaceae bacterium. Classification (GTDB taxonomy): domain Bacteria; phylum Bacteroidota; class Bacteroidia; order Chitinophagales; family Chitinophagaceae; genus Puia. Next base: position 29,014 of record JANWIY010000136.1, on the reverse strand, counting down.
GGATGCGATGCTTATGTCGAGAAACCCTTTGCCGAAACAATGGCCGATAACCGCGCAGCATTAAAGGCTATCCGGTCGTCTGATAAAATTGTACAGATCGGTTCCCAGAGAAGGAGCGGGGCCAATTATCAGGCCGCCAATGAATTTATCCGCTCGGGGAAATTCGGCAAGATCACCATGGTAGAGCTTACCTGGAACGTTAACCAGCCGGGGCGCTGGCGCCGGCCCGGACTTACCGGCATTTTGAAAAAGGAGGATACTGACTGGGATCGCTTTTTACTTAACCGCCCTAAGGATGAATTTGACCCGAGAAAATACCTTGAGTTCCGCTTGTTCTGGCCTTATTCATCCGGGTTGCCCGGCCAATGGATGAGTCACCAAATCGATACCGTACATTGGTTTTCTGGTTTAAAGCATCCACGAAGTGTGGTTGCAAATGGAGGAATTTATATGTGGAAGGATGGCCGGAAAAACTGGGATACTATTACCGCAGCATTTGATTATGGCCCGGCGGACGATCTGGCCAGCGGTTTCCAGGTTGTGTTTTTGTCCCGCATGCATAATGGTACAGAGAATCCCTCAGAGATTTATTATTCAAATGGTGGCGAGCTGAACCTCAACACGAATAAAGTCTCTCCGACGGGCGGACTGACCAAACATTTCGCAGATGAAATGCAAATGCAACCCAACCTGTTGCCGGATATGAGCTTGTCACCCGTAGAGAAAGTAGTGGTTTCTGCAAATACAGGCGGAGATGCTCTTACTTCAAATCATATCCGCAACTGGATGGAGTGCGTCCGGAGCCGTAATCAACCGCATGCTCCGGTGGAAGCCGGGTACAGCCATGCCATGGCTACCATCATGACCAACGCAGCGGTACATACAGGAGCAAAAGTTACGTTTGACGAAGACAACCAGGAAGTGATGGCCGATGGCAAAATATTCCGGTATTAAATGAAGTGGAAAATTATTTGTATCAAAATAAGAATGTGCAGGACCCTTCTCCTGATTCTGATGACCTTGTTTTTTCTGCCTGCCAATGCCCAGGAAAATCAATTGGTAAAACTGGAGAAGGTAAAGAATGAGCATAAGATCAATGTCTTTGTCGGGGGGAAAATATTTACGAGTTTTTTATATCCGGACACATTGGAGAAGCCGGTTTTATATCCGCTTTTCACATCCAAAGGCACCCTGATCACCCGCGGCTTTCCCCTCAACCCCAGGGAAGGGGAGCCAACGGACCATCCTCATCATGTTGGCCTTTGGTTAACTTATGAAAATGTAAACGGACTGGATTTCTGGAATAATTCATATGCCATCCCGGCTGAAAAAAAACATTTATATGGATGGATAAAAACCGACCGTATTGATGAGATGAAGGATGGGCAAAGGGGCATTCTTGTTTACCATGCCAACTGGTGTAATCAACTTGGAGTAATATTGTTGGAAGAAACTACCCGGTTCGAATTCGGCGAAACCGGAAATCGGCGGATGATAGACCGCGTCACTACACTGAAGGCTGATACAATCGTACATTTTACTGATGCGAAAGATGGTATGCTTGGACTGCGCCTGGCTCATGAGTTGCAAATTCCGGCAAAAGAAGACCAGGAATTAAGGGATAACAAAGGAAATATGACCATTGTAAAGGGCGGAGCCGATAAGATTGCACATGGGAATTATTTAACGAGTGAAGGCAAAACCGGAGATGCTGCCTGGGGAACCCGTGGCGTATGGTGTATGGTTTTTGGAAAAATGGGTAGGGATTCGGTAAGCATTGCTATAATTGATCATCCTGATAACCCCGGCTACCCTACCTATTGGCATGCCCGCGGTTATGGTTTGTTTGCGGCAAATCCCCTGGGCCAGAAAATATTCAGCAGTGGCAAGGAAGAAATGAATCTTCAATTGGAAAAAGGGAAAACCATCCGCTTCCGTTACCGGATTATTTTAGAAGAAGGTAAAAATGCCATGACGGCAAATGAACTGAATCAGTTGGCGGAGGATTTTGCCAAGGATGTCAAATGACCCGTCCCAATGGTAAAGTCTTGGTATAAACAAAGGGGCCTGACGGGTTTGGGATTCGTCCGGAAGGCAAAAAGGCGATCATTGCCTGCGGCGAATTGTATTCCATTTGCTTTTTCTTTGGGACCAATAATGCGGGCTGAAATCGATCCCGTAACTTCAGGGCCTGAGATGCGTTTTATTCTAAATACCTTATTGTTCCTGATATCTAACTGTACAGTCTATGCGCAACAACAGGATTTTCTTAGAATGACACCGGAGCAGCGAAGCGATTATCTTGCCAGGATTCATGCCGCATCCGCGACAGACTGGAAGGCAATGATTGATCAGCTGGGAATCCATTTGCCCGATCTTCCGCCCGCTTCAGATGATCCACACAGGCCCGCAAATCTTTTTCAAAACCCGGGCTCATCCAGTTGGTATGACCAGGCAGGAAATACCTATGTCAGGTCAGATTGGGGGACTTGGACCAACTACAATGAGTCCAAAGCCGGCGGCTATACCTTGCCGGATCCATTGATTTTAAAAAATGGCGACAAGGTAAAAAATTCAGAGGAGTGGTGGAGGTCGAGGCGTCCTGAAATTCTCGATGATTTCACTCATCTGATCTACGGTAAAATACCTTCTGGAATTCCTCCCGTTGATTTTAAGGTGACGGCAATTGACAGTCAGGCCCTGAATGGTAAAGCCATTAAGAAAACAATAACCGGACAGCTTCGTGTTTCAGAATATTTCAACGATACGCCCGGGGTTGAGATCATCCTCTATACTCCATCTGCCGCAAAAGGACCACTCCCGCTGATGGTAACTGTGGGTGTGGGATTCCCCGGCGCATTTCCGGGTGCTAAAAATAATGATACCAGCTTATCCGTTGCAATGGTTATTGCGAAAGGGTGGGCGATGGCCACGGTGAATACCGGATTGATTCAAATGGACAATGGTGCAGATTTAAATAAAGGCATCATCGGCTTCATGCAACAGGGAAAACCCAGAAAGCCGGATGATTGGGGCGTTATTGCCGCCTGGTGCTGGGGACTGAGTCGTGCCATGGATTATTTTGAAACAGATCCTTCAGTGAATTCAAAACAGATCGGCATTGAAGGTCATTCAAGATGGGGAAAAACAGCGCTGCTTGCTGCTGCGCTCGATCAGCGCTGGGCGATTGTATATTCCAGCTGCTCCGGATCCATGGGTGCTTCATTGGAGAAAAGAAACTATGGTGAAACAATTGATAATGTTGCCGGCGCAGGCGAATATCATTGGATGGCAGGAAACTTTTTAAAATATGCAGGGCATTGGACGGACATGCCCGTGGACGCGCATGAGCTAATGGCCCTGATTGCGCCGAGACCACTTTTCGTCACAGGTGGTACACAGGACCTATGGGCTGATCCAAAAGGCGAATTTCTCGCCTGCGCTGCAGCTTCCCCGGTTTATCAATTGCTTGGGAAAAAAGGTTTGTCAACAACTGAAATGCCGAAGCCGGATGTTTCATTGATCAGCGGGGAGCTTGCTTTCAGGGAACATGAGGGCGGTCATTCTGATTTACCTGACTGGCCGGTTTTTCTTTTATTTGCAGAAAGGTATTTCAGGTAGGAGGCCGAAGAATTACATTGAAACAGAAATTATGAAATTAGAGGAAACCATGCGATGGTACGGGCCGGATGATGTGGTACAATTATCGGATATCCGCCAGGCGGGATGCACGGGCGTCGTCACGGCCTTGCATCAAATTCCGGTAGGCGAAACCTGGCCTGCAGAAGAAATAAATAAAAGAAAAAGCCTGATCGGATCAGCGGGCATGAATTGGACTGTGGTTGAAAGCCTGCCGGTTCATGAAGACATAAAAAAGCAAACAGGCAAATTCAAAACTTATATTCAAAACTATCAGCAAAGTCTGCGCAATCTCGCTGCCTGCGGAATAAAAGTAATCACGTATAATTTCATGCCCATTCTCGATTGGTTACGAACAGATATTCAATATAAAATGAAAGACGGGAGCAAAGCATTATATTTTGAAAGAGCAGCGTTTCTGGCGTTTGACCTTTTTCTATTGAAAAGACCAAATGCAGAAAAAGGATATGACGTGGCAGAGATTGCCGTAGCCCGTCAACGTTTTGATCAGATGAGCGACGCCGAAAGGGAAATCCTCTATAAATCCGCGCTGCTTGGTTTGCCGGGAAGTAAGGAATCATTTACGGCTGACCAGGTTCTGGATGCCTTAAAAACATACGAGGGCATTCATTCAAAAAAATTAAAAGAACATCTTTATTATTTTTTGCAACAGGTAGCCCCGGTGGCGGAACAGGAAGGATTAAGGCTGGCCATTCACCCTGACGACCCGCCATTCCCGGTCCTGGGATTACCGAGGATCGTTTGCGTCGAGGCCGATCTGCTTGAACTATGGCATGCTGTTCCTTCCCTTGCCAATGGAATTTGCTTTTGTACCGGATCTCTCGGCGTCCGGGCTGAAAACGATTTGCCCGGAATGATCCAAAGAATGGGCAATCGAATTTATTTTCTTCATTTGCGCAATATAAAACGGGATGAGTTTGGAAATTTTTATGAAGCGGATCATTTGTCTGGCGATGTAGACATGTACAAAGTGATGAAAGAAGTCATCAGGTTAATGAAACGTGAAAATCGTTCCATCCCAATGCGTCCCGATCATGGTCACCAGATGTTGGATGATCTCAATAAACAAACTTATCCCGGTTATAGCGCAATAGGACGCTTGAGGGGATTGGCCGAACTGAGAGGCCTGGAAATGGGGATCGGGACCTGATCCACAAATTGGCATGATTTTTAGATTCTTTCAATTGTTTCTTTTCTTACTGAAAAGCAAAGGAAAGAAATTGGAATAAACCTTATCCTAAATCGTAGGAATTTTTTTTTTAACATCAAAAATTGTTCAGTTATGAAAAAAGTCCTACTGGCTGCGTGTGCAGGCCTTTGCGTTATTGGAGCCTCTATGGCTTCTGTCAGAAACAATCGTACCCACTTTTCTAACACTCTGACTTTAGCAGACACAACACCCAAAGATTCGCCTAAGCTGGCAACTGCTTATCTGAATTCGATGGTGTCAGACACGACTCCTAAAGATTCTCCTAAATTATCGGTTCGTTATGTGAGCCGGGTTTTGGCAGACACAACTCCAAAAGACTCTCCTAAATTGGCTACAGCCTATATCAGGTAGTCATGTTTGGATCGTATTCCATTCCCGTTCAAAGGAGCGGTTGTTTTTGATAAGGCAACCGCTCCATTGATTCTTAGGTTTTATTTATCCTTTCATGTGTGAGCGCAAATGAGGTTTGACCGAAAGCATTTTTTAAATTAAAAAAACCTTGCTATGCTCAGGAAGATTAGTTCTGTAAAGGAAATTCAAAAGCTGGCTATTGGCGACAGGTTACTCGATCATTCGGAGCCTGAAAAGGCTAAAACATACGTTATCAGGAATATCACGAAGGAAATTATTTACGCTATGCATGATAGCGGGTTCTACGATCTGAAGGTATTTCGGGCAGACAATCCATCGGAAAGGGATTGGTGGATTTTAGGTTAGGCCACCCTGTCCTTTCCCGGTCATTCTGACAAATCCTTCACCTGCTTTTACACCCAATTGCCTTCCGCGGAAATCTTCCATGCTGGCATGACCGCAACTATAGATTCCAGGAGGATCCTGACTGGTATGACAGTATACCGATTTTCTTTTTTGTTCCTGCGTATTGCTGATATCCACAATATCTGTCGGATGGAAACTCAAGGTTTGTTCACCGGCGCAAACTTCAAAAAAATATAACGGAAATTTTTGCTGCGCGCGAATCCAGGATTGTATCACGAGCAGGCTTGCAATCTGGTGATCTTTGTGGGAATCGATCGGCCAATGTGTAAACACCAGGTCAGGTTGTTCGGCAGCGATGATTGTCTGCATTTTCGCTACCCAATCATTATTCATGATAGTGTCGCCATCTATTTGACCGGCAAAAACCGGTTTTGCTTTCAGAATTTTACATGCATTTATTGCTTCCTGCTTTCTTATATCCGCTGCCTCCGTATGGGACTTATTTACGATACCCGCTTCTCCCGTGGTTAAATAAATAATGGTCACTTCGTGTCCTTCGTTGGAAAATTTTGCAAGCGTACCGCCGCAACCACTTTCCGGATCATCGGGATGGCCGCCCACACAGATTATTTTTTTATTCTCCGCGTCCTGTATCTGGAGTCTTTGCGTTAGTGGGAGAAAGGGCAATAAGCCCAATGCGGATCCGGTATTTTTTACAAAATTCCTCCGGCTGAATGTGGTATGTTTCATACAATTAAGGTATCGACTTCCTGTATATTCATAAATTTTTTTTAAGTCAGCCAGTTGAGGCGGAGAAAGACTTCCATACTTTTCAGTTCCCTGTCTGCAATAGTTTAATTTTGTGCGGCCCCCCGCGGATGCGATGCTGCCAGAATCAATAACAGAAGAAATATTAAAATGGATTTACACACGCTAAGATCAATGGAATGACCAGGACAACGTACGATGCCGTTGTTGTAGGATCCGGACCTAACGGATTGGCAGCAGCTATTGCCATGCAGCAAAAAGGTCTGTCTGTTTTACTGATCGAAGGCAAAAATGAAATCGGAGGGGGTTTGTCATCGGCCGAACTGACCCTTCCCGGTTTTATTCATGATACTTGTTCGGCCATCCATCCCATGGCAGCCGGATCGCCTTTCTTCCGGCAGCTGCCCCTTAAAGAACACGGCTTGCAGTTTGTTTACCCCGTCTTCGATGCCGCGCATCCGTTGGATGGTGGTGGGGCGGCCGTACTAAAACGATCTGTCACGGAAACTGCGAATGGTTTAGCAGACCACGCCTATCGGAAATTAATGCAGGATCTGGTGAATGACTGGCCCTGGATTGATTCTGATGTACTGGGTCCGCTTCGTTTTCCGGTGGACCCCTCTGCGATGGTCCGGTTCGGATTCAAGGCACTTAGCTCCGCCACACAGCTGGCCAGGAGGTTTTCTACGCGGGAAGCCCGCGCACTGTGGGGAGGCATGGCCGCGCACGGTATGCTTCCCCTCACATATTGCGCTACATCAGCCATAGGACTTGTGTTGATGCTGGCTGGTCATCTGCAGGGATGGCCAATTGCAGTTGGCGGTTCACATTCAATCGCAAAAGCGCTGGCCTCTTATTTTATTTCATTGGGAGGGGAAATAGAAACAGGATGCTATATTGGTTCAATGGACCAAGTTCCACCGGCACGTGCAGTTTTATTCGACATAACACCCAGACAATTATTAAGTATTGCCGGCCATCGGTTTTCAGACTTGTATCGGCGCCAGCTGAACAGGTACAGGTACGGACCGGGTGTTTTTAAAATTGACTGGGCACTTGACGCGCCGATTCCATTTCAGTCATCATCCTGCAGGCAGGCAGGAACCATTCACATCGGAAATACATTCGAAGAAATAGCCGCTGCAGAACTGATGGTATGGGCAGGTAAACTTCCCGAACGGCCCTTTGTATTGCTTGCACAGCAAAGCTTATTCGACAGATCCCGTGCCCCGGCTGGCAAACATACGGGCTGGGCCTATTGTCACGTGCCCAGTGGATCCCGAAGCAATATGACGGACGCAATTGAAAAGCAGGTAGAGCGGTTTGCTCCGGGTTTCAGGGAACTCATTCTGGCCCGACATATTTTTACCGCGGCAGAAATGGAAGAATTTAATCCGAATAATATTGGCGGCGATATCGGCGGCGGAGTCCTTGATCTGGGCCAAATGTTTACCCGGCCGGCACTGCGCTTTTCCCCTTACCGAACTTCGGCCAGGGGCATCTATATCTGTTCTTCTTCCACGCCACCTGGTGGAGGCGCGCATGGCATGTGTGGATATAATGCAGCAAAACGTGCATTACGAGATATTTTTAAGATAAAATAAAACGAGCTGCCGATCCATTTGAGAATGAAGCAAAGGAAATAACAGGCATATTTGTACAGCGATCGGCAATGCCTGTAGGAATTACGCAACTTCATGAAAAGGATTTATAGTATCGATTTTACAAGAGGGTTCGTGATGATTATCATGGCACTTGACCATGTCCGGGACCTTATACATGTAAACGCGGTTACACAGAGTCCAACCAATCTGTCAACGACAACACCTGTATTGTTCTTCACCCGGTGGATCACTTATTTATGTGCGCCGGTATTTGTTTTCCTGGCTGGTACATCTGCATACATTTCATTGAAAAGAAAAGCTGATTACAAACAAAGCAGGAGTTTTCTGCTCAAACGCGGCCTTTGGCTGATTCTTCTGGAATTTACAGTCGTAAACTTCGGGCTGTTTTTCGATGCAGGTTTTCATATCCTCATTTTCGAGGTTATTGCCACGATTGGTTTTGGATTTATCATCCTTTCTTTATTGCTGAAATTATCTGCAAAAACAATAGCCATTTCAGGACTTGTAATCATATTTTGTCATGGCTTGCTGGCCTTTATTCAATCCGGCCAGGGATCAATGAATAAAACTAATTTATCGCCTCTGTTGAGCCCCGGCGCATTCCAGCTATTTTCGAATCATGTTTTTGTTATGGCTTATCCGCCCATTCCCTGGCTGGGCATTATGCTGGCTGGATTTGCTGCAGGAAAATTATTTGAATTGCCAGGCGTTAGGAGGGAAAAAATATTTACAGGGATCGGATTGGGTTCTTTGCTGTTTTTTGTGCTGGTGCGCTTTATCAATATTTATGGTGATCCTTCATTATGGTCTGTTCAAAAAACGGCCATGTATACTTTCCTGTCTTTTATGAATATAACCAAGTATCCTCCATCACTTTTATTTTGCTCGGTTACGCTGGGAATTATGTTTTTGGTTCTCGCTTTTGCAGAGCGGATGAATAACAGGGTTGGAGATGTAGTAAGTGTTTACGGGAAAGTGCCCTTGTTCTATTTTATAATCCATTTTTACATCATTCATACCTTGTTAATCGTCCTGCTATTTTGCCAGGGCTTTCATTGGGCTGACTTGCGCTTTGCTTCAGGAACCTTCGGCAGACCAGATGGCGCAGCAAGTGGTGTGCCGCTTTGGGCGGTTTATCTTATATGGGTAGCTATTGTGGTACTACTATACAAACCCTGCTTTTGGTATGGAAAATATAAGGCAGCACATAAACAATGGTGGTTGAAATATATTTAACCATAACCGCCTGGCTGATGCCGGGAGCCCAGGCACGCAGCGTTCTTGATTGAATCGGCAATCCCTATCTTTTGATAATAACACTTTGTGTTTCTTTCATCCCTCCCTGCACAATTTGAATAAAATACACTCCGGAAGGAAGAAAGGAAACATCAAGTATCTGATTCGAACCATTGCCCGATTGGTAAACGGGGACGATTCGCCCGCTGCTGTTCAGCATGCGGATATTCATCACGCCATTTCCTGAAGACGATATAATAATATTTGTGCTTGCCGGATTTGGATAAACAGTAATGCTTGAAATAATGCCATCAAAGTCGACCGTTCGTATTGGAGATAAATAGGTCTTTCCGTCGAAATCCGTATTCTGTAAACGGTAATAGGATATGCCATCATAGGGTCTGTCATCAAAATATTCATATTTCGAATCACCGGTGGATGTTCCTTTTCCATTAATAGTGCCTATACCTTGCCAGTGTGCAGCATCTGTGGAACGCAGGATAGTAAAATAGTCATTTTGTATTTCGATGGCGGTCTCCCACTTAATATCAACTCTGTTGCCATTGGGTGATGCGGTTAAGGAAACAAGATTCACAGGGAGCGGGGAACTTATTGCATTTATGGATCCAAGAAAAAAAGTATTCGAAAGATCGGTCGCTGCCAGTGAAACCCTGTTTACCTGCGGGTTCAGTGTTGTTCCTGCATTTACCCCGGCTGTACCTACAATGCTGTTGGCAAGTGATAGCCGCAGATCCGTGACGGCCCCGATTAGCCCGTAATTGGTTCCCTGAATCTGGAGGTTGTAAGATCCGCCAATAATACCGGTTTCTGTCATTGCCCAGTTCAGATCCTTTCTCACTACAATCGTAAAGGGTGGATCAGAAATAGATGTGATTGTGTTGGTTGTTGCATCTGTGTAACTGAGCGCAATCGTTCCTCCTGTTGTTGGAGGAGATACGGGCACCGAAACAAATATAGGCCGGTAATCAGTAACCGTTCCTACCGGGAAGAGGCCCGCGGTTCCGCCGGCCGGAATCGTTGCTTTGGCGAACCATCTTTTAAAAGTCCCTGTATTGATCATTGTTCCGGATGTGTAATTCAGGGTCCCGGGAAGAGCGGCCGATGTTCCAAGGGTAAGGGTATTGGTTTGCAGATCTATATTACCTTTGGTCATGGTCAAACTGGTTGCGACGGCAACAGCATTTTGCATCTGAATACCGGTGCCAGAATTATTTACCGTGAAATTTGTAAAATTCTCTCCGCCGGTAGTCGTGATTGTTTGCAAGGCCGGACCGTTGAAATTCACAGTGCTGCCTGCTTCGTTGAAACCGAGTGTGCCCCAGTTTGTCCAGTTTCCCCCGAGATTGATCGTATTGGCACCTGGCGCCAAAACCGAAAGCCCGGTGATCGCCAGATTATTGATTACTGACATGCTGTTGGAAAGTGTGCTGGTACTTGTTGCAAATGTCACATTATAGAAGCTCATTCCCGCGCTGGTGATCGTGAGGTTGTTACCGCCGAATACCACAGTGCCCGCATTGGTGGTTGCATCTACTGTTCCGCTGGTATATGTCCAATTACGGCTTTCCGAAATGATGCCGCTGAGGGTGAGGGTTCCCGTCGTTTTTTGGATGGTTAAATTAGGCATCAGACCCTGGCTGGCAGGGGAATTCCCTGAAAATAACTGGGATCCTGTTCCGTTGATCAAAATCACCCCTGTTCCGCCCCCGGCAACGGATGTATTATTGACAGAAATATTACCCTGAGCCTGAATGGCCGTAGCGCCGGCGACCGGTGTGTTTATAAAAACATTAAAAGCCCCGGTAGTTGATAGTGTCCCGCTCACAGTGAGGATAGTTCCGGTATTTACTGATGCTGTATTATTATTATTTCCTTCAAAAGTTACATTGTTCAATGTGTGACTTCCCGTGAAGCCGTATACACCTGCACCCAGGGGACTGGCAAACACCACCGTAGAGTTATTGGTATTTACATCAAGGGTTCCTGCTGAATAAGTCCAGCTACCCTTAACGGTGATGAGGGAAGGAAAGGCGAGTGTTCCTGACGGCTTGTTTATAGTCACGGATGGCAGACAATTCTGGTTGACGAGCAGTGCGCTGATTATTGATTGATTGGTTGAACCTGTAAATGTAAGGTTGGTTGTACCACCGCCACCGCCGGTATTGGTCAAAACCAGGTTACCGTTAAGATTTATCGTTCCCGTAGCCAATGTTATGTTGGATCCTCCGATCATGTTCATATTTCCGGATACAGTAAGAGTTGTTCCCACGGCTGTTGTGAAAGTGAAGTTATTACTGCCATCAAACGTGATATTATTCAGGGTATGATTTCCTGTTATGGTTAGGTTCCCTTCAAATACAACGGTTGAATTATTCGTGAGCGGATCAAGTGTGCCACTGATATAGGTCCAGTTTCCTGTAACCGTCATCAGCGTAGGAAAAACAAGGGTTCCGGAAACCTTATTCATTGTTACAGCCGGAAATTTCCCCTGGTCAACAACGCCTGAAGTGGTGATCGTTTGTGTTCCTGTACCATCGATCAGGATTGTGCCCGAGCTGCTTGCCGTTGTGGCTGAATTGTTATCGACAATATTTCCCTGTACTGCAATAGTGCCTGTATTGATACTAATGAAATTCGCTCCGTTTTCAAGATCAAGGGTATTTGTAGCAGTAATTATGCTGCCGGCGGTAATCGTGACCGTGGTATTTCCAGCTGCTAACACGGTGAGGTTGTAAATTGAAAATATTCCTGTAATTGTAAGATTGTTTACAATATAGCAGGTAGAAGTCCCTGCATTGATCGTACCGGCAGTATAGGTAAGATTTGCTGAGAAAGAAATATTACCCAAAAGGGAGAGCGTGCCTCCCGGCTTGTTGATATTGATTACCGGCAATCTGCTCTGATTAACAGTCACTGCAGTACCATCCATCGATTCCGCGCCTGCCCCCACAATATTGATCGTGGTGGATCCTCCTCCGCCATTAGCGGTATTCGTCAGAAAAATATTTCCGCTGATGTTGATATTACCAGTATTAAGCAGCACATTACCGGCGCCGGCGATCGTGAGATCTCCACTGCCCGTAAGGGTAGTGGCCGCAGCAATGGCCAGGGTGAGTGTTCCCCCGCTTGCGAAAAACTCAATATTCGTTAAAGATAGGCTGCCCGTGATATTATAGTTGTTGTTGTTAGCATGAGTAAAGCAAAAAGTAGAAGTTCCGGGACTAATAGCTCCTGCGGTATAAATAAAATTATTTGATACGCCGGGAAAATTCGCAAGGGTCAGTGTGCCTGATGGTTTATTGATGGTAAGTTGTGTGAGCGCTCCTGCTCCTGCAACGGTACTGCCATTGAAGTTTTGGGTGCCGGCCCCGACAATATTAAACTGGGCATCTCCGCCGCATCCTGTGGCCGTATTTGTACTGTTTATGTCTCCGTTTACGTCAATCACTCCTCCTGTGAGCCTGTAAAATGCGCTGCCGGATGTATTCAGGCTGTTGATTACCGTAATGTCCCCGACGAGCGCAGACATTGTATAGGTCCTTGAAATACCTACGAACTCTAATATATAAAAGACAGGACCGGTACCTGTGATGGCCTGAGCTGCATTGTTAACGCAGTTGAACCTTACAGTACCGTTGTTGTGGATAAAACTGCCCCCGGTAAAAGCTGCGTTGTCTCTCAGTTCAAGAGCGGTGGAAGTGGAAGTGAATGCAGTTCCGGAAACGGTGAAAGCGCCGCCGAAAATAATATCCGAATTGCCGCCTGCAAAATTACCGCCGGAAAAAGATGCCGTCTGAACTGTTGTGATTGGATTTGTACCCTGGGTTATTGTTCCCGTGTACAAGGCGGAAACAGTAATGCTCTTTACGTTTACCGTCATGTCCAGGTTACAATTTCCTATGCCGTGATTATCGAAATTAACATCATCTGCTGCAACCGGAACGCTCAATCCTCCTGCGCCACCGGAGACATTTGACCAGTTGGCTATATTATTCCAGTTGGAGGACGTTCCGGCTATCCAAAACCGGGTTGCCCCGAAAACCTGTTGAAACAAACACAACAAAAGCACCAGCACACAGGTAGTGATTACCTTTTTCATAGATATTGATTTTACGCTGCTCCTGCAACGGCTTTCCAACTTTATTATTTTCGCGGAGCCCCTGAATAACATATTTAAAGCCTGCTTCTAAATGTTTACCCTTAGGGGTAATCTTTAAAGCCAGATCTTTCCGCTTCAGGGAGTCATCCAGTACATGTGCAAACGGGAAAACAAAAGACTGGGAATCCTGGACGGGTAAATGCCGGGCTTACTCAGGAAAGGATTCCTGAAATTCTTAAATTGGTATCGAAATACCAAACTCCGGATAGGATTGGAGCTGTTTAAAAGAAATAAATAATTTAAAAACCATGTTGAGATGAGAAAAAAATCTTTTTTACTGATCAGTCTGTTATTCACGATAATAACTGGAATTGAGGCCCAGGGGCCTGCGCTTACCCATCCCAGCACAACCGGCCCGGGGTGGACAGAACTTTTTAATGCCGATCTCTCAGATGGTATTTTCCCCCGGGGTGTCTGGAGTTGTAACGACGGAATAATTACAGCTACCAAAGATGAGGCGCTTTGGAGCAGGAAGGCTTATCATAATTTTATAGTGGACCTTGAATTTAAAAACGCAAAGGGAACGAATAGCGGAGTATTTGTACATGGCAGCGACATGAAAAAATGGACAGAAAATTCTGTGGAAATTCAAATCGCAGATGATTTTGATCCCGAGTGGGCGAATTCTCCTCCAAGCTGGCAATGCGCTGCGATATTCGGCCACCAGGCGGCAACCAGACATCTGGTCAAAAAACCGGGAGAATGGAATCATTACACCATCTCCTGCATTGGTAGAAAAATCTGGGTGGTATTAAACGGCGAATTGGTCAATACCTGTGATATGAGCTTGTATACTTCTGCCCAAACAAATCCTGATGGCACGAAGATTCCGGCCTGGCTGAGTAAGCCTCTGGCTTCAATCGAGCTGGAAGGACATGTTGGATTCCAGGGCAAGCATGCAGGTGCACCAATTTATTTCAGAAATATCAGAATAAAAGAGTTGGATTGATTTCAAATTTTTCGTCCGGGTTCCATTAATCTGTGATAAGAGGCAGGAATATTGGCCGCCATGCGATCGCTCAATTAATGGAATGCAATGCCCCATGAAGTATTAAAGTGATATAATATGCCCTTAACCGGGGAAGAAGCAGGAGCTGTATAAATTATTAAGAAGCATGATGAAGCCTATTGTTCAAATTTCGCTTGACCTCATTGATCTCGACGAAGCGCTGGAAACTGCCGCAATGGCTATTCGCGCCGGAGTTGATTGGCTTGAGGCGGGAACGCCAATGATCCTGTCACAGGGTTTGCACGGCGTAAGAAAATTGCATGAAGCTTTTCCGCAATTTCCTATTGTGGCTGATCTGAAAACAATGGACGGGGGTTATCTTGAGGCGGAAATGATGGCCCGCGCAGGTGCAACACATGTTGTTGTCATGGCGAGAGCGCATGAGGAGACCATTCGTTGTGTGGTCAAGGCAGGGAGGGACTTTGAAATAAAAATAATGGGAGACAACCTGGGATGTCCCGATAAAGTGCAAGCCGCGAAAATGATGGAAGAATTAGGCTGCGATTATATCATTCATCATACTGGTTATGATGAACGGAGGGGAATTGCATCGCGCGGGTTACCGATGCCCAGTCCCCTGACCCAATTGCGTTATATTGTGGAAGCCGTTTCTGTGCCAGTGCAGGCAGTAGGCGGCCTTACCCTGGAGCAGGCAATTCAATGCCCTCTGTATGGAGCTCCATTGGTTGTACTTGGAGCTCCGCTGATTGTTGACGCAGATGCTTTCAGGACGGCGACAGGTGATCTCGAAACCAGTCTTCGTATGATCTGCGATAAAATACACGGTTATGGAGATGTAAAAATTGGCAGAAACATTTAGATGACCCCTTGAATCGATTTTTCAAATGACCAGGAACAAATCAGCAGCTGTTATTAACTATGGCGCCGCAAAGGGATCTGTGGAGATCCGCGACTTCGAAAAGCCCGTGATCGGAGATGATGACGTATTGCTGGAAGTGGTGAATGTTGGCGTTTGCGGAAGCGATCTGCATCAGTGGACGGCAGATCAAAGCTGGAAGGTGAACTATCCTGTGGTGCTTGGTCATGAGTTCGGAGGTTTTATTGCTGAAACCGGTAACAGGGTTGTGGACTGGAAAAAAGGTGACCGCGTCGTAAGCGAAACGGCGGCAGTAATAGATACTAATAGTCCGATGTCGCGGCGGGGCCTTTATCAACTTGATCCTTCAAGAAAAGGATTCGGTTACGGCGTGGATGGCGCGATGACACGTTATGTGCGCGTTCCTTCGCGCTGCCTGCACCGGATTCCGGACCATTTCGCCTTTGAAGAAGCTTGTCTCACAGAACCCTGTTGTGTTGCATTCAATGCTGTGGTCGAAAACACCCGTCTTAAGCCTGGCGACCGTGTGATCGTACTCGGTCCTGGCACGATCGGGATTTTATGTGCTGCGGTAGCAAGGCTTTGCGGAGCAGAAGTGGCGGTCGTTGGGCTGGAAACTGATAGTCACCGACTGAAAATTGCAAAAACTTATGGCTGTGAAGCGATCACGGGAGATGCTGAAGGTTGGGCCATGCAGGGAGACGGATTGGGAGCGGATTGCATTATTGATGCGGCAGGAACAAGCATGACCCTCGGAATAGCCATGGAGCTTGTTCGCCCTGGTGGCCATATTACAAAAGTAGGCTGGGGTACTCAGCCGCTTGGGTTTTCGCTGGATCCCCTTGTGCAAAAAAATATTTCGCTGCAGGGAAGTTTCAGCCATAACTGGCCCGTATGGGAACGGGTGATTGCGTTACTTTCATCAGGACAATTGAATGTTAAGCCGATCATCGGGGGCATCTGGCCGATAACGGAATGGCGTGAGGCGTTTGAAAAAATGCATCGGGGTGAAGTTGTAAAAAGTGTGCTTAAACCTGTTTAGTCATGAGACTGCAAAACAAAGTGATCATCATTACCGGAAGTACTACGGGCATTGGAAAAGCCATTGCCAAACGCTGTGTTGCAGAGGGGGCAAGAGTCGTTCTTCATGGCCTTGAATACGACCTGGGTGAAGAGGTGCGGAATGAACTGGGCAGGACCAATTCCATTTTACATATTGAAGACATCAGCGTAGAAGGCGCTCCTCAAAGGCTGGTTGATCTTGCCATGAACGCTTTCGGCAGATTGGATGCGGTGGTAAACAACGCTGCAATGGTTGTTTCATCTAATATTCACACAACAGATCTGGAGTTTTTCCGCAGGGTGATTGAGGTGAATACCCTTTCTCCTTTCGAACTTATCAAGGCGGCCCTGCTTCAGCTGAGCAGGAACCGCGGCTGTGTATTGAATATCGGATCTGTAAATGCCTGGTGCGGAGAGCCGAATTTATTGGCATACAGTGTATCAAAAGGCGCGCTTATGACTATGACGCGCAATTTAGGTGACACATTACACCGTGAAAATGGTGTCCGGATCAATCAGATCAATCCGGGTTGGGTAATGACGGAAACGGAGATCCTCCGTAAACGCGATCAGGGATTGGCTGAAGATTGGTATAAACAGGTTCCTGCAGTTTATGCTCCTTCAGGCCGTATATTACTACCTGAAGAAATTGGCGCCGCTGCAGTCTACTGGCTTGCAGATGAAAGCGGACCAATTAGCGGCCAGGTAGTGGACCTGGAACAGCATCCTTTCATCGGACGAAATTTTCCAAAAGACGAATCGACACTGCGGGGAAATTCCAAAATATAAACCCTGGTATTTATTTATGCCCTATCTGGCTGCCTTTCCTAAAGCTTTTATGCAGGCACTCTGTAAGGATGGCAGCATGCATATTGCCGAATGGATTGAGCTTGCCGGAAAGCTGGATATTGATGGCCTGGAGTGGTACGCCGGTTTTCTGGAAATGGAGGATGAAAAAAACTGGCTGCGTTTCCGAAGGCAGGCGGAGGATCATGGGAAACAAATTCCAATGATGTGCTGTTCCCCGGATTTCACCCATCCCGACCCGGCCTTCAGGAATGGGGAAGTAGCGAAGCAAAAACGATGGATCGACATGACCCGGGCTCTTGGCGGATCATATTGCCGTGTTTTGTCTGGCCAGCGCCGTCCCGGAATTTCTGTCGACGAAGGTTTGAGCTACGCAGTGAATTGTATTGAAGCCTGCCTGCCATATGCCCATGAAAATGGCGTTTCCCTGATTCTTGAAAATCATTATAAAGATGATTTCTGGGAATTTCCGGAGTTTGCACAAAAGGCGGATGTATTTTGCAGACTGGTGAACAGCATCCAGCATCCGGATTTCGGAGTAAACTTCGATCCAAGCAATGCCTATCTGGCCGGCGAAGATCCGCTGGAACTACTGAAGCTCATATCAAACCGGGTAATTACCATGCATGCAAGTGATCGTTATCTGATCAGGGGAACATTGGAAGATCTCCGCAGGGAAGAAGCCGGAGTGAAGGGTTATGCTTCCCGCCTCAGGCACGGTGAGATCGGCAAAGGATTGAATGATTACGATGCGATTTTCAGGGAGCTGGAAGGGGTTGGGTTTGATGGCTGGATCAGTATTGAAGACGGTGTTGATGGAATGGATCAGCTTGCAAGGAGCGTTTCGTTTTTACGCCACAAGATGGAAACACACTGGCCTAAAACCATAGCCAGGGAATTATGATGGCCTATTTGTTATACCCTGCACAATGTTTTCTCGGAGAAGGCCCCCTCTGGCATCCTGCCAGGAAATCTTGTTTCTGGACCGACATAGAAGCCAGGAAATTTTATGAATATAGCTGGTCGGATCATACGGTAAGCACAAGGGAAGTCGATTATAAAGTGACCCTCATTCTCCGGGATAAGCATGAGCAATTATTATTGGGTTTGAATGGCGGGTTGGCAAGATATAATCTGGATGAGGATAAGTTGGAGTGGCTGTTGGACATTGAAAAAGAGATGCCGGATCACCGCTGTAATGATGGAGCTTGTGATAGCAAGGGGAGACTCTGGGTTGGATCCATGCATTCGGAATTTATTACCGGCGCTGGCAGCCTGTACTGTGTGGACGATGGTCTGACTCTGCAAAAAAAACTGGAACGGGTTTCAATTTCAAATGGTATAGCCTGGTCTCCTGATAACCTGCACATGTATTATATTGACACGCCCAGAAGAACCGTCAGTTCATTCCGGTTTGATCAGGCATCGGGGCAAATAGAATTCGAATCTGTGGCTGTTCATATTCCTGCCAATTTGGGCGTTCCGGATGGAATGGCCATTGATGAAGAGGGCATGCTATGGATTGCACACTGGGGCGGATTTGGGGTATACAAGTGGAACCCTCGGAACGGTGAATTACTGGACATGATCAATTTACCTGTACCAAATGTCACATCCTGCGCATTTTCGGGTGAATACCTGGATCACCTGGTAATTACAACTGCCCGGCAGGATCTTAATGGAGAGGAGTTGCGAAAATATCCGGAAAGTGGTGATGTATTTATTGCCAGGCCCGGCGTCAAAGGCTTGCCGGAGAACAAATGCAGATTTTAGAAGAAGGATCAAACCAGATTCAGCGTTTTTGGAAAGGGGTCAGATGGGGAACAGGAAAAATAGTCTGCAGTCCGGGCCATGAAGATCAGGCCTTAGAATCAACCGGAATTATTGAAAATGAATCAGATAATGCAATTTTAGGTAAAAAATTGCGATGAAACTTTGGAGCCAGGGCTTCAGGATGAAAGACCATCGATTGATACAAAAGGAAAAGCACCAAGCCTTTTTAGTAATTTCAGCTTTCGCTTCTGTACTTACTGACCCGATGCTTCCTTGAGTTGTTTCTATCTTGTTACAGATTTTCACTTCTCAATTGAGTTACTTCAACCTTTTTACAGATTTCCGTTTCTCAATTACCACACTAAAGTACAAAACAGATACGAGCGTTTCCAAATTTTTGACGTTTCTCTTTTACACCCATTACACACATAGTTATGCACATTTCATTTTTGTCGCGAACCCTTGTCCGGTGTGAATTTGGCCTTCTATTTTTATTACCATATTGTTTTAATCGAAATTAATTTTCCTGTTGCATCAAACCTGACAGCATACCTGGTGTTGTCCGCATCAATCACAACAACATATCCCTGCAGAACATTATTAAGCGTCAAGGAAACGGCACTCTCAAATACATAGTTAGGAAAGCTGGTACTGAGAAAAGAAATTGCATTGATAGGCAAGGAATCCTGCGTTACCTGTTGTTCGGCTGCGACCGGAGGAGATAATGAAATTCTTTTCAATAAATTTCCTGATGAGGAAAAGAGGTTTGCATACAGTCCATTGTCTTTCGAGATCACCAGTATGGTACTGTCAATATTTTCGAAAGCTTTAACCAGGGTATCCTTCGGATAATTGCTTTTCATATATGAGGTGATGGAGGAAGGCAGGGCTGCGATAGAAATGCTGTCCTGCTGCTGACCATTCCTGTTCCCCGTTTTTTTCTCAGAATTATATTTACGTTAATTTTGGTTAACTTAATGCTACTTTTATAATTCTCCGAACACCAAACGCGCTTGCCTGTACTGATATGAGACGCGAACAAACCAATGACTGCGAAATTTGGTCTCAATTTAAGGATGGTGACAAAAATGCTTTTGCAAGCCTTTATCAATTACATAGCCCTGATCTCATTTGTTACGGCTCGAAAATTTGTGAAGATCAGGAAGTATTAAAGGATGCCATTCAGGATTTATTTGTTGAATTGTGGTACTCGCATAAAAATCTTGCTACTGTTGAATCCGTGAAGTTCTACCTGTTCAAGGCCCTCCGCTACAAGCTTATCCGTTCAGAAAAAAAACGCCAGCTGCAGAGCCCCTTTTTACCGAATTCCATGCGGTCTGCATTTGCCAGATTTGAATTGCCGGTTGAATCGGCAATCATAGATAAAGAAATAAGGGATTCCCAGGTTCATTTATTGCGAAAAGTGATCAAAAGTCTTTCCAAGAGACAGCAGGAAGTGATCCAATTGCGATTTTATCAGGGCTTTTCAAACGACCAGATCGCCCTACTCCTCCAGATGAACTATCAATCGGTCAGTAATCTCCTCTACAATGCACTTTGCCGCATCAAGAAAAACCTGAAATCGGTTGTTTTCGCATCAGCACTCAGCACCGTAATATGCTTATTTTTCTGACACGAAAATAAGTTCAAGGTAATTTGAGTATAAATGACTGATTCTTTACACTTCCTTAAGAATGGTCCATCCTCTTTTCAAACCTATCTGATTACTTTGGAGAATTTCGAAGCCCATATTTTACCTTTTTTGGAAAATGATCAATTTATTAAATGGGTTATTCTTCCGGATGAAGAAAGCAATGCCTATTGGGGAAAATGGATGGAAGAACATCCTGAGCAGCTGGATAGCTTTTTGCAGGCAAAAGAGTTGGCATTTAATCTACGGGAAGCTCAGGAATTCGCAAATGCCGGACCGCTTTCAGCAAGCATATGGGCGAAAATCAATGAACAGATCAGACCGGCACAGACAGGGTTTCCAATTAGAGCGATCAGGTACCGCACAAAATATTGGATAGCAGCTTCCGTTGCGGCATTAATTATCCTTGGATCCGCAATTTTCTACAATCCAAAAAAAATCCGGGGGAATGAGCCGAAAGAGATCGGCCCTAAAATAGCTGCAATCATTGAAAACAATACCCTTAAAAGACTCAACAGTACAAATCAAAACCAGATAGCCTACCTGGTGGACGGAACTAAAGTGACCATGCGGCCGGGCTCTTCTATTGAATACAGTGTTTTCCTTCAGCATGATAAAAGAACGATCTATTTGAATGGGGACGCTTTTTTTGATGTTGCCAAAGATGCGAACCGTCCATTTTATGTGTATACCAAAGAAATCGTGCTGAAAGTTTTGGGAACAAGCTTCAATGTCAGCAACAATAAACACAATGGCAATATCATAGTGCTGGTAAAAACAGGGAAAGTTTCAGTTTCCAAAAATAATAACAGGAATAAAGCAGAATTCATACTCAACCCAAACCAACTCATAACTTATACCCCACAATCCAACCGGATAGTCAAATCAGATCTTGACAGCGGGGGAACGAAGTTAAATGAAACGCCGGAAGCGCGTCCAATCAATTTCAAATTTGAGGAAATGCCTGTTTCGAAAATATTTGCAACACTGGAGGAAGGCTATGGTATCAGGATAAATTTTGATCAGCAGGTTTTTTCCAGATGCGATGTCACCACTTCGCTGACAGACGAAGCTTTTGAGGAAAAACTCAAGATTATCTGTGAGGCCATCAGTGCGACTTATAGAATTGCAGACAATCAGGTATTTATTGACGGCAAAGGCTGTAAATAATATTTCGTAGAAAGAGTGGTAGTGCGGGAACACCACCACATCTTTATTCATCCTTTCAAGTGTTTAGAGAACGCGCTTTAAAGGATTCATTTGCCACCTATTTTATTCAATGACAAAACTGTTTAAAGTTATGAACAAAACCGGAAATCCAAAACATGCTGTTCTATTCATTATGAAAGTTACACTCCTTCAAATTCTCCTGACCCTGAGCTTTGTCAGTTACACATTTGCTAAAAAAGTAAATGGTCAGGAAATATTAAATAAGAAAGTGTCACTGAATCTGCCGGCCAGGGAGATGAAGTCAGTTTTAAAAACAATTGCGGCTTCTGCCGGCGTGGGATTTACATACAGCAGTAATATCCTGCCTGCGAAAAAAAAGATCAGCGTTGTGGCCAATAATGAAAGGCTTGGCGACTTGCTGATCAGATTATTCAGCCCATTTGAGATTTCATTTGAAGTCATTGGCAACCAGATCATTCTTAAAAAGAATGAAGAAAAAATGGCATCGATTCAAAATGAAGCTGACGGGTTGGAGCCTTTTAAAATAGTGGAGGGAACGGTTGTTTCTGAAGATGGCTCGCCGCTTCTTGGAGTGAGTGTAAGTATTGCGGGCACTTCGAGAGGAACTGTAACCGATGAAAAAGGGCATTTTCAAATTCAGGCCAATGACGGGGATGTGCTCATATTTTCATCCGTAGGTTATCTGGACTCAAGAGTTTCGGTCGGTAGCTCATCCAACATACATGTTTCATTGAGAAAATCTGAAAATGCAATGGGTGAAGTGGTGGTTACTGCGCTGGGCATAAAAAGAGAAGCGAGATCCTTGGGCTATTCCGTTCAGAAAGTGGATGGTCCGGACCTGATTAAAGCAGATCCGCCCAATATTGCCAACGGTTTGATCGGGAAGGCTGCCGGTTTGAATATTACTGTGCCAAATGGTGTGGAAGGCAGCTCCACGCGCATAGTCATCCGCGGTAACAATAGTTTATTTGGAAATAACCAGCCGCTGATTGTAGTGGATGGCGTTACGGTAGATAATGAACCCATATTGCCGCAGGGCCAAAATTTCTCCACAAACGGATTACTCGATGCGTCAAATGTAACCGGATCAAGAGATGTTAGTCAGCCTGGCGTCGACTATGGCTCATTTCTGAATACCATTAATGCAGATGATGTGGAAAGCATTAATGTGTTAAAAGGACCAACGGCGGCAGCTTTATACGGGGCCCGGGGCGCTAACGGAGTCATATTGATTACCACAAAAAAAGGGACCAGGCAGAATGGCCTGGGAATTAATTATAATTTCTCTGACCGGTGGAACACGCCTTACAGGTATATGCAATTGCAGCATGAATACGGAAGTGGCATGACGGAAACTTTATATTCTGCCACGCCTGCCTTTAATAAAGATGCCAGTGGCAACGACAGGGAGTTTACAGAAGGGGATCAGTATGGTGCCCACCAGGATTTACCCGGCACTACAATACCTTTTTACAATGTTATTGGTTTCCCCGGCGATGGTGCATCCTGGGGACCCAAAATGCAGGGCCAGCCCCTGGTATGGTGGGATGGAACGACGCGTCCCTACACTGCAAATCCCAATATTTTCAAAAGTTTTTACAAGAACGGAAGCACGACCACCCACAATATATCTTTTTCAGGTGGCGGCGATATTGGCACCTTGCGCGCATCCTATACCAGAACGGCCAACGATGCAATTACCTATAATAGTAATTACACGCAGAATGTTTTCAACGTAGGTTCATCCATCAACATCAGCAAAAAGGTAAAGGCGGAAGTTACCGCCAGCTACACCAATTTAAACCGCCTAAATGCGCCGGATATTTTATCAGAGAATAGCACAAATAATTCGCCGCTTTCGAACAGCGGTGTAGGGTATATTACTACCTATCATTTGCCTGCCGATTATAAACCACTGGAGAGGAGCCTTACTTTTAATCCCGATGGTTCATTCAATAAAAACCTGGTATCCGGTAACAGCCCATATCCAAGTTCCAGTGTTGGAAACTACTGGTGGAACACGCTGGATAATCAGACCATTTTCACCCAAAACCAGTTATTGGGATCGATCAAATTAACGGGAGATATTTTGCCTTGGCTGAATGCGACCGGTCACGTGGGAGAAGATTATCTGACCAACCAGTTTGAAACCAGAGCCAAACCATACGATCCTGCGGGTGTAGACGGGCTATATTCAAACGATCTTTCCACCGTATCGATTCAGAATTTTGACGGCATGTTAACCGCTCATAAAGATGATTTGTTTAAGGATTTTGACGCCAGCTTTGCCGTTGGTGCAAGCAACTATCACTACAAATTGTATGATTTGGCCAACAAGAATCCGGGGCCTTTCAACTACCCGTTTACTTATAATATAACAAACTATGCAGGCACGAATCCCTTTCCCATGCCAACGGAAAACAGATTTGAAAGTGAACTTAATTCCGTGTATGGATTATTGAACCTTTCTTATAAAAAATATTTGTTTCTCGAGGTGAGTGGCAGAAATGACTGGTCCTCCACCTTACCGGCTTCCAAATTATCCTTTTTCTACCCTTCAGCCAGCCTGAGCTGGGTATTTACAGACGCTCTTAAGATGCAAGCTTTCAGCAACTGGTTAAGTTATGGTAAACTCAGGCTTGCAGCAGCTTCCAGCGCCAACGGTTATGTTCCTTATCAAACGGTCTTCACATATAGTCCCGTTACGCATGGAGGTTTCACAACCGGCCTTTCGGTACCAAGCACCCTGCCTTCCTTGTCGATACAACCGCAGCAATCCCGTTCATTTGAAATCGGAACGGACCTCAGCTTTCTTAAGAACCGGGTGAATTTTAATTTTACTTATTATGATATTTATTCCTACGATCAGATCCTTCCGGTACCTATCGCCACTTCTTCGGGAGCAGATCAGCTTACGATCAATACAGGTGCTTTGAGAAACAGAGGCATTGAGTTTATTGTCAACGCTAAAATTATCAGTTCAAGAAATTTCACATGGGATATAACCGTAAATGGGGCACATAATCGCAATAAAGTGGTTTCCCTTTCACCAGGTATAGATCAGTTGCCTCTCGGAAGCTGGTTTTCAGGCGACGGAAGCAGCGGTGGCGGAGACGGAGTGAATATGAATGCGCGTGTGGGGGATGATTATGGCAGCATTTACGGATACGACTATTTGTATATGAACGGCCAGAAGGTTGTAAACCTCTGGTATGCGGATGGGATGAATACGGGTAATGGCGCGGTTATAGGCGCACAATACGCCACTACCCCCACGTTCGTCAAACTCGGGGATGCCACACCTAAACTGATTGGCGGTATTGGTAATACGGTTTCATACAAGAGTTTCAGCTTATATGTTTTAACCGATTTTAAGATCGGGGGCCAGATTTGGTCCGGAGACTATGCGACCATAATGGGTCAGGGAGAAGCTCCTGAGACTATTAAGGAGAGGGATGGCCATGGGTTGCCCTATACATTTCCGGATGGCACTACGGGTAATGTCGGTGTGATATTACAAGGCGTGACACCTGATGGTAAACCAAATACAGCTGTTGTAAATTCCTGGTGGAAGTATGCAGGAAATTATCAATCCTGGGACAATGTACCCATTGTACGAACCAACAGCATATTTACAAACAGCTGGGGCAAGCTGCGAGAATTAAATATTACTTACCGGCTGCCGAATAGTCTGGTTAGTAAAACCGGAATATTCCAGAGTTTGTCTCTTTCATTAATTGGACGCGACCTGTTTTATTTATTTACAACATTGCCAGATCATATCAATCCTGAAAGTTTGAGTGGAACAACCAACGTACAGGGAATCCAGTTCGGCGCTTTGCCAAGTGTGCGTTCATTTGGTTTCTCTGTAAAAGCAGGATTTTAATGGAAGTAAATATTATTATCACTAACAAAAAAATTCGTATGACTTACTATAAGAAAAGCAGGTTGCCGCTGGCTTTGCTGATCGTGCTGGCAGCCGGGATTGCATCCTGCTCAAAGAATTTCCAAACAATTAATAAGCCATGGACGGGCTCTACAATTGCTACACTTCCGCAGATTTATGTGGCGTTTGTCAGTAATCTGGCACTTTCAGGTGGCGATCAGAATGACGATAACGGATGGCTGTACCCGATAACACAGCAGGGTATGGTATATGCCCATCCGGATTTCCCCTATGCATCTACCGGCATATGGAGCAATTTCTATCTTAACCTTTCCAACTATAATGCTTTTATGGGCATTGTATCCGCAAGTCCTGACTCAACCATTTATAACAATGTGAAGTTAATGATGAAGGTGTTGAGGGCGTATCAGGCCATTAAGGTGACTGATTTTTATGGTGATATGCCTTATTCAAAAGCCGGAGATGCGGTTAACTACTCGCCTTCGAATCCTTCAGTATTAAAACCTCCCTACGATTCCCAGCAAAGCATATATGTTTCATGTCTCAACGACCTTGAAGACGCGGTCAATGGCTTTAACAGCAGCGACCCAAAGCAATATTCATTCGGGAGTAGTGATTATGTTCTGGGGAATGATATTTCCGGATGGATAAAATTTGCCAATTCCCTTCGCCTGCGTCTGGCATTAAATATTTTTGGCAAGGATCCGGCAGATGCTACCCCGCAAATCACCGACGCATTAACCAAACCATTATTATCTGATTATACAACCGACAATATCGGCCTTTATCCTGCCAATATCCCGAATATGGATCTCAGCGCAAGACAGTACACATTTGGAACAGAATGCAGGCTCCGCATGGGCACGATGATGTGGCAAATGATGTCTGGAACCAACAACCCGGATGGCAGCGGAATATTTGATCCCCGCTGTATTATCTTTTTTGAACCCAATAATGCCGGTCAGTGGAATCCGTTTCCGCAAAATCCTACTTCTTCCACCCCACCTGAAGGGGGAGACCCTTACAATACATTGAGAGATGCTGACTGGGCAAATAAAAATGGCACGGGCAGCACTGTCAATTTATATGCAAATTTTAATTATTACTGGAGCAGGGATCAAACCATACCTGAATTATTTATGACTGCGGCGGAAGTCCATTTTCTAAAGGCAGAGATTGATGCCCGGGGGATCGCAGGGGCAGCAGATCTGGCTGCCGCGAAAACGGAATATAACGCGGGTATTTCAGCTTCCCTGAATTTCTGGACCCAGGCTGCCATCAACTCTCCTGTTTGGGTGGTAAACAAACCAGCCGGCCTTCCTTCAGATTCAACGATCAGCGCTGTTGAAAATAATCCGATCGTTCTGCTGGATCCATCCGATGCAGCACACGCCACCCAGCAAATTTATGCTCAGGAATGGATTGACATGATACGCCAGCCCTGGGATGCATGGACACTTTTAAAAAGAACAGGAGGCCTTACGCCCATGGATCAAAATAATGCCGCCGGATATATGCAGACCTATGGGAATTATAACAGGTATCAATATCCGAATTCGGAGCAGACCTTCAATAATGCGAACTGGCTGGCTGAAACACATAATAGCGATCTGATCAGCACGAAAATCTGGATAGCGCCCTGAAGTGGTAACCTCAGTTTGATTTGATCTGTTTACGCAGCAGCATGAGTCTGAAAAAGAATTCTGCGCGCAGGCAACAGGCTATTTATTCCCACTTAAAGGATCTGACGGACCAGAATCCGACTAAGATCGTCCACCCCAGAAGTCCGAGCAATTGCTTCGGCATCTCCCAGATATGTGTGCCTTCAAAGGCAATTTTACGGAGGCCCTCTACAAAGAAAGTGAGCGGCAGGAGATTGCAAAATCCCTGTAACCAGTGCGGGTAGCTTTCGATGGGGAAAAACAATCCGCATAGCAGGATCTGTGGTAAGGTGATCGTATTGGCAACAGGTGAAATAGAACTCTCGTTCTGTAGCACTCCGCTGATGATAAATCCTGTTCCCATAAAGATGCCGAGACCGAAAAGGGAGAAAACGAGCATTTCAGCGAAAGTGGGTAGACCGTTAACCAGCGTGAACCCAAATGCATAATAGCCAAGCGCCACCATGATAATAAAAGCGATCACATGGAAGAAAAGACGGCTTAGCATTTCTGCAAGAATAATCGTGCTTTTATTTGCCGGAGTTACTCTCAAGCGTTTCAAGACCAGGCTTTGCCTCAGACTGAACAGCAGGAAAGAAGATCCGAAAACTCCAGCCATGAGTAATGAAAAGCCGAGTTGGCCGGGCAGGATGAAATCAATCTGCTTGTATGTACGCCCGGGGGTTCGGACAATTTTGAGGGTCGCTATGGTTTTATTTATAGGGAAAACATTTTCATTAATCCTTTGAATGGCTTCCCGCAGGATTGTATTGAGCAGGGAAAGTGTTGCGGGCGATGCGCCGGCCGATTTCAGGCTTATGTTAAAGTGTGGAATGGTGGAACCACTATCGGCAGAGATGTTCATCACAGCCGTGAGTCGCCCTTTTTTCAAAGCATCCAACTGTTCCGAAGGCGTCATGTTTCTTTCCAAAACAAAGGAAGAAATTTGATCAAACGCCCTGAAAACCAGATTTGCGGTATCACATTCCACACCTACGGCGAGTTTCGGTTTGGGTGTTTGATCGCCTACCATCGAACCGAAAACCACGATAAAAACGATGGGGAAGAGCAGTGAAAAAACGACTGAGGTAGGACTTCTCAATGTAGCCAGCAAGCTGTACCTGGATAACGTGAGCACAGCCATTAGCTGGTTAGAGAATTTCATTCGCAGGGAATCCTTTGAGGTGTTCAAATATAGGGCATAATATAGATTCTCTTTGAATTCCGGAATAAAGAACCTTCCTGGTGATAAGGTCAATTCACATTTAGTGATGTTGCAGGGAATTACTTTTTTTGGAGATCCTGACCCGGCTGTTTATGGCCAACTTCTTTTCCATCACTTTCGTTGATAACGTTTTCAAAAAGTATGGGTAACAGCGATTCCTTAACATCTTATTAGTCAAACCGGGCATCATTGTTAAGCAATCTGAAACGCTATCCATTCGTTAACCATGTGATATGGATACAATGGATTTTGACTTAAATAACGGGTTATGAAAAAAGAAATTTTTATTCTGACAACGGCCTGCCTTTTATTTTCAATATGCACGAAAGCACAGTTTAGCAGGGGTACCATAATGCTTGGGACAACAATCGGAACTTCCGGGTACAATACAGCCAATAGCAATTATGCGTATGATGTCGGCACACTGAAGTCTACAGGAACGAATACATTTACAATCAGCGCCGGACCCCAGATAGGCGTTTTCTTGTCGCCTC
>JANWIY010000135.1 GCA_025449645.1 Chitinophagaceae bacterium | reverse complement strand
TTAAAACCGTAATAGAAGAAATACTATTTGGGTCGAGCTTTTCAAGCTTTTCACTCAATATAGTATCTGGCCGGATAGATGAAGGATAAACAAAATCGGTTGACTTCAGTGCATACTTCCGGATTCCTTCCAGGATATCCCTGGCAATTTTATCCTGGTTTGCATCTTCAGTAATGAAATCGAAGTCGGTTTTTTTATACAGGTTCCCGCATTCGATTAGTATTGCGGGCACGGTGGCATGGGAAAGGATCAGGATATCGGGTTTGGGTTGTTGTTTAAGTTCGGGTGCGATAGAGCAATCCTTTTGGATGAATTCGCTAATGCTGGATCCTAATTTCACTGATCCCGGAAATACGGAACTGGTAGTTTCAGGCACGTAAATATCGAACCCTTCCGGCGCATTGACATCCTTGTCCCCGGCTGTGTGAATCGAAATAAAAAGATCAGCATTTTCTTTGCGGGCAAGCGCAGTCCGGAAACGTAAACCTTCTCTTATATTGTTCACAGCTCCGGGCAGCTCGTCATTTTCGCGGGTCAGGACCACATCTATATTATACGATTTTGACAATTGGCGGATTTTCCTTGCAATGCTCAGGTTTATATCTTTTTCGGCCCTGCCGTTTGCCGTAACGCCCGGGTCAATACCACCATGGCCCGCGTCCACTATTACGCGGATTATTCCAGGCGGATGAACCAAAAGATCAGAAGCCTTTTGGAATTTGAATGCAAATAAACCGAGTATCAGGGCAACTACAGGCAGAATCATGATCCTGCTCAGCAGGCCGGCTCTGATTTTTTTATTGGATGTTATCATGGCTATTCTTCTTTTTATATGGTTTTGAAAGAATTTGTGTGCCATTTCGAAAGACGCGGGCCGCATGCTGTTGGCCAACAGCAGCTCGGCGTAGGAAAGCCGGTCCTCACCCGAAACAGCGTAGGCATCTGCAAGAAACTCATGCTGGGCCTGCACTTCCTGCCGGATGATGTGAAGAAAGGGATTGAACCAGGAAAATATCCTGGCAATTTCCAGAAAAACAATATCAACGGAATGCCCGTTCTGAACGTGATACAATTCGTGCCTGAGGATTTGCTGGCTGGTACTGCCGGCCAGATCCTGGGATTCATTCCAGAAAATATTATTAAAGAATGAAAAGGGCGTTCCCTTCTGCCGGATAAAGTAAATACGGGCCCCCTGAAATTCGCTATGGGGGTTGTTCCTCCGCAGAGAACGGAGATAAAGGAGTGAACGGTAAAACCGGACCAGCCAGAAAAGTGATACCAGTAGCGCAGCCATTATGCAAACCGATTCCCAGGGAATGCTTTTCCAGAAGCCATGGCTGGCATAAACGGTTACTGATTCCTCCCAGCTTCCATTCGCAACACCGAGCAGGTAAACCGGACTGCTACCCGGACCCTTTTGCCAGTTCGAAGGCAAGCCCAGCCTGAGGGTGGGAAGAATAAGGCTGATTACTGGTATCCCAAGCAAAAAATAGCGGTTGAAGCGGTGGAAGGGTTTATTACGGAAGAAAAACCAGTAATACCCCAGCAACAGTCCCGAGATCATCAGGGTCTTAAAGAAATAAAGCAGGAGCGTCATGGCTTTATGTTTTTGGCTGACTGAATTTGTTGCATGAGCTGTTCTAATTCGGCCTCACTTAGTTTATGATCGCTGATAAAATGGGAAACCAAACGAGCCGGGGAACCTTCAAAATAGCCTTTGATAATCTGGTTGACTGTTTTCTTCCCGTATTCGGTCCGCCCAATCAGGGGTTTGTACAGGTTGTTGCGCCCGTGCACGCTGTATTCTACAAATCCTTTTTCGACCAGGATCTTTAGAATGGTTGCTATCGTATTGGTATGTGGCTTTGGCTCCGGAGTGGCTTCAATGATCTCTTTAAGGAATCCTTTTCCCAGTTTCCACAGGGTGTGCATAACCTGTTCCTCAGCCTTCGTCAGGGATTTTCCCGGGTTCATAATGTTAATTTTTGAGTGTTTTTTTTAGAATTCCGGGACTGAAGGCCCGCATTTTCTATAACTATATCTTTAGTTTATGCAACAAATATATAACTAAAAATATAGTTTATCCAAATTTTTATTTTTTTACCAGGCCAAAGGCTATGAAGTTCCACGAATGGGTGTTACTTTTGTGTAAGAACGACGCGGAGTTCGTTTTTAACCATACCCCTTTTCAACTTTTCCGCGCTTACCATTGTTATATGGTTGATTTGTATCCGACAAAGGCATTTGTCACTTTTATTTATTACACATTATGAGGCAACTTAAAATTGCTACGCAGATTACCAACCGTGACTCGCAGGCGGTGGAAAAGTATTTACAGGAAATTTCTAAAATCTCCATGATTACGCCTGAGGAGGAGACTATTCTGGCTCAGCGGATTAAGATGGGGGATCAGAAGGCACTGGACAAACTGGCCCAATCCAACCTTCGTTTTGTGGTTTCCGTGGCAAAACAATACCAGCATCAGGGTCTTTCCCTCAGCGACCTCATTAATGAAGGAAATCTTGGACTGATTAAGGCTGCCCAGCGCTTTGATGAAACCAAGGGGTTTAAATTCATTTCCTATGCTGTTTGGTGGATACGCCAGTCTATTTTACAGGCTTTGGCCGAACAGGGGCGTTTGGTTCGTCTTCCGCAGAATAAGATTGGTACATATAATAAGGCCAATAAAGCCTATATGGCTTTTGAGCAGGAGCACGAGCGGGAACCGAGTACTGAAGAACTTGCCGAGCTGCTCGAAATGAGTGAAACAGAGATCAACAATATTTTCCAGAGCAATACCCGGCACAGTTCGCTGGACGCTCCGGTTCACGAAGCTGAAGATGTTGCCATGGGCGACCTGCTGGAAGGCGGGGACGATACGGATGATGATGTGATGAAAGATTCTCTGCGCGCAGAAATCCGCCGGGTACTGAAATCACTGAGTCCGCGTGAAGCAGAAATTGTGAATGCCTACTTCGGATTGGATGGCGAGAACGGAGTGACCATCGAGCAAATCGGTCAGAAATACGATCTCACAAAGGAAAGAATCCGCCAGATTAAGGAAAGAGCAATTAAACGGCTCCAGAAAGCACGATACAGCAGCGCACTGAAAGCCTACCTGGGTTAATCCTTATTAAGAATAATATCAGGCTCCCGGCCTCCGGGAGCTTTTTTATTTTCATTCGAAGTGTGTTTGCTGAATGATCAGGCACGCCATTTCTTTTATTGCTGTCCCGCTGATGTTTTCGTCCTGCGAAAAAAATATTTCAATAAAACTCAAACCAAATTCAAAGGATCATCTTCGCCCACCGATGCCCCCGGGTCCAACCGTCCATTGTCAACTGCCCGACCTTCTAATTCATCATTTACGATTATTTTTGTCAACATTACCCAAAGCTGAGGATTCATCATTATGGAAAATAAATCAACAGAAAGAGTTCATAATTTAATTATCGGATCTGGCCCTGCCGGCTATTCAGCTGCGATCTATGCCGCCCGGGCCAACCTCAAGCCCTTGCTCTATCAGGGTATACAGCCGGGTGGCCAACTGACCATTACTACCGAAGTAGAGAATTATCCTGGCTATCCCAACGGTGTTCAGGGACCTGAGATGATGGTGGAATTTGAAAAACAGGCTGTGCGTATGGGAGCCGACATCCGCTTTGGCCTTGCAACCAAAGTTGATTTTTCAGGGCAGCCTTTTAAGGTGTGGATTGACGATGAGAAACTGATTGAAGCGGATACCGTTATCATTGCAACAGGGGCATCAGCCAAATGGCTCGGGCTCGAAAGTGAGCAAAGACTGAATGGTTATGGAGTAAGCGCCTGCGCCGTTTGTGACGGCTTTTTCTTTAAGGGAAAAGAAGTTGCTTTAACAGGAGGAGGTGATACCGCTGCTGAAGAAGCTTTATACCTGTCCAAACTTTGTACAACGGTACATATGTTTGTTCGCCGGGACAGCATGCGCGCATCCCAGGTAATGCAGCAGCGCGTAAAGGAAGCTCCGAATATCAATTTGTATTGGAATACCCAGGTCATGGAAGTGATTGGAGATACCCATGTGGAAGCGGTCAGGGTCAGAAACAAAATCAGCAGTACGGAACAGACCATACCTGTAAAAGGTTTTTTTGTGGCCATCGGTCATGAGCCCAATTCAGCCATATTCAAAGACTGGCTGAATATGGACGAAACCGGATATATTCAAACTGTTCCCGGAACCTCACGCACTAACATAGAAGGTATTTTTGCCGCCGGCGATGTTCAGGACCGTGTTTACCGGCAAGCCGTAACTGCTGCTGGCAGCGGATGCATGGCGGCCCTTGATGCAGAAAGATATCTGGCCCTGAGACCGAAAATAGATTGAAATGCAACCGAATAAAAAGAATGAAGTGAAACTAAAATCAGGCCATGCTTACCATTGAACTTCTTAACCTGGTATTCCATGCTCATCATGGTATTTATGAAGAGGAACGGAAAGTGATGAATACGTTTGAAGTAAACCTTCACGTTTCCTTTCCGGAAATGGAATCCGGTTTTGAGACCACGGAAGATACCATCAGCTATGTTAATTTATTTGCAATTGTGAAGCAAAAGATTCACAATCCTGTTTTTCTTTTGGAGAAGATCTGTCAGGACATTATCTTAAAGATAAAAAATCAATATCCGGTTGTAACTGAAATCAGGATCAGCATTTACAAACTTCAGGCTCCAATAGAAAACTTTATAGGTAAAGTAGGGGTAACAATGCACCGGGTGTTCAAGGATTAAAGTATGACTCGATTGCTTTCTTTTATACTCTTTTTTGTTTTTCCATCTTATTTGTTTTCGCAGGACGTCAATCAGCTTCTTAAAGAAGCCGCGCAACAGGAAACTGCGATGCATGAAAATGAGGCATTTCTCAAGTATGCAGAAATCCTGAGGCAGGAACCCTCCAATCTGATTTCCCTTTGTAAATGTAGTGAGCTTTCGAGCCGCATCGGCGCCCGGCAATCCGGCAAGGAAAAGATGGAGGTATATTTTATTGCTGCCAGAAATTACGCTTCTGCAGCTCTCCGAAGTAATCCCAATTCTTCTGATGCCAATTTTGTGATGGCGCTTGCCCTGGGGCGCCTTTCCCTGATTGCAGGAACAAGGGAGAGAATCATCCTTGCGAGGAATATCAAGCTTTATGCTGAAGCTTCGATCAGGCTGGATCCTTCAAATTTTAAACCTTATCATGTGCTGGGGAAATGGAACTTCGAAGTCAGCGACCTTAATTTGGCCGAAAGGTCCATTGCTAAAATCATTTATGGTGGCCTTCCTTCAGCTAGTTTAAAACAGTCCATTTATTATTTCGAAAAGAGCCGTTCATTGAACCCGGCATTCCTGCTCAATTATCTTGAGCTGGCAAGAGCTTACCACCGGAATGATGAAAATGACAGGGCTTTGAGCCTTCTGCGGAACCTGCTTACACTCCCCAACATGATCTATGATGATACCCGGGTTAAAGTCACAGCCAGGCAATTGCTCAAGGAATGGCAATAAGCCTTCCGCTGATTAAATATTGCCCGGTGCAGCCCTGTAAATCAGTGGCGGAATTGTAGTATTATTGCGCTCCGCTATATGCCAATCAGACCTGATTTTGACATACATAATGAAAACCCTTCCGCAGAGGACCCTGTTCAATGCAGACTACTTGTAGAAGTGGGTGCATCGCTGCTTACCTATGTGCTGCTTAATGTACGGGGCATGCGGCCTGCAGCGATTAAAGCCTTTCAGTGGAATCCCCGGAAAGCAGGCCCCTGCGATGAAATCGTCCGCGACATCATTGAACAGGACGAAATCCTTTCCCAGTTCCCGGCCAACGAAGTGTTCCTCGTGTATAACTTCCCCGAAAGCAATCTCGTGCCGGAGAAATATTTTTCCGAGGACTGTTCCAGACCGGTGACCAACCTCGTTTATGGCGACCTGAGCAAGGACCTGGTTCTGGATGAAAAGATTCCCTGGTATGAATTCCATAATGTCTATCGGATTCCTGAAAAACTACACTACCTCATGCAGGAAAAATTCCCGAATGCACGATTCTGGCATTTTTATAGCCTTCAGCTGAAGTGCTATAAAATGTTTACGGCAAAAGAAGAGCCGTTCTATCTGAAAATTTTTTTCTACCCAGACCAGATGCAGGTGATGATCTGTAAAAGTGGCCAGTTGCAGCTGATCCAGCATTTTCCTTACCAGGATTCGAAGGATGTGCTTTTTAACCTGCTGAACTGCTGTCACCAGCTCAAGATGAAGCGGGAGGAAGTGATCATTGAACTTGCAGGAATGATAGAGAAAAGATCTGCTTTGTATGAGGCCCTCGAACAATATTTTCTGAATATCCGCTTTGACAGCATGGAAGACAGCATTCGGATCACCGATGAATTAATGCAGTATCCGACTCATTTTTTTTCTTCTTTATTGAAAATGACGATATGCGTATAATCAGCGGAGAACTGGGGGGACGGAAAATAATTCCGCCGGCCAGGATGCCCTACACGCGGCCGACCACCGATTTAGCCAAAGAAGGCCTTTTTAATATTCTGCAATCCAACCGGGAAATTGAAGGCATGAAGACCCTGGACCTTTTTGGCGGAACCGGCTGCATCAGCTTTGAACTTGCCTCCCGGGGGGCTACCGATTTAAGTGTAGTGGAGAAGAATCTCATGATGGTGACTTTTATAAGGGAAACGGCGGACAAGCTGGGATTGGAAAATCTGAAAACGTTCCGCGAGGATGTTTTCAGATTTTTGAAACGGACCAGAATGAAATTTGATTTTATTTTTGCCGGTCCCCCATACGCCCTGGAAGAAATTGACCAGATCCCGGAAATTGTTGTGAGGCGAAACTTATTAAGAAACGATGGCTGGTTCGTGCTTGAGCATACTGACAGGAAACACTACGAGAATTATCCCCTTTTTGCCACGGAAAGGAATTATGGAACTACCTTTTTCTCCATCTTCATCAATAAGCAATAATGCAGGTTTTCTTCGTCAGCGGTATCGGGACAGGTATCGGCAAAACCTTTGTTTCAGCCATCCTCGCAGAAGCGCTTATGGCTGATTACTGGAAACCGGTACAGGCGGGCTTCGATGAAGGAACCGATAACCAAACGGTTCGCCGGCTCATTAGCAATGCGCAAACGGTCATTCATCCCGAAACCTATCGGCTCAGGTTGCCCGCCTCTCCGCATATTGCTGCCCGTGAGGAAAATATACGCATTGACTGCGGCCTCATCCTGGATCAATTCAGGCAAATGAAATCAGACCGGCCTCTGATCGTTGAGGGGGCAGGAGGATTGCTGGTTCCGCTGAATGATTCGGACCTGGTGATTGACCTGGCTGAAAAACTGGAAGCAAAGCTGATCCTTGTCAGTCGCAATTACCTTGGAAGCATTAATCATTCGCTGCTGACGGCAGAATCATGCCGGAACCGGGCTCTTCCCGTTTCAGGTTGGATTTTCAATGACCAGTTTATGAATTATGAATCAGATATTGTTTCCCTGAGTGGCATACCGGCTATATGCTCGATTCCATTTATAAAAGATATATCCGTGAATTCAGTTTATGATGAAGCCTGTCGCGTTGGTGACCAGCTGGCAGCCCTGCTTTCATCGGCCCCTGACCGTGCCCGGGAATGATTTATCTTTGCAGGCCGTTATGATCAATCTGAATTATCCCTTATTAAAACCGGTCAGGATCCTGCTGCTCCCGGTTTCCCTGATTTACGGCCTGGTCATCTGCATACGGAACTGGATGTTCGATAAAAAAATCATTCAATCGGCTTCATTTAACCTGCCTCTGATAGGTGTTGGCAATCTAGTGGTGGGCGGAACCGGAAAATCTCCAATGGTGGAATTCCTTATTGAAAAACTGAAGCCGGATTTCAAAGTGGCCGTTCTGAGCAGGGGATATAAACGAAAGACCAGGGGTTATGCATTGGCTACGGAGGATGCAAATGCCCTGGACATCGGGGACGAGCCCATGCAGTTCTTTAATAAATTTCCTGATGTTGCTGTTGCGGTAGGGGAAGAAAGGATCGTTGCG
>JANWIY010000134.1 GCA_025449645.1 Chitinophagaceae bacterium | reverse complement strand
TTATTAAGGCATCGTACTTATACATGCATCTGTGGGCGATTTTTATCCTCATTACTATGAAAAGAGGCGGGCCAGCCATTGTAAATGGTAGTTCCTTTCTGCAAAGATTGCTCATGTGTCCTGCGGAAACCAGATCGGTATGATAGCTTGTGCGGGAGGTTGGGAAATATATTTCGTAATTATCCGTTTTATGCAAGACTGCCGGAAGCTGCGGACTTAACATTTCATGTCAACAATTCATTTTTGAACCCGTTAAATCTAATGTACCTTTACCCTGCCCGCCACTATATTTCTTACCTGTAACTTTTTGGCCACTCATGTATAAAGTTTCTTTCACCAACAAAGACAATTCCTTTCACCAGGACTTAAAGCGTTCGGTTGATTTATATTTTTCAACCAAACACTTAAATAAAACCGGAAACTGGAAGCTATTCATTAAAACGGCTACCCTGGTTCCCGTAGCTGTCGCCGTTTATATTCTCCTGCTTCTGATCCACTTTCCTGCGTTCGTGGCAATTGTACTGTGTATACTGCTCGGATTTATTCTTGCCAGTATAGGTTTTAATATTATGCATGATGCCAATCACGGTGCCTATTCAAAACACCCTTGGGTGAATACCCTGATGGGCCTAAGCCTGAATCTGCTGGGTGGAAACGCTTTTATTTGGAAGTTCAAACATAATATTATACATCATACCTATACCAATGTGGATGGGCTTGATGATGATATCGCTAAAAGTCCGCTCATGCGCCAATGCCCTTCGCAAAAATGGGTGGGGGCGCATCGGTTCCAGCATTTTTATGTGGTACTTGTGTACGCCATTTCATCCTTTGCCTGGGTGACCATGATGGATTTCAATAAATATTTCAAAAGGAAAATTCACAATACCGCTTTACAGAAGATGAATTTGGAGGAACATTTTATATTCTGGACGAGCAAACTTGTCTATGGGATTTTCTATATTCTTATTCCTGTTCATTTCGTCGGATGGGGGCCCTGGGCAATCGGGTTTATGTGCATGCACGTCATTATGGGTCTGACCCTCGCCCTGGTATTTCAACTGGCGCATGTGGTGGAAAATGCAGAATTTGTATTTGCCCCCGGAATTGAACCCCAAAGGATAGAAGACGAATGGGCCATACACCAGGTTCGGACCACTGCTAATTTTGCTCCTAGAAACAAATTAGTTTCATGGTTCGTTGGAGGCCTGAATTTTCAGATTGAACATCATCTTTTCCCAAGGATCAGTCATGTGCATTATCCAGCCATCGCTGTTATTGTAAAACAGATCTGCAGTAACTATCATATCCAATACCACGAGTTCCGCACCATGACCGGCGCCGTTGCTTCTCATTTCCGGATGATGAAAACGCTGGGGAAAAAACCGGCAGCGTCTTAAAAAAAAATCCGTGCGCCGGCTTGCCCGGTACACGGAATACTCAAAACCACGTTCCGTTCAACGGGTATTCGGACTCGGATTCTTATAATAATTCATAATTTCATCCTGTATTGCTTTGTCCCTTTCGCTTTTAAGTGTGCGCACATTTTTCCTTCTTTCCTTGTGAGCGATCCGGGTATCGTGTTTTGCGGAATAGATTCTGTCAGCATAATCATTCTTTATATCCTGAACTCTCGATGCAAGCTGGGAAGACCTCCCGTGCCCTCCATAATACGGTGGATATCCACCATAGTAGGGTCCATAAATCCCATAAGGATAATAGAAAGGGGAATAATACCCATAAGGGCCGAATGGGGCATAAAATCCAAGTCCAATACTAACGTGGGGCCTGACAAAATAGCCGCCCCCGTGGTAAGCTCCACCGCCATGTCTCTGGGCTGATGCTCCCAGCGCAAGTCCCAGGGCCAATACAATGATCATCATCTTTTTCATAACTCATGCGTTTATACTATAAAGTACGCAAAAACCGCACAAAGGATTGCTGAAAACCCTGGTATAACGAATGGCTAACACTTGGTAACAAATTCTTAAAGAGGGGGTTCTGAAGGTTCCTGTGCGTGCTGCGGAATTTTTAACATTTCACCTTGCCGATCAATCTCGCCGGAATTTCCCAATTGCTCTAAACGCCAGCGCAGAAAGGTTTCTCCGGTCTTTTCCGGTGATTTGGAAAGAAAATGATGAATGATGCGGGGAGCTTTTTGAAAATCCGCCGTTATGTATTTCCTGATCAACAGATCAAAATAATCATCCGGCTGCTGAACCAACTTCTTTCCGCTTTCTAATATCCGAATATTTTTATTTTCCTGGCCGAGTTTTATCCATTCATCGGGATCAGTTTCAAATTCGGATAGGGTTACAGGCCGTGCCAGCCGTTTTGCCTTGATGAATTCCCGGGGAGGAATTTCGGATAAATAGGAAGGGTAAAAAACGGCACCCTTATCATTAATGAAGGGAAGGTTGTTTAAGAAAACCACATAGATGCGGCCGGCAAATTCTTTCACCGGGGAAATGAGCCAATAATATCCGCTCAGGTCCTGTGCATTCGGAGCTACCCAGATCCAGATCTGGTCGAATTCTTCTTCCCTCATGCGAGCCAGTATCTGTTCCAGGGCTGCCAGGTCTTTGCAGATCAGCCCGGCATGCTTTTTTTCCTCTTCCGGTCTTGTCTGCATGATCTCCTGCCACCAGGCCTTTCGCTTTGTTATGCCTTCTTCCGAATATAGATTATTTATAGGCCCGACCGAAAAGTCGTCTGATATAAGAACGATCTCACCATCCAGGCCTTCATCCATGTCCATTGCCAACGTGAGGACTTCTACATCGCGTGGTTGAAAAACGAAATGAAACATCAAATATAATTTTATGCGACTAATCCGTTTTGTTCAGAACGGTCAATTTCCATGCGGAGGTTTCCGATGATGAAATCCTGCCGCTGCGGCGTATTCTTACCCATATAATATTCGAGTAACTGCTGAATATGGGTTTCGGGCATGATCAAAACAGGCTGAACTTTCATATCTGGTCCGATAAACCGGGCAAATTCTTCAGGAGAAATTTCTCCCAATCCCTTGAATCGCGTCACTTCGGGCCTGGTTCCCAATTTTTTCATGGCTGTCTGTTTTTCTTTCTCGTCCTAACAATAGAAAGTTTCCTGCTTATTGCGTACGCGAAACAGCGGTGTTTCTAAAATAAATACGTGGTTATTCTTGACAAGATCGGGAAAAAATTGGAGAAAAAAGGTCATGAGCAGAAGCCTGATATGCATTCCGTCCACATCAGCATCCGTTGCAAATACAATATTATTATACCTAAGTCCTTCTATACCATCTTCTACATTCAGTGCATGTTGTAATAGATTAAATTCTTCATTTTCATAAACTACTTTCTTGGTGAGCCCGAAACAATTCAACGGCTTCCCGCGCAAACTGAAAACAGCCTGCGTTTCCACGTTCCGCACTTTGGTTATCGATCCGCTCGCAGAATCCCCCTCCGTAATAAAGATTGTACTTTCCTTTTGCTTTTCAGCAATCAGGTCTTTGTCTTTTCCGCTGGCTTCCTCGTTATAATGTATCCTGCAATCCCTAAGCTTGCGGTTATGCAGATTTGCTTTCTTGGCCCGTTCATTGGCCAGTTTACGGATACCAGATAATTCTTTTCTTTCTTTTTCACTCCTTTCGATCCGTTTTTTCACTGCATCGGCAATGGAAGGATTCTTATGAAGGTAATTATCCAGTTCCCTGACGAGAAAATCATGAACAAAATTTTTCATACTGGCACCGCCCTCCTCCACATACTGACTCCCGAGTTTGGTCTTGGTCTGCGATTCGAATATCGGCTCTACTACGCGTACAGAAACGGCTGCCGTTAAGCTTTGCCGGATATCTGATGAATCATAATCTTTCTTGTAAAAATCCCGAACCACTTTGACGAAGGCCTCGCGGAACGCCTGCTGGTGCGTGCCACCCTGGGTAGTAAACTGACCGTTGACAAAACTGAATATCTCTTCACCATATTCGTTGTTGTGTGTTATCGCCACTTCAATATCATCCCCCTTCATGTGAATAATGGGATAGCAAAGTTCATCCTCATTGGTCCTTCGTTTAAGCAGGTCCAGCAGACCATTTTTGGAAATATATTTCTTTCCGTTATATTGAATTACAAGGCCCGCATTCAGATAGCAATAGTTCCAGAACTGATTGTCCAGGTATTCATTGATATAATGAAAGTTCTTGAAGACTGATTCATCAGGCACAAAACGCACCAGCGTACCATTCGGCTCCCCGGTTTTGGTTTCCTTGTGATCCTTCACCAGGTTGCCTTTCGAGAATTCCGCTTTTTTTTCGCGGCCATCGCGGAAAGCGGAAACCGTAAACGATTGACTCAGGGCATTCACAGCCTTTGTTCCCACTCCATTGAGCCCGACGGCTTTCTGGAATGCCTTACTGTCGTATTTGGCTCCCGTATTAATCTTGCTCACTACATCCACTACCTTGCCCAGGGGAATGCCCCGGCCGAAATCACGCACCGTTACCTCTTTTTCCTCGATCGTCACCTCGATCTGTTTGCCATAGCCCATCGTGTATTCATCAATACAATTGTCAACAATTTCCTTAACCAGAACATAAATTCCATCGTCCGCACTGCTCCCGTCCCCGAGCTTTCCGATATACATACCGGGACGCAGCCGGATATGTTCTTTCCAGTCCAGGGAGCGGATTGATTCTTCTGTGTATTCAAATAATTGCTGCTTATTTTCTGCCATAATCGTGCGCGCAAATATAGGCAAATGAATCTGTTCGCGGGTTTCACAAATTACGCACGGATGTGCAAAATGCATTCTTTATTAAATTGATTTTCCGGATTTTACAGTCATTCTACTGGTAAAACCCATGCGTAATTTGAGAATAAAACCAAGTAGTTTTACCCATACTAAAACAAGCTGTTCCAACGCTATTATAACCTAAACTCTTACCTTTGAAAACTGGTCTTTTACCGGTGCTGAACCTGCTGATCTCCATTATAGCCATTTCGCTTTGCTTCATCCCGATGTTGTTATTTTGGCTGAAAAGGCTTGCCCCTGATAAATCCTTTTTTTTTATCGCGTTCTTCTGGCTGATCAACGGAGTAACCTATACTCCGGAAATTTTCCGTTGGGATTGGTACAAGTCGGTGAGTAATGAGATCACCCTGGTTTATAACCTGATCGATACCCCTCTTATCCTGCTGATTTTTTATTTTGCTTTCAAAAAGAAAATTTTCAAATACCTGCTTATCGGATTTTTTCTTTTTGAAATCGGCATGATCCTGTGGAAGGGGTATAATTTTAATTCCAATACGCCTATTATCGGACTTGGAAGTTTAATCAGCCTGATTTTGAATATCTGGGGTATCAGTATTTTTTTTCAAAAGATGCGCCATACCTCTTTTGAAAATGTGCTGGCCTTTGTAAATGCCGGATATATTTTTTACTACGGGTTGTTTACGGTGATCTATATTTTCAATTATATAAACTTCAGTCTCGTTACACTGCCCTATGTAACATTCATCAATTACCTCAGCATCACCATCGCAACCGGTCTTATTTCTTATGGATACTGGCGATACGCCTGTTCCCCCTGGAAAGAAGCAAATTCACATTAATCTTCGTCCTCTTCGTAATTATAAGTTCCCTGATTATCATTGTAAATCGATTCCCAGTCTTTTATCTTGTCATCACTTACGAGCTCCAGAATATCAAATATCGGATCGCCCTTTTTCTTCCATTCAATAGCCGGCTCATCCTGATACTTGGAAACATACATACATTGTTCTGTTTCCAGGTGCACTTTAATCAGACTGACCGGAGATTCCTCAGTCTCCTGAATGAGATAGTAACAATTTTTTTCTAGCAGAGCATAAGAATACATACTACACAAGTTTTAATTATGATCGCAGTCTGAATGTCCTGAATTAATGGGAAGTAATACAACTCAACCTGCAGCAGAATTTGGGTAAGTAGGCCGGGCTGCGGCTGTATGCAAATTTACTGTTTTTCAGAATCCCTTATCAGGTTTTTACACCGGGCAGGACAGGTATTTTCCTGAATAAAATAGTGCCTGATTATCAATATATTAGACGCAACTGCCTTTTCCCAGTCTCAGGAACTGGTCAATACAATCGGGCAATTCCCCGGAATAATGGCTGACATAAATCAGCGTTGCGTTATAATAGTCACAGTACCAGGTGACCAGGTTTTTGACCCTTTCTATATGCTCCGCATCCAGGCCCTGACAGGGCTCATCTAATACCAGAAGGGGTGGCGTCTTGATCATAAGCGGTCTATTATTTCGCTTAATAGTATGCAGCCTTCAGCATCCAGTCCGGCGAACGGCTGATCCAGGATCATCAAATCATGGTCTGTCAAAAGCGCTTTTACAATCTGTAGCCGCTTGTTTTCTCCGTTGGACAATTGAATCAGTGGTTCAGGCATCAAGCTCCTGATCAGAAACAAATCGATCAATTCTTCCGGATGAAAGCAGGAATTTTCAGCATTCCGGTAAGCCGCAAGGTCATCTGCTACCGAAATGGTTTCCGATGCATCGGAGGAATTATACCGCTGCTGATAATAAAAATCCTGACGGTTATTAAGATTTTTAAACCGATGATGGTGATCAACAACAATTACTCTTTTTTGAAATGCCTCCAGGTTATCGAATGGTCCTGAAATATCTCCGGTAAAAAAAAAATTACCGGCAATGCTGTGGGCAAGAACCGTTTTTCCAGCACCTGATGGGCCGAGGATCACCCATTGCTCACCCTTCATGATCTCCAGTGAAATGCCGTTGAGCAGAAATTTTCCTCGAAAGCTAACTGCAACATTTTCAAGTTTCAAGACCAGGGAACTCATCCACAATTATTTATAGGTTGCAAAGATGCTTTTTTAAATTAAATTCGACGCTCAAACTGAAATTTCTGATTGCTCCGACAACCATACAACAGATTCTCAGCCGGATTGATATTACGGAAATCATCGGCGGATTTGTGAAACTGAAAAAGAGAGGGGCCAACTACCTCGGTCTTTGTCCTTTTCACAATGAAAAAACGCCTTCTTTTACGGTATCTCCGGCCAAAGAGATCTATAAATGCTTCGGCTGCGGAAGAAGCGGAAATACGATCAGTTTTTTGATGGAGCACGAGAA
Organism: Chitinophagaceae bacterium; assembly: GCA_025449645.1. Lineage (GTDB taxonomy): Bacteria > Bacteroidota > Bacteroidia > Chitinophagales > Chitinophagaceae > Puia. Next base: position 1,291 of record JANWIY010000134.1, on the reverse strand, counting down.
GTATTCTTATGTTGAGGCGCTGAAATGGCTTGCGAATAAATATAATGTTACGATCGAAGAATCGGAAAGCAGTCCGGAGGCGAGGATACGGCAACAGGCGGCCGACAGCCTTTATATCCTCAATGGATTTGCGCAACAATTTTTCTCGGGCATTCTCCTTGAGGATGAAGAAGGACAGGATATTGGGCTTTCTTATCTGAAAGAGCGCGGATTCGCGGATGATATCATCCGGAAATTCCAACTGGGTTATAATCCTGCAACTGCAGACGCTTTTGCAGTGCGGGCCCTGGCCGCTCAGTACAGTCCGGATATCCTTCAAAAAAGCGGGCTGGTCGTCTGGCGCGACGGAAAAGCCATTGACAATTACCGTGACCGGATCATTTTTCCGATCCATAATCAAACCGGAAAGATTGCAGGATTTGGTGCCCGCATTATCCGGAATAACGACCGGGCGCCAAAATATATCAACACACCCGAAAATGAGATCTATGTAAAAAGCAAGATTCTTTACGGCTCTTATTTTGCCCGGCAGGCTATTGATAAACAGGATGAATGTTTACTGGTGGAAGGTTATACAGATGTCATTTCCCTTCATCAGTCAGGCATCGAAAATGTTGTAGCCAGTGGTGGCACTTCGCTCACACCGGACCAACTCAGGCTTATCAGGAAATATACCTCCAACCTGACTATTTTATATGATGGAGACGCGGCAGGAATTAAGGCAGCGCTGCGGGGAATGGACCTGGCATTCGAAGAAAGTTTGCAGGTAAAGCTGGTGCTTATACCCGACCAGGAGGATCCTGACAGCTACGTACGGAAAAAAGGTGCAGCCGCGTTTCGGGAACTCATTTCGGAAAATAAAAAGGATTTTATTCTTTTTCAACTCGAAACTTCACTTGCATCTGCAGGAGCTGACATCAACAAGAAAGCGCAACTGGTGAACCAGATTGCAGAAACCATTTCCCGCATTCATAAGGCGGAAGATTTCACACGCCGTCAGGACTATATAAGGCGCTCAGCAGAATTGCTGAAAATTGATGAAAACGGCCTTCATTCCCTGGTCAATAAGTTCCTTCGCGAACATATTTCCAAATCAGAAAACAGATCTGCAGCAACAATCCGGAAAAACGTTGAGGAACCTTCAGGCCTAACTGAATTTGACGATGGGCTGATTGATTTGCTCAATCAGGATGAACAACAGGAACGCGCCATTATCCGCACGCTATTGGAATTCGGATTAAAATCCTGGGATGAAGAAAAACGCGTAGCGGATTATTTGCTTCAGGAATTT
>JANWIY010000133.1 GCA_025449645.1 Chitinophagaceae bacterium | reverse complement strand
TTCACCTGCCGCTTTGCCCGCTTCGCGGGTTTTTTGCTTTCATCCCGGTTCTATTCCATCTACTTTTGCGACCCGGAAAGGGGTGGTTCGGTTATTAGCCGAATGGTTTCCTTATCAGCCCATAAGAATTTGTAAATGACCTGGACCAAAACTTCGTATCAAATGCCTTCCAAAAACCAAAAACAAATTGCTTTGCCATGGCACTGTCTTATTCTAAACCAGGTACAACGATGAGCACGAAAGCGGGTTCTCCGTTGGAATCCTTCAGCAACAAACTTTATATACAACTGCTTTCTGAGCTGAGAGATAAAAAGCGCAAGGGACTGAGTGAAGGTGAGTATATAGAAGCCTGTTTTGAGGTCAGCCTGAAGTATTGGAACGACCTTCGCCAATGGGTCAGAAACTACGCATTCATCAGTACAGAAGAGGAAATATTATTCTTCAAACACATCAAACCGCATTTTACTTCCAAGATTGAATACTATATGCTTTGTTACCAGGCAAAGCTGTTCAGGCCACAAAATAACAATGAGGAGATCGCACAGTTCTGGAAACGGGAACTTGAGAAAATGCAGAAGCATTATACCGATCATCAGACATTCTACACGTATTACCACGATGGAGAAACCAGCAATGATCTGAATTGGTTTCTAAGGATTCACAATGAGGATGAGGATATTTATTCCTCCCGCATTTATGATGAGCCTGCTACCCAAAGCACGCACGATTACCTGGTTTCCCTCATTATTGCGCATGGCATGTATACCAACTATGTGAAAGGAAAGATGAAGGTTTTATAAGACTTTCCCTTATTCCTGCAACAACTTCCTGTTTCCCTTGTCTTTCCCGGTGCTTCGATTTTCCGTCTATAAGGCAGGGCTTTAAAAATAGCGGACAATCAGCGTATCAAAACCGGGCAGTTTCTAATATTCTTTTAAGATAAATTATTGATTTGTAGCGCTTTAGCAACTTGGCATTTGTTTGGAACCTTATTTTTCGAGCGAGGTAATTTTTTTAGGAATAAAAGTATTGTAATAAAAGGATCAATAATCTTCCTATGCTTAAGAATTATTTGCTGATTGCCTTCAGGAATCTGAAAAAAGATAGGGTCTTTTCCCTGATCAATATTCTTGGCCTTGCCCTGGGCATGGCATGTAGTCTCCTGATCCTCTTGTGGATCCGCGATGAACGCAACCAGGATAAGTTTAATAAAAACACGACGCAATTATACAGTGTTTATGAAAGGCAGTACTATGATAACAAGATAGACGCCTTCCATTCTACGCCCGGCATAATGGCAGATGAAATGAAAAGGGTTTTGCCCGAGGTAAAGTATGCCAGCGGCATGGCCTGGGAAGATCCCGCCACTTTTCAGGTAGGGGAAAAGATCATGGAGGAAAAGGGCAATCATGCCGGCATGGATTTTTTTCTCATGTTCAGCTACAAACTCCTTCAGGGTGAGGCTTCAACAGCATTGAATACACCTTCCACGATCGCCATTTCAAGAAAAATGGCAAATGATTTTTTTGGATCTCCTGAGCTGGCGATAGGGAAAACCGTCCGGTACGAAAACAGGAAAGACTTTAAGGTGACCGCGGTATTTGAAAACGTCCCGGAGGAGGCATCTGAGAAATTTGACTACCTCATTAACTGGCATGCATTTCTGGAAGACAACTCCTGGGCAAAAGAATGGGGAAATAATGGCCCCCGCACTTTGCTGATGTTGAAACAAGGCACCAATCCGGTGGCCTTTGAGCAAAAGATAGTTCACTTTTTAGATAACTATAATAAGGAGCAGGGTAAGGGTTTCCATATCCAGCTGGGCATTCAGCGGTTCGACGATATGTATCTCCATTCGCATTTTGGATTAAATGGAAAATTGGAAGGAGGAAGGATTGAATATGTGAGACTGTTTAGTATTATCGCCATTTTTATCCTGCTGATCGCCTGCATTAATTTCATGAACCTGACCACCGCACGGTCTGTGAAAAGAGCAAAAGAAATCGGCGTAAGGAAAGTAGTCGGCGCACTCCGCTCTTCCCTGATGAAACAATTTATAGGGGAAGCTATTTTGCTGGCCTTTATTGCGGTGTTCATTGCTTTGATTGTAGTAGCTGCGGTATTGCCCGGATTCAACATACTAACGCAAAAAGAGATCGTATTTCCCTATGCAAATATTATTTTCTGGGCAGGCATCTTATTATTGACTGGATTTACAGGATTGATTTCCGGCAGCTATCCGGCAATTTTCCTATCCTCCTTTAAACCTGTTACGGTGCTTAAAGGAGTTTTGAAGCTCCAGACCGGCAGCGTGTGGTTTCGCAAGGGTCTGGTTGTGTTCCAGTTTGTGCTTTCAATCGTCCTGATCATAGGAACCATTGTAATTTCCAGGCAGATTAACTATATCCAGACAACCGACCTGGGATACAATCGGGAAAACCTTCTTTATATCCCGATGTCAGGTGATCTTCCAAAACAATATGAGCTTTTTAAACAGGAATCCCTCAATATGCCCGGAATAAAAGAAGTATCAAGGATTTCCCAGACACCTACTGAGATCCAAAATGGCACTTATGGGGTTGATTGGGATGGAAAGGACCCGAATTCAAAACCCATGTTCACCCAGGCGGCAATAGGGTATGATTTTGCATCAACCATGAATATCAGGGTTCTTCAGGGAAGAGAATTCTCACAGTCATTCGGAACGGACACGGTCGGATACATACTGAATGAGCAGGCCCTGAAAAAAATAGGATTTAAGAATCCCATTGGCAGCAGGCTTACTTTCTGGGGCAAGAAAGGAACGGTTGTCGGTGTGATAAAGGATTTTCATTTCAATTCACTGCATGTGCCGGTAAATGCGCTTATCCTGCGCCTGGGAGAAAAAGATGATTATGGAAGCATGCTGGTTAAAACGCGCGCAGGTCAAACGAAAGCCGCCCTGGCCAGTTTGGAAAAATTATGTAAGCAGCTAAACCCGAAGTTCCCCTTTACCTTTCAATTTTCAGAAGACGAGTATCAAAAATTATATACGAGCGAAATTATGGTGGGCAGGCTGTCCAGCTATTTTGCATTTCTCGCTATTTTCATTTCCTGTTTGGGATTGCTGGGGCTGGCCATGTTCACTGCAGAGCAAAGAACAAAAGAAATCGGGATCCGCAAAGTGCTTGGGGCCAGCATCGTTTCTCTTTTCAGTTTATTGTCAAAGGAATTTTTAATGCTCGTTTTTGTGGCCCTTCTCATAGCAACACCACTGGCCTGGTTTATGATGAGTAAATGGCTGGAAGATTATGCATACAAGACAAACATCAGCTGGTGGATGTTCGTGATTGCCGGACTTGTGGCTATCATTATCACCCTTTTTACGGTAAGTTTCCAGGCTGTGAAAGCAGCGCTTGCGAATCCGGTGAAAAGCCTGAGGACAGAATAAATTAAAAAGTGAAAATTCAAAATTTAAAAAATAAAAATTTAAACTAAAATAGAGATTATGAAAAAGTATATGGTTCTTTTTGTGCTGGCAGGTTTGGCATTTACGGCTTCGGCCCAATCGCGGGAAGGCATGCTGTATATGACCAAGACCTTGTCAGCCGATGATATTAAGCAGGTAGAGGCAAATACTTCAGGGGGCGGAATTAAGGTTTCGGGTGTAAATGCTTCGGAAGCACGAATTGAAGTATATGTATCGGAAAACAATGGCCGGCTTTCAAATTTGTCTAAGGAAGAAATCCAGAAAAGACTGGAGGAGGATTATGAATTTTCAGTTACATCCTCCGACCACAAACTAATTGCTATTGCAAAGACAAAAAGAGGATTTCACGACTGGAAAAGATCTCTGAATGTTTCGTTTGACATTTATGTTCCCAGCCAGTCTTCTACCCACCTCAATACCAGCGGAGGCGGGATCATTCTGGAAAATCTCAGCGGCACTGAAGACTTCAATACCAGTGGCGGTGGCCTGATGGTCAAAAAAGTAAGCGGTCAGATTACCGGACGCACTTCCGGTGGAGGTATTCATGTTGAAGATTCGAAAGATAATATTGATCTGTCAACCAGCGGAGGGGGAATTGAAGCTGAGCGCTGCAGCGGTAATATCAAGTTGAATACTTCCGGGGGTGGACTGGAATTAAACGACCTGGATGGTACTATTTCTGCCGTAACCAGTGGTGGCGGTATAAATGGAGGGAAGATAAAGGGTGAATTATCTACCCATACTTCGGGCGGAAGTATTGATCTTGAGGATATTTCTGCAAGTATTGATGCCTCCACCAGTGGCGGTAATATTGACGTGGCCATAAATCAACCGGGAAAGTTTGTGAAACTCCGCAATTCAGGCGGAAGAATAAATTTGCGTATTCCAAAAAATACAGGATTCAATCTTAATATAAATGCAGATAAGATCAACACGGAATCCCTCGGCAATTTCAATGGAACTTTTAAGGAAGATGAGATCTACGGATCCCTTAATGGAGGCGGCATCCCCGTTACAGTCGATGCCGGCGGCGGAAGAATAAATTTATCATTCAGATAAACTTTTTTAATCCTGCCCTAAAGAATAATTCCGGGCAGAAGTCCCGGTTTTGATTCTCTTAGAATGACTAATATTCTGGCCCTGCTTCATGCAGGGCTTTTTTTTGGAAAATATTCCGCGATCTCCAAAAATCCCCGGCTTAAGAAAAAACACCAGATATGAACGTGGGAAAGAGGATTGGATTCAAAGGCAAATACAAAAAGGAAGGAGAACTGTCGGACAAGGATTTAGGGCCTGGACGAATAAAATGTATAATTTTATCCGGACTACCGATCCTGACGGAGATTCTATGAGCTATCTTTGGTTTCAATATCCGGAACCAGGATCTTATAAAGGACTGGTCAGTTTCAGACCCTATGCGTCCAATCTCTATGATTTACACGTTACAGCACCGGAGGTTGACGGCCCCCGTACTATACATTTTATTTTGAAGGTAACGGATAAAGGAACGCCTCCGCTTACACGGTATAAAAGGGTTATTGTAACTGTTTTACCATGAAATGGATATTTATTTTCTTTCTGTTTTCTTTGGTATCATGCGATAAGGGGCCAATCTGCTTTATTACAGCAGGCGAAATACAAAAGCATGCGCCGCAAAAATTAATTGTTTCTTATGGGACCGGGCAAAAAATTGCTGCGCTCTATGATTCCGGGTGGGACAACTCCAAAGGCGGCGCCTATTTATTCTATAAGGATGAAAAATTAAAGTCATATACCTATTATCAAAACCTTAAAAAACCGGTTTACCGGGAGGAATATAATGAAAATGGCGTGATGACCAGATCTGAAGGGAGCCCGATGGTTGACCGGATCATATCGGAGGTAAATCTGGATTCTGCTTTTTTTCAGATTTATTTTTTTAAACTCCAGAAAACATTTCAAAAGTTAAAGATTACCATCAATAAAAACCCGCCCTTACTTTTCCCACTCCTTGATGATTCAGTTAATTCCAATATCAAAGTCGTTTCGTTTGGGTTAAATACCAAAGATTTGACCAACCTGAATATATATACACACCTGGAATACCTGAACGACTGCTCCAAAATAAATCATATTCTTTCCGATACGCTACTGCTTGTAAAGAATCCGCATATATCACCCGCAAATGCTAAATAAACATATTTGCCTTGCATAAAATTATTTCCAGGACCAGGCTGATGAAACTTTCGTTTCTCCTATCCTTCCCTTTTTGCGGAATTTCTGGATTATTTTCCCAGAAGATTGTGGAAGTAAGTTATAAGCAGGATTCCAGGGGCGTCGCTGTTTTTACTGCATTTAATCATGCATACTGCAACTATATCCTGGAAGTCCATTTTACAACTTTTAACAATGTACAATCGGACCGTTCCCTCCCTTACCGCGCAGAAGTAAAACCTGGTTTGAATAAACTGTTTTCAATTTCGTCCGTGAATCCTAATGATCCTATAAAATTTAATTATGCCTCCGGATATAATAAAGGATGCATTCAACCCAAAGTGGATACGGGCATTGTTTATTTGTTGCCCATCAGCGCCGGAAAAGAGGCACAAGCCTATGTGCTTGGGAGCATGGTTAAACCCGCTGGTCAGGCTGCTCCGCAAAACAACTGGTACGTGATCCGCCTGAGAATGAAGCCCGGTGATACGATTTTCGCGTCAAGGCGAGGCGTGGTCACAGAGGTAGAAGACAATGATGCCACCAATGACGCAGGACTTCCAAGCGCAGGTCATGAAAATTACATTGAAGTGGTGCATTCGGATTGCTCATTTGGCCATTACGGAATTCTGAAAAAAGGGAGCGCGCTGGTGAAGCCAGGCCAACTGGTGAAACCCGGCCAGCCAATCGGCCTGGTCGGTGGTGATAAGTTTGGCCGTGGTTCAGAAGCCAGGGTCAGCGTTTATTATAATCAGGAAGTGGATACCTCCCAAAACGGAGAAAATGTATGGAAGATGGTTATGATTTATGTTCCAATACCATTCTGGACAAAAAATAATGGCAAAACAATGCTAAAAAATGGTGCAGAGTATATTAGTGAATTTCCTTTGGAGATCGTGAATAGGGAGTTGCCGAAGGTTAGGGTGGGGAAGAAAGTAAGAAAAAGTAAAAAGTAAAAAGTAAAAAGTAAAAAGAGTATGATTGGGAATGCAATTTAGTAATAAATAGAGTTTCATGAAAATTTTTGGATTTTGGTTGAAATTATTTGGGATCATTGGGTTTTCCCTCTTTCATATTGCCGTGTTTAGTCAGGATGAACTGATCACGAATATCCCTTCCCGTAACACGTATAGCCTCGATGGACAATGGCAGTATATCGTGGACCCCTATGAAACGGGAATCTATGATTATCGACACAAGGAACTTTCGCAAAATGATCCCCAGGCCTATTGGAATCCGGATACGGCTCAAAATAAATCTGACCGGAAGGAATATGGTTATTCAGATAAATATGTGCTGAAGGTTCCGGGCGACTGGAACTCGCAGCTTCCGGAATTCTTATATTATGAAGGAACTTTATGGTATAAAAAATCCTTTGATTATCACAAATCGAAAAACGCAAACAGGATCTTTCTTTATTTTGGTGCTGTAAACTACCGGGCAGATGTTTATCTAAACGGCAGCAAACTTGGCATCCATATCGGCGGTTTTACGCCATTCAATTTTGAGGTACCCGATTCACTACTTAAAGAAAAAGGAAATTTTCTGGTGATCAGGGTTGACAATAAAAGATCCGCTGAAGGTGTGCCTACACTGAATACTGACTGGTGGAATTACGGAGGCATCACGCGCAGTGTAAAACTCATTGAATTGCCGGCTGCAGCCATCCGTGATTATTTTATTCAATTAAAATCAAAATCTGAAACGAAGGGCGAGGTGGAAGGGTGGGTAAAACTTGACAGCGTGATCAGTGGGGATAAGCTGAGGATCGAAATTCCTGCATTAAGAATAAATAAGATATTTCCGGAAACCGGGAAAATTGTTGCAGTTCATTTCATGCTTCCTCCCTTCCGGCCCTGGTCACCTGAAAATCCGGTTTGTTATCAGGTGGTCATAAGTAACGGTGCTGACAGGATCGAAGAAAAAATTGGTTTTCGAACCATAGAAACCAGGGGCCGGGAAATCTTATTGAACGGGAAGCCTGTTTTCCTGCGCGGTGTTTGCATTCATGAAGAAATACCACAACAGGGCAGGCGTGCTTTCAGTCCGCAGGACGCCATGCAATTACTCGGATGGGCCAGGGAATTGGGTTGCAATATGGTCCGTTTGGCGCATTATCCGCATGATGAGAGTATGACCCGTTTAGCGGATTCATTGGGAATCATGGTCTGGTCTGAGATCCCGGTATACTGGACCATTGATTTTTCAAGTGCGGCCGTCCTGGAGAATGCTGAAAAGCAACTGAATGAAATGATCACGAGGGATCACAACCGCGCCAGCATCATGATCTGGTCAGTCGGAAATGAAACGCCGGTAAGCCAAACGCGGACCCACTTTATGAAAACCCTGGTGGATTCCGCGAAGATCATGGATCCGACCCGTTTGCTGACGGCAGCCCTGGAAGTAAACTTGCACGCAAATCAGCAAACGAGGATGGTTGATGATCCGCTTGGCGAATATCTGGATCTGATTGCATTCAATGAATACCTGGGTTGGTATGGGGGAACGCCCGCAAGTTGCAGAACGGCCAATTGGGAAACAAAATATAATAAACCTTTTTTTATCAGCGAAACAGGTGCCGGAGCCCTCGGCGGTTTTCATGCAGATTCACTTACTATCTGGAGCGAAGAATATCAGGAATGGTATTTCAGGGAACAGGTTTCCATGTTTAAACGCATGCCGGCGGGGTTTTCAGGAGTATCGCCGTGGATACTGGCGGATTTCCGTTCGCCCCGCAGGAACAATCCTGTTTATCAGGAAGGTTGGAACAGAAAGGGCCTGATTGATCAGCAAGGCGGAAAAAAGAAAGCATTTTTTGTTTTGAAGCAATACTACAGTGAGATTATTTTAACTCCTTCCACACTTCGATGATTTCTTCGGCATGTGTGCTGCTTTTAGGCTTTTCAAAAATTTTCCTGATCACTCCATGCTCGTCAATGAGAAAAGTGGTGCGTATCAATCCCATATAATCCCGCCCGAACAATTGTTTTTCTCCCCAAACTCCGTATTTATCAATGATTGCATGATCCGGATCCGCAATCAATGTAAAGGGCAGGTGAAATTTATTTATAAATTTCTTATGACTTTTTTCATTATCGGGACTAACACCCAGAATAACAAACCCCTGTTTCTTGAGTAAGGAGTAATTGTCCCGGAGATTACAGGCTTCTATTGTACAAGTTGGTGTATCATCCTCGGGATAAAAATAAAGTATTACACGCCTGCCTTTGAATTCGGACAAAGATACCTTCTTGCCGTTTTGATCATTGCCCGCAAAAACCGGGGCTTTTTCACCTTCTTTCAAATTTGTCATAACTATGTATTGAAGCTAAAAAGGCCGGATAAATATCCAGCCCCTCTATGCAATGGACGATGCATTTAAACTCTTGCAGAAAGCTCTTTACCCGCTTTAAATTTCGCTACTTTTTTAGCCTTGATTTTAATCGTTGCTCCCGTTTGCGGATTACGGCCGTTTCGTGCTGCACGTTTGGATACCGAGAATGTGCCGAATCCAACGAGTGTTACCTTGTCTCCTTTCTTGAGCGTTTTTCCAACTGCTTCTGTAAAGGAATCCAGGGTAGCGCCCGCCTGTGTTTTAGTGATACCGGCATCTTCAGAGATTTTAGCAATCAATTCAGCTTTGTTCATGGATTTATTTTTTAATGATTCTGTTAAAGAACAAATATAAGCGCTATTTATTTACCGGGTATCCTTTGCTTATCCAGTCTGTCTTAATGTTGGTCGAAATATTCAGCAAATGCTGATGAGTGAATCCCATTTCGTTCATCAGGGAAAATGCGGGGCGTATATTGGGACAATGCTCAAAAGGACAACACCCGCAGTAAATGACGATATCTGCGTTCCTGGAATATTTTTCCAGCTGCTGCTTTAACTTCTCATAGTTGCCTTTTTCATGAGCAGGGCCCATATCCAGGGAACCCTTAATTACAGCTCCCGGTCCCACGCAGATCACCACAGGTTGTTTTGCTGTTGGATCAGTGAGGGTTTTGGCCAAATCTGAGGGAGCCAGCAATTGACTTTCAGTCCAGGGTTCCGGATTATTTTTTTGTCCAAAGCCGGCTGTTGAAAGCGCACCAATGCCCAGAGAGAGGATCAGGAACAAAATTATATTCAATCTCAGCCGGTTCATCGTTTTCCTCTTATTAAAATGAGGGGAATAAAGTTATTATTCTTCGCCCAATTCGAGAATTTTATTTCATTCGCAGCGCAGGACCGCTACAATCTTATTCCGATGATCAGGAATAAGGAGCAGAGGATAAAAAGTATAATCATCAACGGATAAATGAACCTGATCCATGCTTTATAACTCACATTCGTCAGTGCGAGCGATGGTAATATTAATCCCGTTGGAGTAATAAAACCCATAATACCCATGCCATATAAGTAGGCGTTTACAATTTCGCGGCCCGGTACGCCCGCTGCCAGAGCGAGAGAACCCATGATGGGCATCGTTACCACTGCCATGCCGGAAGAGGAAGAAATGAAAATGGTGAAAATGATATAGAGGATCAGGAGAATAATAATAAAGAAAGCGGGCGACAAATGGCTGACCAGGCTGGCAGAATAATAAAGGATCGTGTCGCTGATATATCCATTGTTAAGAATAATCGTTACGCCGCGCGCTGTACCAACAATCAGGGATACGCCAAGCAGGGACTCGGCACCCTGAATAAATTTAGTTATGAATATTCTTGCTTTCATGCGGAGTACGACCGCAGTTATCATTGAAGAAAGTAGAAAAAGTGCTGACATTTCAAGAAGCCACCACCCGAGGAAAACCACGCCGAAGATCATCATCAGAAAAGTGCCCAGGAAAATAAATAAAAGTAAGCGCGTTTGACCGCTGAGTTTTTGCTTTGTGCCAGAATCATTCGGGAGGGGCGTGTATGGGCTCTTAACGTCCCCATCTGTGCGATATACCAGGGACAATGCAGGATTGGCTTTTATCTTTTTTGCATAATTCACGATATAAAGGATGGTAATAAGAGTGGATGTGGCAAACATGAGTATTCTTCCAGTTAATCCATCGGTCCAGTTTACACCGGCCACCTGGGATGCTATAATAGTTGAGAAAGGGTTCGAGAAGGATGCAAGTGTGCCCAGGTTGGTCCCTGCAAATATCACAGCAACCGGTATGATCAGGTCATAGCCGGCCGCCAGAAAAAGGGGCGTCATGACCGGATAAAATACCAGCGCTTCTTCGGCCATTCCATAGGAGGCACCTGCAAAGGAAAATAGAAATGTGAGAATGATGATTAACCACTTTTCCTTGCCCCTCATGTTATGGGATAATGCAATCAATGATTTCTCCAAAGTGCCCGAAGAATTGAAAACATTAAGAAAGGCCCCAATAAACAGAATGAAGAATACAATTTCGACCGCATCGTAAAGGCCTTTTATCGGCGCCTTAAGGACCTCTACTGGTCCCTGGCCGTTTTGCGGAAGACGGTGATAAGTGCCGGGTATGGAAACGGGTTTTCTTATGTCTCCATTTTTAAATTTTTCTGCCCGGATGAGCATGTGAAGACTATCAAGCGTTTTCTGTGCGAATGGGAGATGGGTCTGTTTTCCCGATGCAGTGACGACGAATGAATTATTCTCAAAAGACAGGCTGTCATATTGGCCTGCGGGCATCAGCCAGGTTGCAATAGCCGCCACTACAATGATCAGCATCAGAATAACCAGTGGGGAAGGAGCGGTCTTTTTGAGCATTTATAAAGGTCTTCAAAAATATAGAGTCCGGCATGAACATGACAAAAGCCTCAAAGCCGATTCCTTGCCCGACAGATCGAATTTATTTCAATGGAAAAAGGTATAAATCTAGTAAGTTATCGATTCTATCATTTCCAGAATCCTCACCTGGGGATTAAAGATGACACTGCCTTCAACTTTTTCCCAAAGTTTACGAAGGGCAGCAAGTGTTCTTTGAGCACCCTCCAGGTTGTCAAATTCCAGGTCTATTATAACGTAGAGGGGATCATCTGAGGCCCGGTAAATATGATAACGATTTATACCTGATTTTCTCCGGTCAATCGGATCCGTATCAAAAGCTTTTTTCCAACCTTCAAAATTGGGAACCTTATGTTCAATGCGGAGGATATGCATGGGAAATGGCTTGCTGGCATTAAAGATAGATTACTTTTTTTTCAAATAAGCGCAGGGAATATTTTGGGCCGTGTAATTTATTCCATAAGCGACTTCAAGCAGTCTGGATACAGTTTCCGAGATTACCGCCTCGCTCCTGTGCATTTGAGGAAGCAGGCCCATCATCGCATAACTGATCGGATTTACCGCTGGAATCAAAGTCTCCCATTCATAGGTTCCACCCCAGATCAGTCCGGCAACTGTTATCTTCAAATCAACCGATTGGGAGAGCAGATAGTGCTGCACGTCCAATGAATTGTTGGAGTTTTGATTGACCGTGTGAAAAATGGGCGTATGGCCGCCAAATCCATATTCGTCAATACCTGCCATGACATTGATATCGGCGCCATGCCTGACCAATATTTTAGCGCAGGATAAATGATTGAATTCCGCACAGATGTGAAGCAGGCTGGCTTTATACAATGGCGTATAAGCACATTGCAAGCTGTATTCTCGGCTGACTGCTTCAGGATCCTCTATTAATTGGGTTTCAAGTGATTTCTCATCATCCAGGAGCACGGATAGCAATATTTTATCGCTAAAATCCAGGCCGTAGTCCACAAAAGCTTTAACGCATTGTTTAAACCTGGAAGTTCGTCCGTATTCACTTGTCAGTTCATATATAAGCGGCTCGTTCCTGAACTTATCATTTGGACTTACTCCTTTAGAGAAGCATTCTCTAATCCCTTACACCGAATGGACCTCAATTTCACCAATAATTTTTTTAAGATAATCCATATCAGGATAATTGTCAGTCTAAAACAAATTACAAAAATGGTATCAAATTGCCAAAGCAGAATGACGGTTTCCAGAAGGTTGTTTATCTTTATTTAGAAAATCGACCGGCTTTAAGGAAATGATTCATTTGCTCATCAAAACCACCCGACTATGTCCCATCCAAAATCTTTGTCACAATCTGAAATCACTCCACTGGCCAGCCTCGACGAGTGGGAGGAAGATGTATTAAAAAGATATCCTGAAGATGGCGTTCAGGCAAACACAAAACAAAAAACTGAATTCCGGAATTATGAAGCCCCCGCCCGAGATACAGTCCGCGAATTTTACCGCCTGAATCATACTTATCAGACTTACGATTTTGTGCAGGAGAAAAGAAAAGATTTTCTGCAATTCAATAAAAAACAGATGCCGGTTTGGGATGCTTTCCAGTTCCTGAACCAACTGGTGGATGATTCCGATCCGGATACTGACCTTGACCAGTTCCAGCATTTATTGCAGACCGCAGAAGCCATTCGTGCAGACGGCCACCCGGACTGGATGGTGATGGTCGGGTTGATCCACGATATGGGTAAAGTGCTATGCCTTTTTGGAGAGCCGCAGTGGGCGGTTGTCGGAGACACTTTCCCGGTTGGTTGTGGGCATTCGGATAAAGTTGTTTATCCGGAATTTTTCGACCAGAATCCGGATACCCGCGATGAAAAGTTCAAATCAATTTTCGGCGTGTATAAACACAACTGTGGTTTGAGAAACATAACCATGTCCTGGGGGCACGATGAATATGTTTACCAGATGATGAAGAATTCATTGCCGGAATCTGCTTTGTATATGCTTCGGTATCATTCCTTCTATGCCTGGCACCGGGAAGGCGCTTATGAATATTTACTCGATGATCATGATCGCGAAATGCTGAAATGGGTAAAATTATTCAACCCATACGATTTATATTCCAAAAGCCCCAAGCCTCCCGACTGGAATGAATTGAAACCATATTATGAAGTGCTTGTAAAAGAATATTTACCCGAAACACTGAAGCTCTGATCAGCATGATCAAAGCCAACCTTTATTTAAACCATCTAATCAGCAAATTGTCCCGTGCATACATTACAGGCAGCAGACTATGTCGTGTTTTTTATCTATTTCATAGTCGTTTCCGCCTACGGGTATTATGTTTATCACAAAAAGAAATACGCAACAACGGATTCCAAAGATTTCTTTCTGGCTGAAGGATCCCTCACCTGGTGGGCTATTGGTGCTTCCCTGATCGCTTCCAATATTTCTGCTGAACACTTTATCGGCATGTCGGGTTCTGGTTTTGCCCTGGGCCTGGCCATCTCATCGTATGAATGGATGGCTGCTGCGACCCTGATCATTGTTGCCGTTTTTATTCTTCCGATTTATCTGAAGAATAAAATTTTTACAATGCCTCAATTTCTTGCAAGACGCTATGATAACCGGGTAAGTACCATTATGGCTATATTCTGGCTATTGGTCTATGTTTTTGTAAACCTGACTTCCATTATTTATCTGGGTGCCCTGGCCATTAATTCCATATCCGATATTTCTTTTGGCTGGAGCGTTGCGGGACTCAGCATATTTTCCATTATTGTTACTCTGGGAGGAATGAAGGTGATTGGATATACAGATGTCATCCAGGTGCTGGTATTAATTGTCGGTGGTCTTGTTACTACCTATCTGGCACTTAATCTGCTTTCCGAACATTTTGGGTTTGGAAGAGATGTTCTGAAAGGCCTTTCCATTTTAAGAAAAGAAGCCCCGGATCATTTTCACATGATATTTCACAAGGGCGATCCTTATTTTCAGGTCCTTCCCGGTATGTCCGTACTGGTGGGTGGATTATGGATCAATAACCTGGCTTACTGGGGATGCAATCAATATATTATTCAGCGTGCGTTGGGCGCCAATTTAAAAACTGCACGAAGTGGAATTCTGTTTGCCGCCTTCTTAAAATTGCTTGTTCCGGTAATTGTAGTATTGCCCGGTATAACTATGTTTGTATTACACAAGAACGGAATGTTTCAGCAGGAAATGATGCAGGGTGGCGCTATCAAACCCGATCATGCTTATCCAACCCTGATGAACCTTTTGCCGGCAGGATTGAAAGGCGTGGCTTTTGCAGCATTGACTGCAGCGGTAGTGGCTTCACTCGCAGGGAAGGCAAATAGTATTTCAACCATTTTCTCACTGGATATTTACAAAAAATTTGTAAACCGGGAAGCATCTGAAAAACAATTGGTGGGCATCGGTAAATGGGTGGTTATTGTGGCGATGTTAATTGCTGCGCTGATTGCGCCTGCGCTGAAAAACCTTGATCAGGCCTACCAGTTTATACAGGAATATGTGGGATTTATATCGCCGGGTGTGTTGGCGATTTTTCTGATGGGCTTTTTCTGGAAGCGAACAACCGCAGCCGCAGCGCTTACGGGTACCCTACTTACAATCCCCATTTCAACTGTGCTGAAATTTTTGCCCATATGGAGCGGAGGGGCATTTCCTGATTTTCCTTTTCTTGACAGAATGTCCATCACTTTTGTGATTATTGCGGCCATTATGATAATCATTAGTCTGGTTAAACCCGCGAAGGATGCCGCTGCGCACACGATTGTAATCGACAAAAAAGAATTTACCGTATCGCCTGCATTTATTGTGGGATCCGTGATTATCCTGGGAATCCTGGCGGCCTTATATACTGTGTATTGGTGATCCCGGCACGGCCATTGATGATAGAATAAGGGGAAATGCATAATTTTGGTTTCCCAATTCGCTTCTTTTTAATAACCTCGCATTATGAACAAGAAAATTTACACACCTGTTGTAATCGTCGTATTCGCATTATTGTTAGGAAGTTGTGTTCCTACCAGAAAGTATAAGGAATCCCAGATGGCGTTGCAGTCGGCTAGGAACGATAGCGCCCTGCTTGCGGCCAAGGTAAGTACACTGGAATCCAATGTTTCCCAACTAAAAGGTCAAATAAACGACCTGAATGCCCAGGTAAGCGACCTCACGAACAAGACGGGACAGCTTTCCACGGACGCTGCGAACAAGCAATCCCAGTTGAGCAAGAGTCAGGCCGAACTGCAAACGCAACAGCAAAGGCTTGCCCATTTGCAGGCCCTGATGGATCAACAGCAAAAAGCAACCCAGGAGATCAGGCAAAAAATGGCCGATGCCCTTGTAGGATTTAAATCAAATGAGCTCTCTGTTTCCATCAAGAACGGTAAAGTATATGTCAGCCTTCAGGAAAACCTGCTGTTCCCATCCGGCAGCGCCGTGGTGAACCCGAAAGGTAAGGTAGCGCTCGGTAAACTTGCCGCGGTCCTGAATTCAAATCCGGATATCACGGTAGACATCGAAGGCCATACCGATTCTATTCCCATTCGCGGCAGATATAAGGATAACTGGGACCTGAGCACGGCCCGTGCCAATTCCATAGTGCGGATTTTAACCCAGGATTATTCGGTGGATCCGGTGAGGGTTATTGCCTCCGGACATAGCCTATACGATCCGGTACAGCCAAATAGCTCACCTGAAGGAAGAGCGCTTAACAGAAGAACTGAAATCATACTTTCACCCAAGCTCGATGAGCTGTATAAGTTGCTGGAAACGCCGGATACTTAAAAAGTAAAAATTAAAAAGTAAAAAGTAAAAAAGGGTGCATTATGGGTCGCAATCCCAATATCAGGCTTCATTTTTTACTTTTTAATTTTTAATTTTTACTTCCTCAATAGTACCTCCCCACATACCTATCCTCTACAATCGCTTTTTTCAATTCGAAGGGATCGATGGCTCCCTCTCTCGCATATACGATCTTTCCTCCGGGTTCAACAAGTATGGTATAGGGCAGGGCACCCCGCCATTTCGGATCAACAGCATCAATGAGATTGTATTTATTGTCACCGCTATAAATATAATTTGTGGCGGATGCCTCCTGTTTCTTCAGGAATTCAAGCGCCTTGTTTTCTTTTGACGGTTCATCTGCGCTGATACTGATAAATTCAAAATCTCTTTTGCGGTACATCCGGTTCATGGTAATGAAATCAGAAAATTCTGTAACGCAAGGCCCGCACCAGGTGGCCCAGACATTGATCAGCCGCAGTTTATCTGAATTGTTTTTCACCAGGGCCCGGATGCCTGCTTCACTGATGGTATCCAGGGTCACGGGCTCTTTTGCCCATTCTTCCTTTGCTTTAGTGATCCAGCTACTTTTTTCCGCCCATTTAATGGAACAGCCGAATACTTTTGTCGTGGCTACGGGAACTGGTTTTCCCGCCAGTAATGCATCAATAGCATTCCTTGTGTCGAATTCGGTGGGTGTTTTGGTGGGTTTTTCCATGTTATCAATCCTGCCGCTGTAGCGAAGGATCCGCTCTTTGTCGAAGATAAATACATGGGGAGTGGCTATCGGGCCATAGGCAAGCGACACTTTTTCATTTAACCCGTCGTACAAATAAGGGAAATTAAATTTCTTTTCTTTTGCCCTTACTTTCATTTCCTCAAAGGAATCGCCCATGTCAGTATATCCCAGTTCATCGAGGTTGATCGAGCTGGGGTCATTAGGCATGATAGCAACAACAGCAACATGCCTTGATGCGTAATCGCTCGTCAACCGGATGATCCGGTCTTCGTATGCCTGCGCCGTCGGACAATGATCGCAGGTAAATACGATAACCAAGACTTCGGCCTTGCTAAATGAAGCCAGCGAATAGGTCTTTCCATCCGTTCCGGGTAAGCTGAAATCAGGAGCCTTTGATCCGATAGGCAATGTTTTATGTTCTGCGTAAATACCATATTTCAAATCTGAATGGGTCCTGAAGGCGGATATACCCGCCACAAGCACAAGGCTGCATAAATAAAGAAAAACGGTCTTCATACCCCGGAATTTTAAACAATTTGCTATAAGTCAAAAGGTAGCCATTTTTAAAAAAACTAAATCCCTGGGGCAAAAAAATATTTACTCATGAAGTAGGGTTGATGTAGCGGCTGCCGGAAATAGTATAATAGTTTTTTTGGCTGATGTAGTACTGATGTAGCTAAATCGTAGAAATTTGTTTCAAAGATCCTACATTTATAATCAGAAACAGATTGCTCAGCTTAAATTATTGCCATGACATCAAGAAGAGTATTTATTAAATCCGCCTCAGCCTTATCTGCTGCTGTGTTTGTCAAAGGTCCTCTTACAGCATTTCAGCAGCCGGCCCTGATCGGGCTGCAATTGTACACCGTGCGGGACGCAATGAAAAAAGACCCCGTACCGACGCTGGAACGGGTTGCCAGGATAGGGTATAATTCGGTTGAATCGGCAACATACACCGGAACGCAGAAGTTTTATGGGATGGATCCCGCTGCCTTTAAAAAAGTATTGAATGATAACGGATTGGTAATTCCTAGTGGCCATTACAGGCTGGGTGCGGAAAAAACGCCAGTGGTTGTAAACGGAACCATGCTGCATGAGTGGCAGAAAGCAGTGGATGATGCCTCGGCAGTGGGCATGAAATATATGGTTTGCGCCTATCTTTCAGAAGATGAACGCGGCGGATTGGATCATTACAAAGAGCTGGCTGAAGAGTTCAATAAGGCAGGAGAAACCTGCAAAAAATCCGGGATTCAGTTCTGTTATCATAACCACAACTTCGAATTTGTGGCCCAGGATGGAGCTTTACCCTATCATATATTACTCGAAAACACGGATAAGGACCTGGTAAAAATGGAAATGGATTTGTACTGGGTGAAGAAAGCCGGCCATGATCCCATTGAAATATTTCAGACGCATCCGGGAAGGTTTCCACTCTGGCATGTGAAAGACATGTCCAATACCCCGGAGCAGACCTTTACAGAAGTTGGCAACGGGATCATAGATTTCAAAACCATATTCAAATATAAGGACCTGGCGGGCATGAAGTATTTCTTTGTGGAGCAGGACATGTGCCCGGGATCTCCATTCGATAGCATTACCCAAAGCTATAATTACATTAAGAAAAACCTGGTTTAATTGGTATTTACGGCAGCGGGTTTGCCGGCTGAAGAAAAAGACATCAGAAAATCAAATAAATTGGTTTCTGTACTGATCTTCAGTTTTTTTCTCAGCCGGTATCTGCCGATTTCAACACCCCTTACAGAAATGCTTTCCAGTTGCGCAATCTCCTTGCTGGATAAATTCATGCGCAGGTAGGCGCAGAGTTTGAGTTCATGCGGACTCAGGTGTGGATAGGTCGACTTTATATGACTTAGAAAATCGCTGTGCACATGGTCGAAGTGCTGGGCGAATTGTTCCCAGTCCTTATCCATTTTATTTTCCTCACCCAGAATGCGCATGATTTTTTTAAATTCGTCGGGAGCCGCATGACCGTTTGCATTCTTCTTAAGCCTGCTCATCTCTTCCTTGATATTACCAAGCAATTCCCCTTTTTGCACCAGGTGCATTGCGGTGGATGCGAGTTCCGTATTTTTATATTCTATTTCTGCCTCCAGTTTTTCATTCCTGAGCTTGACGATTTCTTTTTCGGATTTTTCCATTTCCAACTCGTGCAGATAGGTCAGTCTCCGTTGTTCTTCCTCATGTTTCTGCTGCTGCTTCATGAATAATCTCTTCTGGCGCCTGAAAAACAGGTAGATCATTCCTCCCAGCAGAAAGATATAGATCAGGTAAGCCCCTGTTGTTTGATACCAGGGTGGCAGGACGATAAATGCATAGATATCTACAGCCGATTCGCTGCCCAGGTTATTTTTTGCTTTTATCTGGAATGCATAATTCCCGGGTGGCAGGTTGGTATATTCTTTTTCTGTTTTTTTTGACCAGTCCGACCAGTTGGCATCGAAACCCTTTAGCAAATAACTGTACTGCACGTTGCTTTGCTCTGCATATAGTGGCGCAGAATATTCAAAATGCAGGGAATTCCTGTTACTGGTCACACTGGGTATCGCATTCTCCGGCTGGGGAAACTGCTGATTGATTTCGCCGAAATATCCACCAAACAAAAGGCTGTCTGATTTTCCAAAAGCCTTCACCGAACGGATCATTACCTTGACGGCGTACTGGTTCTTTTTGTACTCTTCATAGTTGATATGATAAAATCCTTTTGCCGATCCTACTAATATATTCGAACTATTATAAGGATAAACATTTTCCGTTCCGCTCACCATTTTGCCATTGAGTTCGGGGAAATAAATGATTCTGGGTTCTTTCCAGGAAAAGTCAATGACGCCCAGATTTTTATCTTCCACGAACCAGATATTTCCAGATGAATCCTCTTTCAGATAACGGATATTGCGATTACCAAAAAATCCATAGAAATAACCGGAGGGCTCGAACCGGTCGGTTTTAGGATTGTATTCGTAAATTCCTTTCTCTGTTGCTACAACGATCCGGTTGAGGACTTTAAAGAGTTGGTTTTTCACTGAAGAAGGAAGCCCGTCTTTTTCCGTATACAATCTGGACTCGGCTTTCTCATTCAGATGGTAATCGATTTTATACACTCCGCGGTATGGATGCCCTACCCAGATAATATTATTATTATCCATAGCGGCAAACTGCGAATATTCTGCGAAACCCGGAATGTTCCCTTTGGAAACGAACTGGTTTTTCTGCCATTCAAACATATCCAGTCCCACATCATTTCCTGCAAGCACAAGCTTAGTAGGTAATACATTGTAATAAGGCAGAAAGCTGTGATAGCCTGACCGGGTAGTCACAGGAACCAGATGGTTGCCTTTCATTTCAAAGGCTCCGTCGTGCTGACCCAGCAAGAGATCGCCATTTATATTCGAAAGTACCCAGGATGAACCTTTTATATTTCCTATAGGTATAAAATCGCCATTCACAAAGCTGAGATCCGTCTTACCTTTCAGTGGAATTTTGTAGAACCCATTCGAGGTGCCCAGGTACAATTCATCATTGTAGATCAGGGAGGTATACCCTTTGCCCTCATTCATTTTTTCAGGGTAAATATGTTTAATGGCGTTGTTATACGCTACAAAGTCTACCCCATCGTCAAGCCCCAGCCAGAGATTATTATCCTTATCAAGAAAAAGTGTAAGGATGTTATTTATTTGTAAACCTTCTTTGCGGGAGAGGTTCTGAATGATCTCCCCTTTCTTATTTATTACATAACAGCCATTCAGGTTGGTCCCTACGGCGATCCAGTCTTTGGTGACGCTGATGGCAGTGAGTATGCGCTGATTCTGAAATGGATTTGATCCTGCGAACCTGAAAGGTGATAACTTATCGTTGTGTAGTATATAAAAACCAGTATTGATTGTGGCCAGAAACAAACTATCTTCTCCAAAAGAGAATATGGAAGACAGCAGAAAGCCGGGCGGAAGACGACTTGTATCCAGGAAAGAGGTCCAGAGTCCGTTATTGAATTTCATGAGACCGTTTTTCAGATCCTGTGCAATGAGGGTATTTTTGCCCAGGCCGAGAAATTCCCATTTTGATGCTGCCGGATAAACGGTTACTGAATTTGTATTGTATTGAAAGATCTTTTCTTTTGACCTGAAAAAAATATCGTTCCCGACACAAACAATATCCCAGATATCGGTAAAAGAATTATTATTTCTTGATATTAAACTCTTTAAGGAAGTAAAAGACAGTTTGCCGCTTTTGTCCGGCGAGAAAAAACCAAAATCATCCTGTCCGCCAACATAGATCCGGTTGTCTTTCCCCATGGCCACGGAACGGACAATGGACTTATTAGGCAGGGAATATAATTTCCATGAGGAGCCATCGAAGGTTAAGAGGCCCTCCAGGTTGGCGAAATACATGATCCCGTCCTGATCTTCGACTATGCCCCGGTTTTCAGTTCCTGCGTTGTAGGTTGCGTTGTAGTAGTTGATAATATCCGGGATACCAATGGGATTCTGGCCATATGACACACCCATTCCTGCAACAAGTAAAAAGATGATCCCGGCTTTCATGGTGGAGCAATCTGAACCAAATATACAGGCAATGCATGCAAAAAAAAACAAGCTGACCTCCCTATATGTACCAGACACCCTGATTCCCCTTTAAATTCTTGACATGATGTAGTGATGTTGTAGTGGAATAAACAGGGTCCACCTTATTTTTTAGGTTGAAGTAGTATTGAAGTAGCTATAAAACGTATCTTAATTGTTCTGAAATCTAAATTCGGGCCGCCAGAGGTTTCTCACCATTAAAATTTTTATTTTACATGAAGAATTGCCTTGCCATCCTTATAACGATTGCTTTCCATGCTGCATACGCACAGGAAAAACCGGTCGGTATTTTTGATTCCCACACCGATGTTGGAACCAATGTAAAGCCGGGAAGCGCGACCTATATTCCAGAGACCCAACAATATATAATCTCCGGCGCGGGGTATAATATTTGGGCCGATCACGATGAATTTCAGTTTGTATGGAAGAAAATGAAAGGCGATTTCATCCTTTATACCCGGGCTGAGTTCCTGGGAAACTGGGTGGGTTACCACCGGAAAATAGGTTGGATGGTGCGCAAGTCTCTGGATGGCAATTCCTCGCAGGTGAATGCCGTGGAGCATGGGGACGGGCTTACTTCCCTTCAGTTCCGCAGAACGGCCGGGGCCCAAACGGAAGAAATCAAATCCAAACTTACCAAGGCCAATATTCTGCAACTGGAAAGAAAAGGTGATCAATACATTATGCGGGCGGCAATTTACGGCCAGCCTTTTGTAACCGATACGATCCGTGGTATTGATTTGGGTGATGAGGTTTATGTGGGTCTTTTTGTGGGCTCCCATAATTCCGACGTCATGGAAACGGGAGTATTCAGTAATGTCCGAATAACCGTTCCTTTTCATGGAGATGCAGATGGGGATACGGAAATGACCCTGGGCAGCAATCTGGAATTGCTGGAGGTGGCTTCCGGGAAAAGAGATATCATTTATACAGTTCCTTATTCCATTCAGGCACCAAACTGGAACGTCGATGGAAAGAGCCTGATCTTTAATGATTACAAAGGGATCATGTATAATTTTAACCTTGATTCCAAAGTTCCCACGCCCATAAATACCGGCAGTATTACGCATAATAATAATGATCACGTGATCTCATTCAATGGCAGGATGCTGGGCTTGAGCAATTTCAACAGGTCACTCGGGGGCTCGATCATATACACTGTACCAATAGAAGGTGGCACGCCAAAACAAATCACACCACGCGGACCTTCTTATTTGCATGGATGGTCCCCGGATGGAAACTTCCTTGTATTTTGCGGTGAGCGCAATGGGGAGTTCGATGTTTATAAGATTCCGTCCACCGGCGGAAAAGAAGTCAGACTTACCAATACCAAGGGATTGGATGACGGTCCCGAATACAGCCCCGACGGAAAATTTATTTATTTTAATTCTGTCAGATCGGGTTCCATGCAGATCTGGCGAATGAAGCCGGATGGGTCGGATCAGGAGCAGGTCACCAATGATGAATTCAACAATTGGTTTGCACATATTTCCCCTGACGGCAAATGGATCTGCTTTATTTCTTTTTTAAAGGAAGAAGTACAGCCCGGTATCCATCCTCCTTATAAACATGTATATATCAGGCTGATGCCCTTCGGTGGCGGACCTGCAAAAGTGATTGCTTATTTTTACGGAGGTCAGGGCAGCATAAATACACCTTCCTGGTCGCCGGATAGTAAGCGGATTGCGTTTGTGAGTAATACGGTGAACTAATGTGTTAATGTGTAAATGTGGAAATGTGGAAATGAAAGGCAAATGGCCAAATGTGTAAATATGAGAAAGTGCCATGTGAAAATGTGTTAATTTGAGAATGAAGAGTTGGTCAGGTAATTTGCGTTTGTGAAAATGCTGCAATCATTGGGGACAGCGGACGCAAATAATAAAACCTTGAGATATAATAATTCGGATAAAATTATGAATGCTCACAAATCCAATCGCAACAACTGTATTCATTTTCATATTAGCACATTTCCGCATTTTCACATTTGTCTTTCATTTCCACATTTCCACATTTCCACATTTTCACATTTGCCTTTCATTTCCAAATTAACCCAATGCCTCCTCCTCCTCCTTCCCGCCATCGTACTTGGCCAAAATAAGCCGGTGAGCCAGGTGAAGCTGGAAAGGTTTTTTCTTCAGTCTTCCGTAGTCATTGGGGACGATGGAGGGGTGTTATCTTCTACTGATTATAAGAGCCCTGACTACTGGTTTCCCGTCACTGTGCCATCCACCGTGCTTACCGGGCTGGTCCAAAATAAAGTTTATCCGGATCCCTATTCGGGAATGAACAATATGCTTATCCCGGACGCATCGGATTCCTTTAATCAGAAATGGCGGCTTGAGCAATACAGTTTTCTGCCAAACAATCCCAACCCCTGGAAAAAACCTTACTGGTACAGAACTGTTTTCTCTGTACCGGCAGCCGATGCAGGGAAACGTTTTCAGCTGATTTTTA
>JANWIY010000132.1 GCA_025449645.1 Chitinophagaceae bacterium | reverse complement strand
CGATCTTTCTCCAGCTTCCCTCAAACTTCTTTTTCAGGGCTTTATAGGAGGAGGACATGGCCTGGAAGAAGTGATTGATTATGTGTCCCACAATGAAAAAGTCAGTTTTACAATCATTGGCCCGGGAGACAGGGAATATGTAAACCAGTTAAAGGAACTCGTTATCCGTCTGAATCTGAGAGGAAGAGTCTTTATAAGGGACGCGGTACCTTACCAATTATTAATTGATATCACCCAGCTGCATCATCTGGGCCTTGCCATACACAAACCGGTCAATATTCAATACAGCACAGCTGCCCTGGCTTCCAATAAAATCTATGAGTATGCCGCATGCGGCCTGCCGGTTTTGTATTATGATGATGATCATTACAGAGCATACCTGTCCCGTTTTCCATGGGCATTCGCCAATGATCTTTCTTATGAAAGGCTTCAGAAGCAATGCAATTTTATCCGGGAACATTACGAAGAGATATCATCTGCCGCGGCCAAGGATTTCAGGGAGGTATTAAATTTTGAGCGCGTTTTTTCCCCGGTAAGGGAATATCTTCTAAATGGTACCGGATGAGAATTTTAATGACGGATACCAAAAATGACCGGTTACTGGCGCATTTCTATTCAACCCATCTCAGGGAGATTCCCGGCGTGGACCTGGGTTCCCTTGATTATGTGGATGGTCTGGATAAACTAAATAAATCGCTGGTAGGTAAAATTACAAACAGGTTCCTGCCAAAATCCGTTTTAAAAAAGGTCAATCAGCATGTTATTAAATCCATTGAATCCTTCCGGCCGGATCTGATCTGGATTTTTAAGGGAATGGAGATATATCCGGAGACCCTGCAATATGCAAAGAAAAGAGGCATCCGGCTGGCGAATTATAATCCTGACCACCCCTTCGTTTATGCATCTGCAGGTAGCGGCAATGACAATGTGAAAGATTCTATTCCCCTCTACGATCTTCACCTGAGTTACAGTAAGGAAATTCTCAGGGACCTGGAAAAAATCTATCAGATAAGGGGCATGTATCTGCCATTTGGATTCGAGGTAAGCGATACAAGGTTGAGCATGGCGGAGAACGAACCGGAGATTGTCCGCGCCTGCTTCGTCGGTTGCGCCGACGAGGAAAGGAAACGGATTGTACTGCTCTTATTGAATGCAGGTGTTCCGGTAGATGTATATGGTCCGGATTGGAACAAATATTTTAAGACGTCTTCCCTGATTAAGGTATTTCCCGGGGTGTATAATGATCATTTCTGGAATATTTTGAGGAAGTACAGGCTTCAACTAAATGTTTTCAGATCTCAAAACAGAAACTCTCAAAATATGCGGTCTTTCGAGATTCCCGGCATCGGCGGCATCATGCTTGCTCCCTATTCGGATGAACACGTAAGTTTCTTTAAGCCGGGAAAGGAAGCATTTTTTTTCAAAGCCGATGATGAGGTGGTCAAAAACGCAAGAGAGATCCTGGCCCTCCCGGCAACCGATGCGCTGGACATCAGGCATGCCGCCAGGGAACGTTCTTTTCGGGATGGTTATGCCTATCGGGAGAGAAGCAAAATGGTCTACAGTTATTTTTCAGAATTATTTAATTAACAGGCTTCGATGACGAACAGATTTATTCCTATTTCCAAACCATCAATTACAGAAAAAGAAATTGCCTATGGAACGGAGGCGATCCGTTCCACCTGGATCTCTTCCTTGGGAAAATACATCGATGAGTTTGAGAGAAAATTTGCGGCATTCAGCGATGCGAAATATGGTGTTGCATTAATGAATGGCACTGTCGCCATCCAATTGGCCCTTGAAGCGGCCGGCGTCAAACCAGGAGATGAGGTGATCGTTCCGGATCTTTCTTTTGTTGCAACAGCCAATGCAGTGTTATACATCGGCGCCAGACCCGTATTCGTTGATATTGATCCCTTTAATTTGTGCATGGACCCTGACCGGATCGAAGAGGCCATCACGGCCCGTACAAAAGCAATTATTCCTGTTCATCTATACGGGCACCCGGCGGACATGATTCGTATTAATGGAATTGCAGAGAAGCACAATCTACTTGTTATTGAGGATGCTGCGGAGGCACATGGTGCTACCATTAATGGGAAAAAAGTGGGCAGCTGGGGAAAATGCGCAACCTTCAGCTTCTACGGCAATAAGAATATTACTACAGGAGAGGGCGGCATGATTACCACGAACGATGAGGATTTGCATCAGCGATGTAAATTTCTGCGGGACCATGCGATGAGTGCAACCAAAAGATACTGGCATCCCGAAAGAGGATATAATTTCCGGATGACCAATATTCAGGCGGCTATTGGCTGTGCACAACTGGAGCGGATTGAAGAGATCATGCAGGCCAAACAACGGATTTTTAATTCCTATTCGAAGGAACTGAAGAATAGTTCCATTCTATTGAACCAGACCAACTCCTGGGCCACAAACGCGTTCTGGCTGATGACAGCAAGAATAAAGGGCTTATCCGAGAAAAACCGCGATGAGCTGATCACGCGGCTGAAACAGGAGGGTGTTGATTCCAGACCGTTTTTTTATCCGATGTCATCCCTGCCTTATCTACCGGATACCTCAGATACGCCCGTGGCTTTTGAGATATTTAAAGAAGGAATTAATCTGCCCACCTATGTTGATCTGACAGATGAAGATATCCACTATGTTTGCAAGACACTTCAAAACCTGACGAATTCACTATGATCGGAAGGGTTTTTTTTCATTTCATCGAGGACATCATCAGGAACATCAGCGGTCCTGTCGGCATCGGTTTGAGGAGGGCTTATTACAAAGGAAGGCTTGGATCGGCAGGGATAAAACTCGTGATTGATACGGGGGTCAGTTTTCAAAGCCCCAAAGATATTTTTCTGGGTGATCATGTATGGATTGATAAAAATTGTGTTTTTATTGCCGGAAGAATTGATGCAGACACAGTAACTGTAATTAAGAAAACGGATACCAGGCTGGCGGAGGAAGGCCGTATAAAACTTGGCTCCTATTGCCATATCGGGATCGGAGCCATAATCCAGGGCCACGGAGCTGTTACGATCGGCGACTATTTTACCTGTTCCGCCGGATGCCGGATTTACTCTTTCTCTAATGATTACCGGAATTGCAGGTTTGGGACTGTAGAAACGCCATCCGGAAAACCAGCTTATATTATGGGGCCGGTTTTGATAAAACAAAATGTCTGGATCGGCCTCGGAGTTTCGGTGATAAGTACCGAGATAGCTGAAGATAGCTTTGTACTTCCGCACGCCGTGGTCTATGAACCACTGGAAAAAAACAGCATTGCCGGAGGCAACCCTGCTGTAAAAATGAGAGACCGTTTTTACGAATGAAAATACTTTATATCACACCTGGTTGTTTCGATAAGGGTGGTATCAGCCGTTATAACCGTTACCAGATCACCGCCTGCAGAGAATTATTTGGTGAAGGGCAGGTGAAGGTATTTTCCCTTCTGGGCCATTCAGACAATGATTTCGAGGACCCATTTATGGTTGAGTGGCACGGAACAGGAGCAAATGGAAAAAGTAAAATGGGCATGGTATTGCGGACGATTAAAACTGCCCTGCAATGGAAGCCGGATCTCATCCTGTGCGCCCACGTCAATCTCAGTGGCATGGCTTTTCTGGTTTCAGGTCTTTGCAAAGCAGCGACTATATTAAATGTATATGGATTGGAAATCTGGAGTCCTATGAGCCGCGATGCTGCCTGGGGATTGAGAAAAGTTAAATATATCATATCCGATTGTCACAATACCGCTGACTGGCTGGTAAATAAAGGGATAAGAAAAAGGGATTGTATCCGCGTGATCTGGGATTGTATTGATCTGGACAAATTCAAACCGCAATCCCCAGCGCCTTCGACGCTCCAAAAATACCAGATCCCGGATCCGCTTCGATATTTTAACGTGCTCAGCCTGGGCAGATTATCACTTCCTGACGCACTATACAAAGGATATGGCCGTTTGATAACTGTAATTGCTTCCATTACTCCCGAATACGACCAGGTACGATTGATCATTGCTGGTAAAGGAAACTATATTGACCAACTGAAGGAGATGACGAAGGAGAAAAAAATCACGGACAAAGTACTGTTTACCGGACCTGTCGGCGAAAAGGATATGGCATCGGTTTACAATGCCTGCAGTATTTTTTCTCTGATCACGGAAGCCGGTGAGGGGAAAGGAGAGGGAATTCCCTTAACACCGCTCGAGGCCATGGGCTGCGGCAAGCCCATTCTTGTGGGCAACCAGGATGGATCACGTGAAGCAATAATTGGTGAAAATGGATTTTCTATGGATCCTTTTGATCTTGAAGAACATAAAAGAACTATCATTCATTATATCCGCGATAATTATTTATTGTCCAGCCATTCCAATAGCGCTTTGATTGTGGCAAATAAGCATTTTTCGTACAGCCATTTTAAACAAAAGCATGAGCAATTCTTTAGGGAGATTGAAAATAACTAGAAAATTAAATTGAAAAAGAAGTTCGAAACATATTTGGTCTTTATTTTAACCGGGCTGGTTGCCCTCGCGCTGTATACACTTAACGATGGATCGGATTATATTAAGATCAGTTATATCATCACATTTTATCTTGGCGCAAAATTGATCAGTGACCTGGGTACCAGGGTCCCTTTTGTTAACCTGATCTTATTTATTACGGCCGTTCAATACCTGATGTCTCCTTCACTGGACTATGAGTACCTGGGAAAATATAACCCATACTTTTACATGCAGATTTCGCAGGATCAGTATTTCGGCTATGTGCTATATGCGTTCCTGGCGCTGTGGGCTGGCTTCAGCATTCCTTTCGGAAGAAAATTCAATGATATTGATTTTATCAACGCCTTGAAGAAGTCCCCAAAGATGAACGGCCAAATCGGCATCAACCTGATTTATATTGGATTTGTTGCAAATTACCTGAGCAGGTTATTTACTATCCCATCCGCATTTAATTTTATGATAACCCTGTTAGGGCTGATGAGGTTTATTGGGATATTGTTTGTTTGGTTATCGGACTACAAATACAAAAAATGGATCATCATTGGTGTTTTGATAGAGTTTACAATATATACCATGGCATCCGCTATTCTTATCCAACTGATCATCCTTTCTATATTCTTATATTCTTATTATACTCTTGTGAACAAGCCAAATAAATTGAAAATTATTTGCCTGGGAACCGTTTCTATTGTAATTCTTTTTTTTGTTCAAAGTGTCAAAAAAGACTATAGAGATTTGATATGGAAGCAAAATGTTCAGTCCGGAAATCTGGGCATCTTCTCAGATTTGTTGGTTAATAAAATAACCACAATGGATAATACCAGTTTTTTGTATACGGCAGCGGGGGTAAACCTCCGCCTGAATCAGGGATGGGTTATGCAGTTAATCATGTTTAATCTTCCCACCAGGAAGCCATTTTTGAATGGGGAGGTCCTGGAGACAGAAATGTTGGGTTTACTGCTTCCCAGGTTTGTTTTGATTGACAAGGCAGAAGTGCAAACTTCAGACAAATTTGAGAAATTTGTCGGGTATAAGCTCCATGGGTATACAATTGCGATGGGCATTTTAGGAGATGGATATGGTAATTTCGGAATCGAAGGGGGTATGATATTTTGTTTCATTGTGGGGCTATTTTATAAGTTCTGCGTTTATCTTTTTTACCGTATATCGCAGAAAACACCTTCAGTCTATCTCTGGGGCATTTTCATTTTCTTTTATTTGATCCGGGCGGGAGATGATTTTTATATTATAAGCAACTGGATTATCAAGTCATCCATGATGCTTGCGGTGATTTATTATATGTTCAAAAGTCAACTGGTGACCACCTACCGGAAATTCAGTCTTCGTAAAAACCCAGTTTTTGCCGGCGTAAAGCCTGCTTAATCCATGTGCGGCATTGCAGGCATATTAAATAAACAAGAACCCGTTCTGCAGGAACAGATCCGGAAGATGACCAATACCTTATGTCACCGCGGACCTGATTCGGAAGGTTATTTTGTTGACCGCGAACTCGCATTCGGCCACCGGCGTCTTGCCATCATCGACTTGTCCGAGGCGGCCAACCAGCCCTTTGAAGATTCTACCGGGCGTTATGTGATCCTGTTTAATGGTGAGATTTACAATTATGAGGAGGTCAAACCACTGTTGACTGATTATCCTTTTCGTACACAGGGAGATACGGAAGTGATCCTCGCCGGGTTTATCCGCTGGGGTGCGGATTGTCTTCAGTATCTGCGCGGCATGTACACAATTGCCATCTGGGATAAGCAGGAAAGGGAATTATTTATTGCCCGCGACAGGCTTGGAGTGAAGCCCTTGTATTATTACCATAATGAGGAGCAATTTATTTTTGCTTCCGAGCTTCGTTCAATCCTGGCTATTGGAAAAATAAACCGGAAAGCCGATCCTGCCGCGCTCTCGGAATATTTCCGCTACCAGTCCATCGGATTCCCCTTCTCTCCGATAGAAGGAATACGCCAAATGGAGGCCGGAACCTGGATGCGGATAAAAAATAATTCGATCATCACCCGGAGATACTGGGATCCCACGGTTAAAAATTATGAATTTGAATTCACCGGAAAAAAGGAAGTTCAGCAAAAGATAAAAGCACTGATGCTGCAGTCGGTGAAACGGCGTTTGGTCAGTGATGTACCGGTAGGTGCTTTTTTATCCGGCGGAATTGATTCCAGCGCAGTGGTCGGCCTCATGGTTGAAGCGGGCGATCCTTCTCCCAATACATTTAATATCTCTTTTGATGAGTCCGAATATGATGAGTCAGTATATGCCGAGCGAATCGCGAAAAAATTCAAGACCCGGCACACGCAGATCCGCCTCAAACCGGAAGTGATGCTGGAGGAATTGACGAATGCTCTTGACGCGATGGATACTCCAAGCGGTGATGGCATAAATACTTATGTAGTTTCAAAAGCCATTCATAAGGAAGGAATCAAAGTGGCCCTCTCGGGGGTTGGCGGAGATGAACTGTTTGCCGGGTATCCCATTTTTGAATATTATATAAGGCTTCAGCAAAAACGATGGTTATGGAAAACTCCGGTTGCATGGAGAAATGGATTGTCTGGCCTATTGGGCAATGGTGCAAAAAAAGACAGGATGCGCCAATTCCTTTCCTTGCAATCACCTTCCATTGAAAATACCTACCCGGTGCTCAGACAATTATTGTCGCCTGTCATGCTGAAGAACCTGACCACACTGAATGGAACTGATCAGCAAACCCTGGCAAAGCAATTGATCTCAAAAAAAGCGGACCTGGTAAAACTCCCATTTTTCAGCCAGGTAACTGCCGCGGAGTATCTGGGGTATACACAACAGACCCTGCTCAAAGATACAGATCAAATGAGCATGGCCAATTCCCTTGAGATCAGAGAGCCCTATTTTGATCAGGACCTGGTGGAGTTTGTAATGTCTGTTCCCGATCATTTTAAAGTACCCGTTTATCCAAAAAGCCTGTTAGTGGAATCCCTGAAGCCTTTATTGCCGGATGAAATTGTCCATCGTAAAAAGCAGGGATTTCTTTTTCCATGGAATGAATGGATGAAAAAGGAGCTGCGTTCTTTCTGTGAAATGAATATCAAACAAATGAGCCAGCGGGAATTTATACAGGGAGATGCATTACAAAAATTCTGGAACCAGT
The DNA here is from genome assembly GCA_025449645.1 of Chitinophagaceae bacterium. GTDB lineage: Bacteria > Bacteroidota > Bacteroidia > Chitinophagales > Chitinophagaceae > Puia. The sequence continues at coordinate 141 of JANWIY010000132.1, read as the reverse complement.
TTTTGTCCGGCGATACAGCGGTTCGCTGGCAGGAAGTATGGCTTTTTGTGGTGTTGAATTACTGGATGGATAAAAATTCAGTTCAATAATTATCTTAATATTTTGGATTCCATGAAGTCGAGGATCTATGAGAAGTTGTCT
>JANWIY010000131.1 GCA_025449645.1 Chitinophagaceae bacterium | reverse complement strand
TTCCAAGATCAGGCTGGTGCGCGACGGGATTGTCATTTATCCCGTTGGTGAAGGCGCTACTGCTGAACTCGCTTCGCTCAAAAGATTTAAAGACGATGCCAAGGAAGTTCCTTCTGGAATGGAATGCGGACTAACCATAAAAAATTACAGCGATATTCACGTGGGAGATATTGTGGAAGCCTATGAGGAAGAAGAAGTAAAGAGAACACTTTAAGTATAAGAATTAAGCAGGCAATGTTTTGTTAAATCACTTTAACTCGCTTTCAACAGGAACGATCAGGTGTATTTTTGGGAGTTCTAGCATCAGTTTATGAAAAATATATTGATATCCTCACTTGCCATGCTTCTTGGAATTGCTGGTTTTGCCCAGGAAAAAGTTGTGGCAGACAAAATCGTTGGTATCGTTGGTGATAAGATCGTTCTGAAATCAGAAATCTTTATTGCAAATGAAGATATTAAGAGGCAGGGTGGCGTGGAACAAAACGATTGCGCAATCCTGGATGGTATGCTCACACAAAAAGCGCTCGTATTGCAGGCGCAAAAAGATTCTATCCCCGTAACAGACGATGAAGTTGACGCAGAAATAGATCAGAAGATCCGCTATTTCGTTGCCCAGTATGGAAGCAAAGAAGCATTGGAACAGATTTCCGGAAGGTCAATCTATCAGATGCGTGAAGATTTCAAAGCTCCCATCAGGGAACAAAGAATGGCGGCGGGCATGCGCAATAAAATTGTTGACGGAGTTAAAATCACACCCACTGAAGTAAAAGAATATTTCGATAAAATTCCAAAAGACAGTCTGCTCTTCTATGAATCAGAACTGCAAATCGGACAAATCGTTTTGTATCCCAAGCCCAGCCGGGATATTGAGCTGCTGGCCATTGATGAACTGAACGGGTATAAAAAGGAAGTGGAAAGTGGCAGCAAACAATTTAAAACGCTCGCCACTTTATATACGGACGATCCGGGAAGCAAAGACAACGGCGGCATGTATCAGATCAACCGCAATGATAAACAGTGGGACCCTGTATTTCTTGCGAATGCATTCCGGTTGAAAGAAGGACAGATATCTCCGGTAATAAAAACAAAATTCGGATATCACATTATCCAGATGGTCAGCCGTAACGGAGATGATGCTGTGATCCGTCATATTTTACGCATTCCACAAATCATGGAAGCAGAGACCCAGGAGGCGGTTTCCAAATTGGATTCTATCCGGGACCAGCTCATTGCGGGAACGATAACTTTCGGTGAGGCCGTCGTCAAGTACAGTGATGATGAATATTCAAAGTATACGGCGGGCATGCTGCTTTCGCGCGATGGTTCAAACTATCTCACGATTGACCAACTGGATAAGAGCCTGGTTCTCCTTCTCCAAAATACTAAATTGAAACCAGGCGAATATTCCAAGCCAAATTCCTTCACAGATGACCGCGGAAAGAAGGGTGTCCGCATTGTTTATCTGCTTTCCAAATCAGAACCTCACCGAGAAAATCTCAGGGATGATTATAATAAGATCGCTCAGAAAGCCCTGGAAGAAAAAAGAAATAACGTGCTCCAAAAATGGTTTCAGGCCAGGATTTCTACCTACTATATTATGATCGATAAGGATTACCAACATTGCCCCAACCTGGCAAAATGGGAAACAAAGCAGTTCGCATCAACCAAATAACTAAGTGTAAACCCTTAGTGCCCTTAAAAAACAGGGCCTGACAATTTTAATTTCATTCCACTTACAGTATATTACAAATAATAATAAGAACGTTTCTTATTGGAAACGTCCTTCATTTGGTCAGTTATCATAGTCTGAAACCCCTTTCACCTATAAAAACCCCGGATATGATAAGTATCTTAATTGCAGACGACCATAAATTGATTCGTGAAACCTGGGCCTATATCCTGAATAATGACAGCAGATTCAAGGTGATTGCCTCCTGTGAGAATGCTGAAGAAGCAATCAAGCTTACCCGTCAAAAACACCCGGATGTGGTGTTGATGGACATAAACATGGTCCCTTTTTCGGGGATGGAGGCCACCAGGAGAATCAGGGAGGAATGGCCTCAGTCCAGAATTATAGGTGTTACCATGCATTCCCAGCCCTCATACGCAAGAAAAATGATGCAGATCGGCGCCAGCGGGTATGTAACGAAAAATTCCTCCAGGGAAGAAATGATGGAAGCCATCATGGAAGTTCATCAGGGCAATAAATATGTCTGCAACGAAATCAAGGATATGCTAAGTGACCAGACAGCGCGGAAACCCACTGGCTTGGCCACTATTAACTCCCTGACAGAGAGAGAGATGGAGGTTATAAACCTGATTAAGAAAGGTTGTTCTTCAAAAGAAATATCCAGGAATCTGTCCATTTCATTAAAAACAGTTGAAGCTCACCGCCATAATATTCTCAAAAAGCTGAACCTGAGAAATTCCGCTGCACTGGTGAACTTTATGAATACCCGCTCAACCTATATCTAGCTCTGTTTTCTCTTTCTTTTAATTGAATTACCTTTGCGCTTCATTTTCTTCCATGAGCGATGAAATCAAACATGAATGCGGATTGGCATTCATCCGGCTTCGCAAGCCATTTTCTCATTATCTCCAAAAATATGGCACGGCACTCTATGGTTTGAATAAGCTTTATCTGCTGATGGAGAAACAGCACAACCGCGGGCAGGACGGAGCGGGCGTGGCTTCAGTAAAACTGGACGTGGAACCCGGGTACCCATACCTGCACCGCCTGAGGAGTAATAATAACCAGCCCATAGCTGATATTTTTGCAAAGATTCATGAAGAAGTGAATGACCTGGAAAAATATCAGCCGGATATTACCCGCCATCCCGGATTGCTAAAAGGCCATATTTCCATGATGGGCGAGTTGCTTATGGGCCATCTGCGTTATGGAACCCAGGGAAGGAATAATGTGGAGTTTTGCCATCCTTTTATCAAAAGGGACAATATACCTGCACGTAATCTGGCACTCGCAGGCAATTTCAATCTGGTTAATAAAGATGAATTATTTGCACTGATCAATATTGAGCCGGGCGAATTTCAGAAGCAAAGCGATCTCGCCGCCATGATGGAAGTCATTCATCATTTCATTACGCTTGCTGACGAGGATTCGCCGGGAGCGCTCGATGTAAAGCATGTGCTCAAAAAAGCACTTCCCTTATTTGATGGTGGTTTTACTGTAGGAGGACTGATCGGAAACGGTGACGGATTTGTGTTCCGGGATGCGCATGGAATCCGGCCTGCTTATTATTATGTAAATGATGACGTTATTGTAGCAGCATCCGAACGCTCGGCAATCCGCACCGTATTTAACGTAGGTGAAAATGAAGTACTCGAGCTCATGCCGGGTAATGCCCTTATTGTAAAATCCAGCGGGAAGTATATCATTGATCAGATCCTTGAGCCACAAGAGCGGAGGGCATGCAGTTTTGAGCGTATTTATTTTTCACGCGGCAGCGATGAAAAGATTTACCGGGAGAGGATTGCCCTTGGCTATAACCTGAGTGAACAGATACTTAATGCCATCAATCAGGATCTGAAAAACAGCATTTTTTCTTTTATCCCAAATACTGCTGAAGTTGCATTTTACGGACTGTGGAAAGGGCTGGATGATTATTTGAAAAAGGTGATGATCCAGCGTATACTTTCCTGGGGGAATGAGGTTACTGAAGAGAAACTCTCCCAAATGATCAACCGGAAAATCCGGATTGAAAAAATAGCAATCAAGGATGTGAAGATGCGCACTTTCATCACTGCAGATGTCAGCCGGAATGAGATGGTGCAGCATGTGTACGATATAACTTATGGCACAGTGCAAAAGGGAGTGGACACGCTTGTAGTAATTGATGATTCCATTGTGCGGGGAACAACCCTCCGTGAAAGTATTGTGAGAATGCTGGCACGCCTGGAACCCAAAAAAATAATTATTGTTTCATCTGCGCCACAAATACGCTACCCGGATTGCTATGGGATTGATATGAGCAAGCTGAAAGATTTCATTGCCTTCCGTGCCGCTATTGAATTGATGAAGGAAAGAGGAAAAGAAAAATGCCTCACCGAATTGTACGAGCATTGCAGGGAGCTTGAAAGAATGGGTCAGCTGCACACAGAAAATGTCGTACGTCAGGTGTATAAACCTTTTACTACACAGGAAATCTCAGACAAGATTGCCGAACTGATCACACCACCGGAAATAGACACACCCGTTCAGGTTATTTATCAGACCATTGAAGCATTGCACGCTGCCTGCCCCACAAACAAGGGTGACTGGTACTTCACAGGCAACTACCCTACGGCAGGCGGCAACCGCGTAGTAAATAAAGCTTTTATCAATTACATGGAAGGAAAGAACGTAAGGGGATATTAGTGGTTGATGGGTGATATGAGTTATGAGTTATGGGTTATGAATTATGGGTGATGGGTGATGAATTTCCGGCGGAAAACCACGACAGATGCTAACTATTTATTATTTTTAAAAATAATTGAAAGTTGCGGAGTTATCCATCCCATAACTCATAACTCATCACCCATCGAATTATCAACAAAAAAAGGCTCCGCAAGCGGAGCCTTTAAAATTGATTCTCAAGCAATCTTACGCTTTTCTTTCCAGCAAATTGAAGAATTGATCCAGCAGCGGCAGGATTACGATTCTTGTGCGGCGGTTGGAGGCGCGGCCTTCGCGGCTGTCATTACCAGCAACGGGCATATATTCACCACGACCTGCAGCGATCATTTTCACAGGTGGAATATTATACTTGTGTTGCAGGATATGCACTACGGAAACGGCGCGCATAACGCTCAGATCCCAATTGTCCATTCCCTTTCCTTTGTAAGGAACGTTGTCAGTATTGCCTTCAACCATAAATTCAATATCAGGCTGATTTTTCAGCACGCCGGCAACTTTTCCAAGCACATTCTGTGCTCCTTTCGAAACGGTTGAACTTCCCGTTTTGAATAATAATTTGTCGGAGATGTCAATAAACACAACTCCCTTGTCGATTTTTATATTTATGTCCGAATCGGCCATATCTGCTGTGGCGCCCTTCAGGTTCATTACGAGCGCCATGTTGAGCGAATCCTTGCGCGCCATGGCCGTTTGAAGGTCACGAATGTAAGCATCCTTGGCTCCAATGTTTTCAAGGGATTTTCTGATGCTTTCAGCCTGCGCACTGGAGATCACAGAAAGATCCTCGAGTTGTTTCAGGGCCTGGGTATTATTATCTTTCAGGAACGCAACCTGTTTATTTAAATCATCAATTTGACCCTGAAGAGCTCCTTTTTGCTTGGTCAGGTCGGCTGATTGGTCATTACAATTCTTCAGGTCCCCCTGGAGTTTTGCATACTCAGCGCTTAATGAATCAAAGCGGGCCTGGGCTTTAGCCTGAGCAGCTTTGAATTTCTTGGTGCTCACGCAGGAAAAGAGCAGCAAGGATGAAAATGCGAGAAGTAAAATTTGCCTAAGCTTCATAAGAATCATTTTAATTGAGAGTTAATGAATAAATCTATACGCCTTTGAAAATATATTATCGCAATAGCAATTGTTGTACCAATCCAGTGCCAGCGCGAAGTTTATTTAACAATAATGTGTTTTCATGGAAAGTAAGCTGTAAAACATAAGGTAAGGCAGGAATCAGGCAATAACAGGGGTTAGGGTAACCCTTAAATTTGCACGAAGATATGTGAAAAATGAAAAATTAATGCATTCAATCGTTGAAAATTTTATTTAGTCGGCCTGCGCAAAGTATTGAAATACCTTAGCTTTAATTCCCAAACACATTTTTAATGACAAATTTCATTTCCCGGACAATCCTGATTCTTTGCGCATTATCCTCGTGTAAACTCATGAATACGAACCACTCCGCACCTGATAACCGGAGGTTAGCTATTGTATTGAATAACTACTACGAAGACAGGGAAAAACTATATCCTGTCGAGGCCACCCAAAACGGTGATAATCGTTACAATGATAAGCTTCCGGTAGACTTTACCGATAGTTATCTGGATACTTTGCAAAATTTCTACCGCGGGTATGAGAACAAGATCAATCAATTCAACCGGGATAAGCTCAACAATAATGATCAGATCAGCTATGATATTTTTAAGAGAGAGATGGAAATGAGCATCGAAGGCATTGACCTGCATTTGGCTATCAATACGGTAACCATGCCTAACATACAATACATGCCTTTTAATCAATTTGAAGGGACTCCCCTTTTTCTGGGCCAAATGGGTAGCGGCACAGGTATTCAACCGTTTAAAACTGTTGAGGACTACGACAATTGGATAAAGCGCGCCGGCAATTTTGGTGCCTGGGCAGACAGTGCCATTGTATATTTCAGAAAGGGGCTGGTAAACGGATATATTCTCCCCAGATGCCTGGTAGTTAAGATGATCCCGCAAATGGCTGACCTGGCTACCGATGATCCAACCAAAAGTCTATTTTACAGCCCTGCAAACCGCATACCCGACTCATTTACTGCCCAGGATAAAGCACGTGTAACAGGGGGACTTGTTAAGCTTATCAATGAAACACTCAGTCCGGCATACAAAAGGCTGGCTGTTTTCCTGCAAAAAGAGTACCTGCCGAAATCCCGCGCCACTATTGGGTTTGATGATTTGCCGGACGGAAATAAATTATACAACTACCTGATCCGGTACTGGACGACAACAAATAAATCGCCGGACGAAATATATCAGACCGGCCTCTCTGAAGTAAAGCGGATACGGGAAGAAATGGAACGGACAAAACTAAAAACCGGTTTCAAAGGAGACCTTCCCGCATTCTTTACTTTCATGAAAACGGATCCGCGCTTTATGCCCTTTAAATCGCCGGCAGAAGTATTGGATGCATTCAGAAAGATTCAGAACACCATTGATCCCAACCTGAAAAAATTATTCGGACGAACGCCTAAAACAACATTTGAAATCCGGCAGACGGAAGCTTTCCGTGCGGCAAGTGCGAGTGCTGAATATAATCAAGGTGCTCCGGATGGCTCACGGCCGGGAATATTCTACGTGCCTATTCTGGACGCAACCAAATTCAATATCACTTCGGGCATGGAATCATTATTTCTTCACGAAGCCATACCAGGCCATCACTATCAGATGTCCCTGCAGATGGAAGATACCCTTCTTCCCAAATTCAGAAGGTTTGCATGGTACGGTGCTTACGGAGAAGGTTGGGCGCTTTATTGCGAATCCCTGGGTGCTGAACTCGGATTGTACACGGACCCTTATCAATATATGGGTGCGCTGGGAGATGAAATTCATCGTGCGGTCCGCCTGGTAGTTGACGTCGCCATGCATCAGAAAAAAATGACAAGGGAAGAAGCGATTAAATACATGATGGACAATGAAGCGATCAGCGAAGATGGTGCAACGGCCGAAATAGAAAGATATATCGCCATCCCCGCGCAGGCGTTGAGTTATAAAACGGGTGCCATGAAAATTCGCGAGCTGAGGACCAGGTATACCAGCGAACTCGGGTCAGATTTCAAGATTGCCGCCTTTCATGATGCTGTACTGCAGGACGGCTGCATGCCGCTTGATGTATTCGAAAGAAAGATGGATGCATGGGAAAAGAATCAGTAAACACAGAGCTTCCCATTTTCATAGATGGGCAACACGTTGGCAAGATCAGGTTCAAGGCAATAGCGGATATCCTTTTCAAAACCATAATTCATCAGCCGGTTATAATGTGAAGCATTGTTTGATTTCATAAACCCATACATATCGCGGCCGGCTTTTTTAAACATTGTTTCAGCAATATGCGAAGCATCGCAGGAAATCGAAAAATGTTCTTTGACGCGCTCCACCACCGCTCCTGCAAATAACAGATCCTCGATATTCACTCTGTCCTTCCAGGCTGCACAGGCGAGTATAACATTATTTTTTTGATTGATGAGGTAATTGCTCACGGCGGTCAGGTTGGCAAATGAACCTGTAATGATCTCGCGCGCACCTTTGTCCAGCGCCATATGCAGAAGACGGGTTCCATTTGTTGTTGTTAGTACCAGGATCCTCCCTTCAATGAATTCGCGCGTATATTCAAATGGGGAATTCCCATGCAGCAGGCCCTCGGCAATTTGTCCGTCCCTCTCCCCGGCGGTTATACAATTGATCTGTCGGCCAAGCTCTATACATTTTGCAACGCTGTCAACCGGTATAATATACCTGGCTCCATTGTAGAGCGCTGTTGCAATCGTGGATGTTGCCCTCAGCACATCAATAATCACCACCGTGGCTTGTGCAGCATCATATAAATGCAAAAGAACCGGGGACATACTGGTATGCAAAAAAGGTTTTGTATCAGCCATAAAAAGAAAATAATTTCCTTTAAATGAAAATAATTCTGCGGTTGATTTTCCGAAAGCAGCAATCGTTCAGTTCATGATAAGAAAGGAAGTTTGACTACAACGGCCTTCAAAAGTTTATCCCTTACCTGAATATAGAATCCGGAACCTAGATTAGAATAACCCTCGTGCACATAACCCAGTCCAATAGCTTTGCCAAGCGAAGGCGACTGCGTCCCCGAGGTCACGTTGCCTATGGCCATGCCCGCATTGTCTTTTATCTGGTACCCCTGTCTGGGAATCCCTCTTTCCTGCATTTCAAATCCCACCAGTCTTCTTTTAAGGCCTTCTTTTTTTTCCTGCTCTAACCTGGTACGGCCGACAAAATCCTTATTGAATTTTGTAATCCATCCCAAGCCAGCGTCCAGGGGAGAAGTACTGTCGTCAATATCATTGCCATACAGGCAATATCCCATTTCAAGTCTTAATGTATCCCTGGCCCCCAAACCAGCGGGCTTAAGGCCTTGCGGCAAGCCGGTTTCAAAAATGGCATCCCATATTTTATCTGCAGCGCCCTGCTTGTCCTCAAAATAAATCTCCACACCACCTGAGCCAGTATAGCCAGTAGCGCTGATCAGCACGTTATCTGTATCTGCAAATTTTCCTTTGACGAAGTGATAATAGGGAAGGTTCATGATATCCATCCCGGTAAGCGGCTCTAGTATTTTGGTAGCGTTTGGACCCTGCACCGCAAGCAGGCAGGTTCTCTCCGAAATATCTTCTATTCTGGCCCCGCTGCTGTTATGGCTGCTGATCCAGTTCCAGTCCTTCTGAATATTGGAAGCATTCATCACGAGCATATACAAATTATTTTCCCTGAGGCAATAAACCAGCAGGTCATCCACAATACCTCCATCTTCATTTGGCAGGCAACTATATTGGGCTTTCCCATCCGTAAGCTTAGCTGCATCGTTCGAAGTTACACGCTGAATAAGATCGAGGGCATGCGGTCCTTTAATCAGGAACTCTCCCATATGACTTACTTCGAATATTCCTGCGTTCGAACGGACCGCAAGATGCTCCTCATTAATTCCTGTATAGCTCACGGGCATGAGATAGCCGGCAAATCCGGTCATTTTTGCGCCAAGCTCAATATGCTTTTTGGTAAATGCTGTATTTTTCAACTGAGCTGCTATCATCCGCGGTAATTATCCGCGAAAATAAGGGAAAGTTGTTATGAGTTATGGATGTTGGGTTATGAGTGATGGGTTATTAGTAATGAACCTCCGGGCAAAACGAAGACTGACGCTAACTACCTATTTTTTTTAAAAGTCATTGGAATTTGGGGAGGCGACCATCACTCATAACCCATAATTCATAAATTATAACCCATAGCATCCATAACCCGCAACCTGAATTCAGCTCCATTGCGTAAACAAAACCAGCGGAGATTCGTTGTCAATTTCCTTATTACTATCGGATGTCACTGACTTTGACGTCTTCTTAATCTCTGGTTTATGGTAGCGATACGTCTTTTGCGTATCTCCCTTCCTGTTGTCATCTTCCTGCTGGTCTTCGCTCTTTTTCTCCTGATCACCCGGAGTCTTAAGTCTTTCAACTCTTTCGAGACCCTGATCAGTCATCAAATAATCTACATCGGTGTCCCAGGAATTATCCCTGTTGTCCCAATTATCATCCCATTCGAAGTTGATGCCCCGGTCATTCCAGTTGTGGTTTATATTTAGCCAATGAAAATCATTCAGGCTGCCATCCATTCTGATCTTTTTTCCCAAAGGCATTTCGATCACAAGCATCACCTGCTGATTCCGGAATGGCTGATGGGGTTTGATGGAGAATCCTGCCGGCAGGTATAACACACTATCCTTTTGCTGAACATCAAAATTGATTTGTGAAGCCAGGTTGCGGGCAAGGCCTGAAGTATTTCCACGACTCATTTTTTCACTGTGGAGATGCCAGGCACTGTCCCCGCTTTTTACAATATTGATACGAACCGTATTCATAGTCAGGCTGTCTTCATTCACTTCAAAAAATGGCGAATTATGATGCCAGTTTATTCCCATCCAGTCAGATTCAAAATACAAAGGTTTCTGCTCGTTCATTTTCACAATGAGTTTTCCGTTTGCCGGGGTCTCGATTTTCAGGACATCATTCACTCCGGCCCTGACCCTGAAATCTGAAGAGATCGAAGCAATAAGCGAAAGGAGGCTGATCAATCCGATAACCCATAGCGTACCAAAAATATAACCAAGGTAATTACGTCCTTTACGGGCTCCGATAATGCGGCGAATCAGCCAGGTAAGTAATCCCACAACGGGCAGGATCAAAAAGAGAAGGAGTGCCAACCAGGCCAGCAGGTTCTGCCAGAAACCTGTGAAGACATAATTTTTCAGAGGAAGTACGCCTGCTCCGGTAAAAATTATTCCGATCAGGGCCATGACAACGGCAAATGTGAAGATCGCGGCAATAAAAAGAAAGAAAGCTCTGAACAAAACACCTATCGCATGCCCGATTCCGTTGCGCGGAGACGGCCCGGCTGGAGCACTCCTGGGGTAATCAGCAGACCTGTTCTTAATCTGTGAACCGAATTGCTGGGCCTGTTTTTTCATTTCATCCCCTACCTGTGATGCTTTTTGTTTAAACCCTTCCAGATCATTCCTGATGGTATTCTTAATAGATTCAATATCTATTTTTTCTCCCCTCATTTCCAGTTTTTCGGAAGCTGTATGCGCTTCCGGCAAAACAATCCAGAGAATGATATAAGTAATAAATAAGGTCCCTCCGAATCCGCCGGTAAAAAATACGGGGCCGCTGTCAAAGTCGAACCACACGTGCCGGAATATGGAGACCAGGAATCCAATGATAAGGGGCAATGCAAATATTAATCTCGGTATCCATACTTCGATATTGAAATAGGCTGCAAGTCCGCTGGCTACGCCACCAATTACCCGTTGATCGGGATTACGAAATAGCCTTTTCTTTACCGTGGTTACCATTGATTTTGGCGGAAGCACAAGCCAAAGGATAATGTAAAGAAGCAGCGCAGTTCCAAAACTTCCGAGAATCAGCAAGGCATAAATGATCCTGACAACAGAGGAATCTATGCGCAGATAAGCAGCCAGTCCGCCGCAAACTCCACCCAGCATCTTATCATTTTCAGACCTGTACAGACTCCGGCGTTCAGGCTCTGCACTTGCTTCCGAATAAGCTGAGGATGTATTCCCGGCCGATGCTGATGATTTGGCATTTTCTTCCTGATCAAAATCTTCCGGATGACCCATGCTGGTGATGGTCTCATTTACATCATCATCCGTTATACAGGTAGCTCCTTTTTTTAATCTTTCGGAAAATAATTCTGCAAACCGGTTTTCTATATCGTTGACGATCTCATCACCGCCTTCCTCTGCTGCAAAATAATTTTTCAGGTTATCAATATACTTGCGCAGAATATCGTACGCAGATTCTTCGATCGGGATTACCCGGCTGTGAAAATTTATGTTGATGATCTTTTTCATTTTGTTCTTATTTGAGGATTGATCTTTTTTTATTTTCAGACATGCCTTTCGGTCTTGTTTGCCAGAGTATCCACCGCGTTGGCGAGTTCCTTCCAGGTGGTTTCCAACTCACGGTAAAAAGCCAGGCCTTTTTCCGTAAGGGAAAAATATTTTCTTGGCGGACCTGAATTGCTTTCTACCCACCGGTAAGTGAGCATGTCCGCATTTTTCAACCTGGTCAGTAAAGGGTAAAGGGTGCCTTCCAGAATATGAAGATTAGCCGATTTCATTTCTTCCACAATATCAGATGGGTAAGCTTCTCCACGGCGGATAATGGAAAGTATACAGAATTCCAGAATTCCCTTTCTCATCTGGCTCTGAGTGTTTTCTATGTTCATGTCTTTGCTTTTTATGCGGTATCAATTCCGCTTTCTGAAACAAAGGTAAGGAATAAATTAGTACTATGCAAAACAAAGTACCATATTAAATGAGCTAACTTTTAATGACGGGTAGGGGAGATGATCGTATCTGTATATTAATCAATAAGTTGGAAAATTAAAAATTAAAAATTAAAAATTAAAAAATGGGCTAAGTGGTTTGTTTGACGGGATGAATGGCGGGGAACTTCGTTGATGGTTGATAGCTGATGGTTGATGGAATTTAGGTGCGAATCCGCAATGGATATCCATCAACTGTCAACCATCAACCATTTTAAAATTCAGCATTCTTCGGCGTACGGGGAAAAGGAATCACATCCCGGATATTGCTCATGCCACTGACAAACTGAACCATACGCTCAAAGCCAAGGCCAAAGCCTGAATGAGGCACTGTTCCGAAGCGGCGGGTATCCAGATACCACCACATCTGCTCAAGAGGGATATCCATTTCCCGCATACGTGCTTCGAGCTTATCCAGCCGCTCCTCTCTTTGTGAGCCACCGACAATTTCACCAATGCCAGGAGCAAGAATATCCATGGCGGCAACGGTTTTTCCATCCTCCTGCTGACGCATGTAGAATGCTTTGATTTCTTTTGGATAGCCCGTAACGATCACAGGTTTTTTAAAATGTTTCTCAACAAGGTAGCGCTCATGTTCGCTCTGGAGATCAATCCCCCAGGCGACGTCATATTTAAATTTTTTCTTTTTGTACGAAGAAGAATCCCGCAATATGTCAATGGCTTCCGTATAACTTATCCGCTGGAAGTTCTGGTTCGCAACCGACTCCAGTTTTTCTATTAAGCCCTGATCATTGCGTTCCGCCTGCAGCTTCTGCTTTTCTTCCTCAGCCAGCCGCTGATCGAGAAATTCCAGATCGGCACGGTTGTTTTTCAGCGAATAGTGGATCAGGTAACGCACAAAAGCTTCTGCCAGGTCCATATTATCTTCCAGATCATAAAATGCCATCTCCGGTTCAATCATCCAGAATTCCGCAAGATGCCTGGCTGTATTGGAGTTTTCCGCCCTGAAGGTGGGGCCAAACGTATATATTTCACCAAGGCCCATGGCAGCAAGCTCCCCTTCCAACTGGCCGCTGACCGTCAGGTTGGTGGCGCGGCCAAAAAAGTCTTCCCTGAAATTCACGTCTCCCGATTCTGTTCTGGGTGTGCTATCAAACGGGAGCGTCGTTACCTTGAACATTTCGCCCGCACCTTCCGCATCAGTAGCCGTGATTACAGGCGTGTGAAGATAGATGAACCCCCTTTCCTGGAAAAACTGGTGTGTGGCAAATGCCAGTCCATGCCGGAGACGGAAAACGGCGCCAAAGGTGTTTGTCCTGAATCTCAGATGCGCGATTTCACGCAGAAATTCAAGGCTGTGTTTTTTGGGTTGAAGCGGAAACTTTTCCGGATCACTTTCTCCCAATATTTCCAGAGCTGAAGCCTTCAATTCCACTTTCTGCCCTTTTCCTGGCGATTCCAGCAAAAGGCCCGTGGCCTTGACGGATGCACCTGTGGTTATCTTCTTCAGCAGCCCATCGTCAAATTTGCCCAGTTCCAGCACAATCTGCAACTGATCGTTGGAAGAGCCGTCATTCAGGGCGATAAACTGGTTATTCCGGAAGGTCCGGACCCAACCCATTACCGTTATTTCTTCCCTTCCTGCCGCCATTTGAACTGCATCCCTGATTTTGACTCTTTTGTTAAACATGTCAGATTTTTAGGCTTTCTGATAAATACCGGCAAAGATAAACCTTGAAATATTTTTTTGCTTTTTGCGTTTTTATGTTAACATTGCATCGGAATCGGGCTGATTCGTTCTTATCCTTTGCTCGCAAACCATCAGTTTTAGTCATTCCGCTCGTCCTTAATCAAAATACATTTTTTCACAAATCCTTTCTACAGAACAGTCCTATACTGCTGTAACTCTCAAGCCTTACTATGTACGACATCCTTCAATTAAACGACATGCTCGTTCCTGAACTGCTCGATATTGCTGAGCAGTTGAAAATCCCCAGCGCAAAAAAACTCAGCAAACAGGACCTCGTATATAAAATACTGGATAAGCAGGCCGTGGTTTCAAGCGAGAAAACAGACGCGTCAGACGACAAGCCCAAACAACGCAGGCGTATTGTAAAAACCACAACCGCCAATTCGAGTGAAGAAGCTTATGTGGAAAGTGGCGATACACTCAAGATTAAGAAACTGGAACCCAGGAAAGAAATCAGGAAGAAGGAAGATAAGCCCATTGTGAAAAAGCTCAGGAAAAAAGACGGAGAAGATGAGACCGAGCCCGAAACGGAGCCATCGCCAGAGTTTCACAGGAATATACAAACAAGACCCGCTGAAGATGAGCGCGAACAACAGGAGGATGAATCCGGATCTTCGTCAGAAACGAACGCTGAAGAAAATGAATCGAGTCCTGAATCAAATCGTCAGGGCGGGGGGGATCAGCAACAAAATAAAGTATATCCCCAACGCAGAAATGATACCTTCAATATTGAATTCGACGGGGTAATCCAGGCAGAAGGTGTATTGGAAATGATGCCGGACGGGTATGGTTTTCTCCGAAGCAGCGACTACAATTATCTTTCATCTCCTGATGATGTTTATGTTTCCCCTTCACAAATAAAATTATTCGGATTAAAAACCGGTGATACGGTCTATGGATCGGTCCGGCCGCCCAAGGAAGGAGAAAAATATTTTGCCCTCCTTAAGGTGGAAACCATTAACAACAAAACACCGGAGGACGTTCGTGACCGTGTTCCATTTGATTACCTCACGCCTCTTTTTCCGTTTCAGAAATTAAATCTGTTTGTAAACCCGAGTGACTATTCCACCCGCATCATAGATTTGTTTACTCCGATCGGCAAGGGCCAGCGCGGATTGATCGTTTCGCAGCCAAAAACCGGGAAAACGATGCTGCTGAAGGCCGTCGCCAATGCCATCGCCATCAACCATCCCGAAATTTATCTGATGATCGTTCTGGTGGATGAACGCCCCGAAGAAGTGACCGATATGGAACGCAGTGTGCGCGCAGAAGTAATCGCCTCAACATTTGATGAGCCTGCTGAAAAACATGTTAAGGTTTCTACCGTTGCACTGCAAAAAGCAAAACGCCTGGTGGAATGCGGGCATGATGTGGTTATCCTCCTGGATTCCATTACCCGCCTGGCCCGTGCGCATAACACAGTGGCGCCGGCATCAGGTAAGGTCCTCAGCGGTGGCGTTGAAGCCAATGCCATGCAAAAGCCCAAGCAGTTTTTTGGCGCCGCCCGAAAGATCGAGAATGGCGGATCTCTCACCATACTCGCAACGGCACTTATAGATACCGGCTCAAAAATGGATGAAGTGATCTTTGAAGAATTCAAGGGTACAGGTAATATGGAACTTCAGCTTGACAGGCGCCTGGCCAACCGTCGCATTTTCCCAGCTATCGACCTGGTGGCTTCTTCTACCCGCCGCGACGATCTCCTCCTGGAGAGAGACGTTCTTCAGCGAATGAACCTGCTTCGCGTGTATCTCAATGATATGAATACCGAAGAAGCAATGAATGAATTACTCAAACGGCTGCGCGGAACGAAGAGCAACGAAGAGTTCCTTGCAAGCATGAACAGCTGATCAGAATATCAGGTATTCCCGGTGTTTCATTTTTGTATGAGTTAATTCGGTAACCAGCTGAACTCCGGTGATGGACCGTATCGAACTCATCAGCTCATTCATCAAATCGTCTGACACCGCGTCTCCTTTCAGCAACCAGAAAAAATCAAGATGCCTGAAATCAGGCATCAGATATTCCCCTTCAAACTGATTATTGTAGAGATAGTGGACAAGCGCATTATTTGGCTGCACACATTCGTAGACAGTAAAAAAATAATCCCGGTTTTTTTTGGCAAGCTGTATTTCTATCTGATTCGTAATTCTGAAATCCAACCGCATCTGCAGATTGAGTTGCCAGCAGAAACGGTATCCTTTCAATGGTGCTACAATTCCCAACAGCCTTGAGCTTTCAAAAAAATCAACTTCAAGGTCTTCATTGTCCAGCTTGAGTTTCATGACCCTTAATTAAATTGAACATCCACTGTTTTTATCTCGGTTCCCCGGCTAAATTCGACGGTAGTCTTATCCTCCCGGTTAAATTTTGACAACGCCTCCATATAGGATTGCAGTGAGCTTACCTGGTATCTGCCCAACCGAATAATAACATCTCCCGTTTGCAGCCCTGCTTTTTCTGCAGGACGGCCTTCGCTGATCGCATCAATGCGGACACCGCTTCCTGAAAAACTGTAATCAGGCATTATACCCAATGTAACATTGAAAGCAGGAGCTTCACCAAATTGTTCATCTTTTGTTTTGGTGAATAAGGGCTTGTTCATGCCATCCATTTTTTCCGTAATGCTATAGATGAGGTGGATCACCTGCACCTCTCCAGGATAATTGATCTTGGCGGCTTCGTCTGTCGGCTTATGATAGTCCGGATGAATGCCCGTAAAGAAAAACAAGACCGGAATATTTTTAAGATAAAATGAAGTATGATCGCTCGGCCCTGTTCCGCTGGAATCCAGTTTAAGTGTAAAGATTTTTTTATTTACGGTGCTGCTGATCAGCCCGGACCACTCCGGCGACGTGCCGTAGCCGCCGATAATCAGCACGTGAGAGCTGTCATTCAGTCGTCCCACCATATCCATATTAAGCATATAACTGACCTTAGTCAGATCAACCGTAGGATGCTGGGTAAAATATTTGGATCCCAACAGTCCGGATTCTTCTGCCGAAAAAGCGATAAAAAGATAATTGCTTTTTAATGATCTGGATTTGTTTAGCATCCGCGCAAGTTCCATCAACGCAGCTGTTCCACTTGCATTATCGTCCGCACCATGATGAATCATTTTCTCATGGCCAAGATAAAGGGAGTTGCCGTCTTCCCCATAACCCAGGTGATCGTAGTGAGCCCCGATCACCACCGTATAAGGCGACCCCTTGTCCAGATAGCCGATAATATTATGACCCCATCTTTTTTTCTCTTCCATATGAACATCGATCTTGACATCAAGCGACTGGGAAATATCTTTCAGGTATTTTTTTCTGCCGGCGCGGGTAACATACAAAACGGGAATCTTTTCCGGAAGAATTCCTTCTGCAGGATTGAATTCTACACCGTCATCCGTTTTTGAGCTGTTGAAAAAAATAACAGCACTGGCTCCCCGCCCGGCAAGAACCCTGGTTTCGGCGCGCAGCGCTTTTTCCATGTCAAAATGAGGATTGTTTTGCGCCGATTCCATAATTTCCTTTATATCAAAAAACCAGGGAGAGCCACTTTCCTGCAGGGCAATGGCAGGAGAACCCGTTACTTTTTCGTTGCTGCTGAAAGAAAGTGGAAAATACTCCTTATCCAAAACAAGCTCGCTGCCGTTAATTGAAAAATGACACTGGCTGATATCCTTTCCGTCATAAATTTCAAAGCTTTGCAGCCAGCCCCCCTGGTCTCCCTGTGGTTTTAATCCGGTTTTTTGAAAAGAGGAAATAATATAGTCGGATGCCAGTTTCTCTCCAGGCGTGCCGGCTCGTCTACCTTCCAGTTTGTCGTTGGACAGATATTGGATATCCGTTTGGATTTCTTCAACCATCTGCCGGTCGGCCTTCCGGAGTTTTTGTGAATGCGCATTTGGAATGGATATACTGAAAAACAGCAGGAGCAGAAAAAAGCTTCGTGGCATGAAGATCGTTTTACGAAGAGATTCCGGGCGCAAAGTTAGGTCGGGCAAATGCCATTCCAAAAACTATAAATCTGCGTTAAAAGAAAATATTTCATATTTCCCCGCATATTCATTTGGCCTTCTGATTGAAATTACAGTTACTTTACAATATATCAGCGGGCATGAGACTCTTTTTCACCTTATTCCTCTTGTTCATTTTCCAGTACGTATTTCCGCATACTATTTTTATCGGAAACGGATCCGGCGCTATCATAAAAAACGATATGAAGGACCTGCTTCCGGGAGACACGCTGGCGATCCGTTCGGGCAGCTATGAAAAAGGAGGCTCCTTTTCCAATCTGAAAAACATAACTATTATCAACTCCGGTGGCATCCTGGATTTCGGCCAGACGGTTTCACTGGGAAGACTTTCGCGTGTCAGCATTTCGGGAGCGGGCGTAAAAGGATTAAAATACGGTATACGATTTCAACACACCAAGGGCAATGCCTTTACGCTTACCGGATCCTGCAGCGGACTATCCATTTCATTTTGCGAATACATAAATTTGGATGGATCTGTTTTGGATGCCAGCACATTTTTTACCGTATATATCGGGGATCCGGCAACCCTGGCCTTGTATAAGACCACCATATCCAATCAGAAGCTCGTGCATTCGGGCGCCCTGTTTGTAGGCAGCTGGGCCCCCACGGCAAGTTTCCAAAATGTGGTGGACAGCATTGCATTCCTGAATATAATTATCGATTCCACCGCGAGCGATGTAGTCCAGGTTCTTGGCAGTTCAATCTACCGGATGATGGCCAGTGATTGGAGAATTACAGGTCCCTGCCCAAATGGAAAACATGACGCCGGAATTTTCCAGACCCACGGAAATGGAACAATAAAAAATATTTACCGGCGTGGAGGATGGGGTTATTTGTGGCGCGTGTGGAATGTGGGTCTGAACGGCCGTGCCGACAGCTACCTGTACAATTGCATTGATCTGAGCACCGATTGTTACGGAACCCTGGACGTCAGGATGGAGGCGGAAGATACAACCACCGGAAACCAGGTTCCATATTGCAGGGGAGCCAGTATGCATGTTCTGAATAATACAACCGGGAATAAAAGAAACGCGGTCCGTTATGTTTCCGTATTGGTGGTAGCAGGCCAGTTTTTCTCAAAAAATGGTTATGCGCTCGAAATTAGAAATAACTTAAGCTTTAATACAGCCACGGATAATGCGAATACCCTGGTGAAACAAAACACAGAGGATCCCTTAGCAGATACCAGCAATAATATTTACGTCGCAGATCCCATCGCGTCGGGAATATTGCTGGATACTGTGGATTGCCGCCTGAACCCTTCAGGCCGCGCCATAGACCGGGCCGTTTCCATTCCGTTCATTGATTCGGATATCGATGGTATTAAGCGCCCGACCGGTAAAGCAGCAGATATAGGAGCACGTGAATTTCCCGACGTTAACGCCGTCCGCGGCGGCCATGCTGCCATACCTAAAAAATATGTATTTTTCGGCATAGGCCTGATTGCTGTTGCCGCACTGATTCTGTCTGTAAAAAAAGCGGCAGGAAAAGGACCCGGAAATTCCACTTCGGGTTTTCATAATCAGCCCTCCAATGAAGGATAAATGCTCCGAAAACTTTTCCAGCACAGGTTTTTTCTTTACTTTTGCAGATTAGCCTTTTCCCAATGGAACTCCTCCTTTTGGTCAAGTGTTAATGGCAAACAGACAAGTTGAATGGCTTTACCGCACCTGATTAAATACGTATACACCAATGGAACCGACGAAGTGATTCGCCGGGGGAAAAAAATCCACGCCATTGGTTATGTTGAACTCATTGAATACGATGAATTATTTGAATCAGTAACCTTCCGCATCAAGGACGACAGTTACGCCACCTACTATAAAGTATTTGTTCAAAAGTTCCGGGATGCAAAATCACTCTCGGTAAGATGCAGTTGTCCTTATAATCTCGGCGACATCTGCCGGCATGAAGCTGCAGCCCTCATTCAATTGCAGGAATTACTCGACCGCAATATGCTGAAGGCGGAAGAAGTCCATTACAATCAGTCGCATACGGTTGTAAAAATGAAGGCCATTGATCTGAAGACGATTCGCCTGCTTTGTTCACCGGAAGTGTATGAAGAAGCGGGTAAGTATCTGCAGTCAAAAAAAGCGGTGATAGAGCATGCATCAGATGAAACTGTAAAAGCAAAAGCGAATATTGACGGTGAACAATACCCCGTTCTCATCAGGAAAAATGAAGAGCGGACTTTCGACACCAGTTCCACTTATCCGGATGCGGCCCATCCTCTTTGTCTCCCTAAAGTAATTCTCTTTCTGCAGTTATTCCAAACCTATGGTCCTTATTATTTTGACACGATCCGCAATTGGGACAAGGAAAAAAATAAACTGCTCGAGGCTTACGGGTATTCCCTGTCAGACGATATCGAAGGCAAATTTGAATTTACTTACAAAGAAGGCAAGCCTTTTTTGCGGCTGCTCGATATCAGTATCAAGCGCGTGAATCCCAATTTCCTTTCAAAATCCAAACCTGCGATTGAAAAAGAAACGATTGCGGAAGTAATGGAACCCGAAATCAGGGCAGGCGCCGCTCAGAGGCTGGGCGTCGTGTTTAACTTTAATCATTCCTCATACCCCGGATTTCTTCTGGAAGCCATTACCGGGGAAAGCAATGACCAGCAAACAGCCTATGTTGGCAAAGTGGAGAAACTGGAACTAACCAAGTTTGTCAATACGGAAAAATTCAATGAACCTGACCGTCAGCTGGTTTACGCCATACGTAAAATTCAGGAACAGGAAGTGAATAAATACCTCAACCGCAATTCTCCGTTCAGCTGCATGTGGGAAAACATAATTCATGCAGAGGGAGAGGAACTACCCGATGATACCAAGGCGCTGATCATTGAATACCTTCATCCTAAGTTCCGGAAGTTGTTTGCCGAACTCAATGAGAATCCTTTTATATTCTTCCTGAACGGGCACAAGCCTTTTAAAACCACAAATCTTGAGTCGGTAAATATCTCATCGGATTCCCTGACGCCCTTTTTTAGGATATCTCCCCAAAAAAATCTGATCGAAATAAAATGTTTCACACGCATTACCGGCCAGTCCATTGAGCTGGGCCTGAACAAGTGCAACAGCAATGTTCTATTCTTTCATAATAACAACTTGTATCTGTGGAACAGGCCGGAAGATATCTCCGTTTTATCCGCATTCAAAGATGGAAAACTCCTGATTCCGAAATCTGAATGGGCCGTTCAGTTAAGAAAAATTGTAATCCCGCTCCAGAAAGAATATCACGTTGAGTTCGACAACGAACTCGTGAAGGAAATCAAAAGCGGTGATCCGGAAAAAAAAATCCTGCTCCAGGAAAAAGGCGATTACCTTTTATTTCAACCCATATTTACCTATAAGGGATTTGAAACCACCGCGGCAGGAAAAGATGAGCTCGTAGTACCGGATGGCGACAAAGTGCTGCTCATCCAGCGGAATAAAGAAAAAGAATCTGATTTTCTAAGCCAGCTACAATCCCTCCATTCGCAGTTCATCCAGCCGCAAGGCTCAACCGGACTGGCGCTCAGGGGAACCGACGTGCTGAAGAATAACTGGTTCTTCCTGTTTATGGATGCTATGCAGGATATGAAAGTGGCCGTACACGGATTCGATGCGCTGAAAAATTTTCGCTTCAATACATCCCGTCCTCAAACCAAAATACATATCAGCAGCAGTACCGACTGGTTTGATGCCCGTGTGGATATTCTTTTCGGGGATCAGAAAGTTACTATTGCCGATGTGAAAAAAGCCCTTGCCAATAAACAACAATTTGTTCCACTGAATGACGGCACGCTGGGTGTTTTGCCTGATGAATGGGTGAAACGGTATTCCCTGCTGTTCCGCGTGGGTGAAGGAAAGAGTAATGATCTCCGGCTTTCCCGCTATCACCTGAGTGTTATCGACGAACTCTACGAAAACAGGAATGAAGAAGAACTGATCATACACCTGGAAAAAAAATACGAACAGCTCAGGGAATTTAAAAACATTAAAGAGATTGATCCGCCTGAACACCTTCTCCATATTCTTCGTCCCTACCAGGTACATGGTTATCACTGGTTGAATTATTTGCACGAAGTAAACTGGGGAGGCATACTCGCAGATGATATGGGTTTGGGCAAAACGATCCAGGCCTTATCTTTCCTGCATCATTTCAGGCATATATACGGACATCTGCGTGCGCTCGTGGTTTGTCCGACCACCCTTATTTTTAACTGGGAAAATGAAATAAAAAAATTTGCACCCAGCCTTACCTACCGCATCCACCATGGGGGCGAAAGACTGAGGAACAAAGAAACACTGAATGGCTTCGAAGTGCTCATCACCACTTATGGTACGCTCAGGAGCGATATTAAGCTGCTGATGGACGTTCCTTTCGATTATGTGGTGCTGGATGAATCCCAGGCCATTAAAAATCCTTCAAGCAAAGTAACGAAGGCCGCCTGCCTGTTGCATGCCAAACATCGGTTATGCATGAGCGGTACACCTTTGCAAAACAATACCTTTGACATTTTCGCCCAGATGAATTTCCTGAACCCCGGCATGCTGGGCAGCATTGAATTTTTCCGTCAGGAGTTTGCCATACCCATTGACAAATTCGGCGAGCCTGAGCGCAAAGACCACCTGCGTAAATTATTATACCCGTTTATTTTAAGAAGAACAAAAGAACAGGTGGCCCGCGATCTTCCTGAAAAAACAGAAACCATTCTCTTCTGCGAAATGCAGGATGAGCAGCGCAAGGTTTACGATGCTTACCGTAACGACTATCGCGATAAGATCCTTGGCACAATTGAATCCCAGGGCATTCAAAAATCGCAGCTCACCATTTTGCAGGGCCTGATGAAACTGAGGCAGATCTGCGACTCGCCGGCCATCTTGAATGAAACCGATAGGTACCCCAACCATTCCATCAAGCTTGATGAACTGGCCCGTGAAATCTCAGAGAATATCGGCAATCATAAAGCTCTTATCTTTTCCCAGTTCCTGGGCATGCTCGCACTCATCCGTGAAAAACTCGGTGCCCTGGATGTCGTTTATGAATATTTTGACGGCAGCACCACAGCCATTGAAAGAGAAAAGGCCATCCGGTCTTTTCAGGATAATGAAAGTTGCCGGGTTTTCCTGATCTCCCTGAAAGCCGGCGGGGTCGGGCTTAACCTTACAGCGGCCGACTATGTATATATTGTCGATCCCTGGTGGAATCCTGCTGTTGAGCAGCAGGCTATCGACCGGACCCACCGGATCGGACAAACAAAGAACATTTTTGCATATCGTATGATCTGTAAAGACAGTATCGAAGACAAAATTCTTCAGCTCCAGGAGAGAAAACGGCTGCTGGCAAAAGACCTTATTGCGGACGACGATGGGTTCGTTAAAAGCCTTTCCCGTGAAGACGTGGAATATCTTTTTAGTTAACGATTTCAATTTCACCCGCTGCCGCCTGTTTTTAGGCCTTTAATCCCTCTTTCCCCTCTCTTATCTGGCCAATATTCTTATCTTGAAATAACAAGTTGGCAATTATGAATGCCCGTTTTCTTCTGCTGCTTCTGGCGATCTTTCCGGGTTTTTGCATTACCGGCTACACGCAGGTCAATTCCGGTCTGATTAAAGGTCAGATCATGGACTCCACCTCAAAGCAAATGCTTTCCGATGCTTCAGTCACGGTTACAAAGCTTGTTGATTCCAGCACTTCAGGGTTCTCTGTAACGGATCATTCCGGAAATTTTAAGATCCCCGATCTTGATAATGGTTCATACCGTATCAGCATCAGCTTCCAGGGTTATAAGAGGATCTCAAGAAGATTTACTATTGATGATGCACATCGTGAAGTGGACCTGGGTATATTATACCTGAGAAGATCGACGGAAGTGTTGGATGAAGTTATTGTGGAAAGAGCTCCCATTGAAATAAAGGAGGAGACCGTCGAGTACAATGCAAGTGCATTCAAGGTAAAACCCAATGCTTTTGCGGAAGACCTTCTGAAAAAACTGCCCGGCGTCCAGGTTGATAAGGATGGCAATGTGACTGCCCAGGGGGAACAGATCCAGAAAGTATATGTGGACGGAAAAGAATTCTTTGGAACAGACCCCAAGCTGGCTACGAAAAACATTACCGCGGATATGATCGAATCCGTTCAGGTTTTTGATGATATGAGCGATCAGGCAAAATTTACGCATATTGACGATGGGAGCCGGCAGAAGGCCCTCAACATAAACCTGAAAAAAGATAAACGCGTGGGCTATTTCGGCCGCGCTGTGGCGGGCTATGGTACCGACGACCGATATCAGAGTACACTCACCTTTAACCGGTTCAATGAAGATCAGCGCTTCTCTGTAATCGGAGCTGCCAACAACATCAACGTCCAGGGTTTTAATTTCTCCGATATCATCACATCCATGGGAGGATATGGATCCCGGAACGCCGGTGGCGGCGGTGGAAATTTCTTTGGCGGGTTTGGGGGTTCATACAGGGGCGGGGGCCGCGGAAATATCGTTTCCCTGGGCACCGGTACGAGTCAAACGGGTATCACGAAGGCCATTTCCGGCGGCCTCAACTATACTGATAAAATCGGCGAAAAACTGCAGATCACCAGCAGTTATTTTTATTCCAATACTGATAACCTTGTCGGCCAATCCAGCGTACAGCATAGTTTCTTCCCGGAGGACGGCGATTCTGTAACGAATGCCACGCAAAACGGCACAAGCGAAAACATAAATCGTAACCACCGGTTTAACCTCCGCCTGGAATATGCTTTGGATACCAGCACCTCCATATTGTATATTCCCAACCTGACTCTGCAGCACTCCGAATCCATCAATTATGACACTTTGTTTACGCAATCGATCAAAGATTCGTTGAATTACCTGGCAAACCAGGGCTTTACTAATAATACCAGTGTGAAAAACGGCACCAGCTTTAACGAGCAGTTTCTGGTCCGGCACAGGTTCCACACGCCGGGCCGGACGATAACAGTCGGCCTGAACAACACAATTAATTATAGCAAAGGAAACGGCACTAATTTTTCTCCCCTGCAGTTCTATAACACAGACGGGAGCTTCGACAGTACCCTCCTGCAGGACCTGCAAACCTCGCAATTGACAAGGGCGAATAATAATGTGCTCAGCATGTCCTACACAGAACCTGTGGGCAATGGAAAGCTCCTCGAATTGAACTATGCGTATACAAACAACTTCGGCACTTCTGACAACAAGGCATTTAACTATGATTCCCTCTCCAGGAAATATACAGCTATCAATGCGCCATTGACAAATTACTTCGGGAATGGTTTTTATGCTAACCGTGTTGGAATGAATTTCCGGGTGGTGAAAACGAATTATAATTTCCAGCTGGGGATAGGTATGCAGTATTCTGAACTCACAAGCCACACTATCCAGGCTCTGACGGCGAAAGACACGACCATAAGGCAGAATTTTGTCAACCTTTTTCCAGTCGCCAATTTCAATTATAAGTTCAGCAAAACCCAGAATCTCCGGATCAGCTACCGCGGTCATACGAACCAGCCAAGCATCGCCCAGCTGCAGAACGTGGAGGACGTTTCCAATCCACTTCAGATCAAAACGGGCAACCCGGCCCTCAAGGAGGAGTTTGAGAACAATCTCAATATCCGGTACAATACTTTCAACCCCTCCACCTACAAATTCTTATCCATTAATATCATACTGGACAACCAGTATAACAATATTGTGAACAGCATCGATTCCCTCCGGCAGGGCGTGCAGATCACCAGGCCAGTAAATATGAGCGGCACATATTCGGGGAGCTCTTTTATCACCCTTGGTATTCCGTTAAAGGGAAAATTCAAGGGAAGCAATTTCAATTTTAATAACTCCATTTCTTACAATCACACGCCCAGCCTCCTGTACGGAGAGCCGAACTATTCTTCCACCCTGGTCATTACACAAACGGCGGGTATTAACCTGGATTTCCATGAAAAGCTGAACCTGGGTCTTAACGGCAGCCTCTCGTATAACCAGGCAAGCTATTCTGCACAGCCCAGCCAGAATAATACCTATTATCAGCAGACCTACACTGCGGATATCTCCTGGTTTTTCATCAAGGATTGGATCCTCTACACTGATTTCAATGAGTATATCAACAGCGGTCGCACTGCAGGCTTCAATCAGACTATACCCTTATGGAATGCCAGCATCGCAAGGGAGTTCCTGAAAAAAAGAAACGCGGAGGTCAAGCTTTCTGTAAATGATATCCTGAACCAAAACCAAAGTATTACGCGAACTATCGGCGACAACTACACGCTGGACACCCGGTCGACCGTGCTCAGGCAATATTTCATGCTGACATTCACCTACAACCTCAACCGGGCCGGAGCCGGCACTAGAAATAATTATAATGGGATGCCTGGTGTACCAAGGAATATTCAACGTCAGATGCAGCAATTAAAAACAGAACCGGCGCCTGCCCCGGCACCCACACCCAAGTCTGGCAACCCTTAAAGCCAGGGGTGAACCCTACTTTTTCTTCCTGATATATGGATTAGACGGGCCGTAAGGCGACTGGCCTTCAACGAGCACACCCATTACCGTTTTGATAAAATGGTAAATATTTGTAGACGGGCGGTAACTTTTCCTGTAAACCCTTGTCCGTTCTGTTTCCAGTTTTACTTGCGCTTTCATTGATAATAGGTCTTGAATGGAAATTTGGATCTTTTTAACGTTACCTGCCCGGATTTAGTATATAAATTATCACAAAACTCAGACGTAAATTTGCTATTGCGCTTACCTCCTTTTTGTGTTAATTTAGTCCTCAAATCCACTTCCATGAGAAGCATGCTACTGACGTTTGTCCTTTTGCTGAATGCTGCATGGCTTTTTTCGCAGGACGATGTCTTTTCGAACAAGACCAACCAGGCGCTTGAAAAAGTGATCCGCGACTATCCAAATCGCTTTCATAATATCAAGGGTGAAATGATTTCGCAGCACGCAAATTCGGCTGAATACAGATCCGTTGTGATGGTTCCCGGAGCCAGCTCATGCACCATTTCCAGGTTCAGTATTTCAAGTAATGAAGTTTACAGCTGGAGTTGTACGGCCCTCAATACAAAAGATTTCGCAATTGCCAGAGCGAAGTTTAAAGAAATTTACGAACAGATTGAAAATACCATCATTAAAGTAGATGGGCAGAAGCCTTTTATACTCAGCGGCCAATACCGCACACCCACAGACCTGAGGAATATAAATACCATCAGCTTTGATTTACTTCCGGCCGTCGGAGATATGAAAAGCCTGAAAATTGAACTTAATCTTGAAAAGGATGCGGCCCTCTGGAAAGTTAAACTCAATGTTTATGACGGGGATCATAAATTAGAAACCGCTACGGCAGCCATCCAGTAACACTATACCAGCAGTACATATTCCCTTAATACGTTTTCTATTTCTTCCAGTTTGAAAGGCTTGGATATATAATTGTTCATTCCCGCGTCAAGGCATCTTTCCCGGTCGCCCTTCATGGCATCTGCAGTCAGTGCAATGATCGGGATCCTGGACTGGGCCGTCTGCATTTTACGGATTAACCGGGTAGTCGTATACCCATCCATTTCCGGCATATTCACATCCATGAAAATCAACACCGGCTCATAATGCGGTAGCATCTCAATAACTTCCCTGCCATTTTGCATTTGTATCACATCAAAGCCCATTCTTTTCAGCACTTCAGAAATCAGCATGGTATTCACCGGATCATCGTCTACCACCAGAATGCTGGCGGACTGTGTAATTCTTTCGATAGCTTCAAATGAAGGATGAAGCGTATCGCTCTGCATATTTTTTTCAAACAGTGAAAGCAAGGTGCTGTTCAGTTCGTGCAGTTTCACGGGCTTGGAAATAAACTTATTTATGCCTGTTTTATCTGCTTCATTCTGGTAAAGGTTTTTTTCCAGTGAAGAAAGCATGAGGATAAAAGGTTGGATGGCTCCCGGCATGGAATGTTTGATTTCTTTTACCAGGTTGATGCCATCCATTCCCGGCATATGATGGTCTGTGATGATGAGGTCAAATGGCTCGCCGGCCGCACTTGCCATTTCAATTCGCAGCAGTGCATCAGGACCGTTCGAACAGGTATCACAATATATCTGAAAATAGCCCAGGGTTTCCTTCATGAGGTGCAGGTTAGTGATATTGTCATCCACCACAAGCACTTTCTTTAGCATTGGTTTGGGCTGAAGCTGGATCTCGGGTTGATCGTTTGTAACTTCCAGGGGAAGGTTCAGGGAAAAGACACTTCCGTGACCTGCCTCGCTTTCGACTGATAAATTTCCATGCATGAGCTCCGCCAGGCTTTTCGAAATAGCGAGTCCGAGGCCCGTTCCGCCATATTTCCTTGTGGTGGAATTATCTGCCTGGGTGAAGCTCTCAAAAATTTTCTGAAGCTTGTCTCTCGCAATACCTATACCGGTGTCCTTCACCTGAATGACAAAGTTCAGATACTTTTTGCCATCGTTCCAATACATTTCGCCTTCTTTCCTGATGGAGACGTAGATCTCCCCCTCTCTTGTAAATTTAATTGCGTTGCCCAGCAGGTTTACAATAATCTGCCGGATACGCACCGGATCTCCCATAAGTTGGGAAGGGATATCGTGATCAACCCGGTAAAGCATCTCCAGCTTTTTCTCGAAAGCTTTCAGTGTTAATATATCAATGGTTTCTTCAACGAGCTCATCCAGTTTGAATAGCGTATTATCGATGATCAGCTTGCCGGCCTCAATCCTTGAGAAATCCAGGATATCATTGATAATTTCCAGGAGACCGTAGGCGGATTTTTTTACATTTTGAAGATAATCACGCTGGGTCTTTTGCAGTTCCGTAGTGAGAACCAGGTCAGTAAATCCGATGATGCCATTCATGGGTGTTCGCAACTCATGGCTCATATTCGCGAGGAATTCGCTCTTGGTGCGGCTGGCTGACTCAGCTACTTCCTTGGCCTGGACCAATTCATCTTCAATGCTCTTACGTTCAATGGCGGCTCCCAGTGAAGAAGCGAAAGATTGCAGTATGGAGAATTCTCCTTCGGTCCATTCTTTCTGGTTGCTGAATTCATCAAATCCCACAAAACCCCAGAAGAAATCCTTCAGGAATATGGGAATAGAAAGTGTGGCTTCAACGCCTTCCTTCTCAAAAATATTAAGCAGCACGGTATCTTTCTCTTTCCAACGATAGCTTACAAAAGGTAGATTTTCTTTCAGCGGCGTGATAATAGGCGAGATACTTTCAAAATCGAGATGAAGCATTTGCGGTATATCCAGGCGGCTCCGGGTGGTTCCGGCATTCCATTCACTGATCAAACCGGTAAACCAGTGCTCACTTCCCGCATTGTACTTATTCTTAAAAACATAGGCACGATCCACCATCGTTTTTGTTCCCAGGATTTCAATGCTGGAAGCGATGGCCTGATTCAGATCGGTATTGCTCAGTAACAAATGGGTCGCTTGTGAAACCCCATGCAGCAGCTGGTCTTTCTTTTTTAGTTTTTCCTGTGCCAGCCGCTGACCCGTAATATTTCTCGAAGTACAAATTAGTTTGATCACTTCGTTCCGGTCAACGATTGGTTTGATGATCGTTTCCAGCCACAAATAACTTTCATCCTTTTTGCAGATCCTGTATCTTACAATTATTGATTCCTTATCCTGCAGTGCGCCAAGTTTCTCCTGCT
>JANWIY010000130.1 GCA_025449645.1 Chitinophagaceae bacterium | reverse complement strand
CATCTCTCATATTGCAGACGGTATTTCCGGATTTATATTTATTGTGTGCGCGCTGGTGCTGGTTCCTTTCATTCATCTTTACGGTATTCCGGTTGCGATGCTGGCAGGGTATCTTGGATTTTATTCCTGGTATGCTGCAGGTCATAGTTACCGTTCGCTCCGGGTAAATGCCTGGGGTTTTGAAAGAAAGGCATCGCTGCTTCCATTGAGTATCTTTATCATTTACATATTATTTACCGGGATAAGGATGAATATGCAATCATGAAGCTGATCTTCTATCAAAAAGAAATTTATTTTGTCCGCCGGTTCCTGAAAGAAAATCAGGATGCCATTGCTTTCTGGTTTGCGCCTGGTTTATCTTCCTACCGCTTTCTTCCCGAAACAACTTCAATTTCCGTTGTTTTCATCGAAGAAAGCATACTGGATGATTTCACCAGGGAATACGGATCATGGATTGGAAAATACCAGGTAGAACCTTTCTCTTCAACAGAAGAAACTCAGTTCCCGGGTCATCAAAAACCCATTTGTTTTTTTGCCGCCAGCGATACGATTGTAAGGTCCCTGAAAACGGTTCTGGATCATTTCCAACCTCATGAATATAAATTGTTCTGCAGGGGCAACGAGCATGCGCCGGAGGCAGCCATGCAGTCAGGCCTCACTGCTACTGTAGTGCGTAAATCTATTCTGCAGCCCGGACAATACAGTTTATTGGTGCTCGCGAATGACTGGGGACTGATGGAACAAAAATTGATTTATGATTTTGCTGCGAAAGAAATTAATTCTGTTTGCATCCAGGAGTCCAGTATTGATTTCAATGCCAGAACCAATCGAATGGGCCACTGCAGTTTTCCAGTTTTTCAGGGTGTGGCAACCCTTGCCAATCTGGATCTGAAACAGAGAATTTGCGCTGTTGTCGGGAATCCACGTTTTGAAGAATTGAGACCGGTCCCTCTACCTTTAAAGAATAAGGTGCTTGTGAATGTAAATTTCACCTATGGTGTTCTGGAAAAAGTGAGGGACCAATGGGTAGCGGATATTGTTGCTGTTTGCAATGAATTGCAGGTTGAATTCCTCTTGTCGCAGCATCCCCGCGACCGCGGCCATTTTGAGCATCTTCCCGTTCTGAAATCAAATGCACTGAAGGTTCACGATGCGCTGCGGGACTGCTCCGTCCTGATCTCCAGATTCAGCGCATTGATCACGGAGTCGATTTGCCTTGGCCGTCCGGCAATCTATTTTAATCCGCATCGGGAGCAGCCGGGATACGCCTTCGAACCGGATAACCAAATGCTTTTCATGGCATTTACCAAAGATGAACTCATGAACCATTTGGGATTTCTGCTCAGGCGTGGTGCTCCGGAATCCGCCTCTGACTTTTTACCCAGGCACCTGGGGAATACGCCGGAAGGCCAGGCTTCGCATTATATTGCACTCGCCCTCCGGGATATCAGCGTCTTTCCCCTGCTGCGTGCAAAAATCAGCTTGCTGAAAAGAGGAAAACTGGCGATCCGTATCCTGAAAAGAAAATTATGGAGGCAGGTTTGGTAAAGATGGCGACTATACATTTCCCAAAAAAGGATTAAGCTCCTTTTCATAACCAATCGTTGTCGGTTCCCCATGTCCGGGATATACGATTGTTTCAGCGGGAAGTGAAAACAGTTTTGTCCGGATACTTTTGAGCAGGGTTTCCGCATCTCCTCCCGGAATATCGGTTCTTCCAATACCTAAACGGAACAGAACATCACCACCGATAATGAAACCTCCGGGGCGGTTATAAAATACAACATGCCCGACTGAATGCCCT
Source organism: Chitinophagaceae bacterium (assembly GCA_025449645.1). Classification (GTDB taxonomy): domain Bacteria; phylum Bacteroidota; class Bacteroidia; order Chitinophagales; family Chitinophagaceae; genus Puia. The sequence continues at coordinate 4,181 of JANWIY010000130.1, read as the reverse complement.
GGTGTAAACAACACTTCCAGTTCATCGTTGCCAAGAATGATGAGGTCGCCTTCCTTCAAATACAGTATTTCTCCGGTATATTGCTCAAATGGCATCCCCCATTGTTCCCCCGACCTTGGAGCAAAATCAAAGCTGGGCTGCTCATATTCACCAAATTGGAGCTGAAGGCCGTATTTGTCTGCAACCCATTTGTTCCCAAACACATGATCCAGATGACAATGTGTGTTTAACAAAAGCGTCGGGACAAGATGCTGATCTTTCAGCCAGGAAGCAAGGGTTTGCTTTTCTTCCTGAAAATAACATCCCGGATCTATAATGCAACAGGCATCTTTTCCGTCGTATAGCACGTATGTATTTTCCTGGACAGGGTTGAAGATGAAGCGTTTTACCGTTAACATAATGGCCTTTTTCAGATCAAAATCTATTTCACCGGTTTTAGGGATTGTCTTAACTTGAACCGTGGTTTTTTCTATAATTCCCGATTTAATATGCAAGATCCGCATAAGTTGAAGTTGAAAGAGTTTTTTTTAATTGCGTCCGCCCTGTTTTTTTTTCTTCTGAACGCTTCCGGCCAGGTAAATACCGTTGAATTCGGGCAAAACCGCCTCCAGTTCAAGAATATGAAGTGGAAGTATTATCAGACCCAAAATTTTAATACTTATTTTAATCAGAATGGTGATGCCCTGGCCAAGTACACTGCCCAGGAGGCTGAAAAAGAATTGCCGGGCATTGAACAGCAGGTGGAATATGGGCTTCAGCGGAGGGTCAATATTGTGGTTTACAATAGTTTCAATGAAATGGAACAGTCCAATATCGGGCTGGATCTCGATTGGCAAACAACAGGCGGCGTTACAAAGCTGGTCAATAATAAGATGATCATTTACTATACGGATGATCACAATAAAATGCTTATCCAGATCCGGGAAGGACTGGCCCGCGTTCTGGTAGAAAACATCCTGTTTGGCGATGACCTGGGTGAAGTTGCAGCAAATCAAGCGCTGCTCGATCTTCCCCAGTGGCTTATGGACGGATACATACAGTATATCGCAGAAAACTGGAGTACGGACCTGGACGATCAGCTCAAGTCGGCCATCCTTTCGGGCCGGTACAATAATTTCTACAACATGGCCTTCGAGAAGCCGAACCTGGCGGGCCATGCTTTCTGGCATTATTTTGCCAACCGCTACAAAAAGGAAAACGTCACTTACTTTTTATACCTCGCGCGGGTATACCGGAATACCAACAGTGCATCCCAGCGCATCTGCAAGAAGAAATTCAAGGAAGTGTTGAAGGATTTTATGACTGAAGAAGAAGACCTGTATGATAAGGACATACGCGGGCGGCGGAATTTCCCCAAGGGAACCATCTCCGTCGTAGAGGAAACAAGTGATAAAAAGGACTTTTTCCATTTCGCTCCCAACCCTGCTCCACGCAGCCAGACTTATGCCGTGGTTGAATTCCATCACGGACAATACCAGGTCGTGTTGAATGAAAATTTCATTAACAGAAAGGTCCTGCTCAAAAGCGGAGTCCGCACAAACGATAAATTAAGACAACCCCACTATCCGCTGATTGCCTGGGATCCGAAGGGCACCCGGCTTGCTGTTATCTATTATAAGGAAGGGAAAGTGCGCCTCTTCGTTTATGACGTGGTATCAAAATACAAGCGCATTGTGGAGGACCTTGACATGTTCGACCAGGTGCAGAACATGGAATTTATGCTTGATAACAACACACTCTTATTGAGTGCAGTCAAAAACGGGCAGTCGGATATATTCGTCCTGCGCATGCAAAATTCCGACCTCGAGCAGATCACCAATGATGTATATGATGACCTGGACGCTTCATTTGTTTCATTTCCCAATAAGACCGGCATCATCTATTCTTCCAATCGCCCTTCGGGATCAGCTCCGACCGGAGATACGGTATTGCCCAGCAATAACCGGTATAATATTTTCCTGGTTGACAATTGGAACAAAAGTGAGTTCAAACAGATTTCACAGCTCACACACCTGAAATACGGCGATGCCAGGAATCCGACCCAATACAATAATTTCCATTTCACTTTTATAAGCGACGAAGCGGGTATTGCTAACCGTTATGCCGGTTTCTTCACAACTGCAAGGGCCGGCGTAGATACAGTATACAGGATCGGCGACGAACTGCTGCATAACCCCGATCCGAAAGACCTGGACTCCACCCTGCAGGCGAACCACAGAACCGAACCGGATTCTGTATATACATTTTCAATCACAAGGGATTCCGCCTATGTGTTTGCACTGACCAATTATCAGAGTGGATTGAAAGAAACCAAGATCGCAGGCGAAAACGGACAGGTGAGTGAAGTGCGGCAGGAAGGAGATCTGAAATTTCTCTATAAGCTGAAGGTTGATGAAAGTGCTTTGAAAAAAAGGAATATTAATCCGAAGGAGACCGAATACCGCAAGCAGAGCATCATCGCTTCTCAAACAGCCAGCGGTCAGGCATTGCGCTATCTGCAGAATAAACAAGCCGATTCGGCCAAAAAGCAGAACGATATTTTTGAAAGTGAGTTTGACAAAGAGAAAAAAGATACTTCAGCTGCGCAGAATGCTCCCCGTCCGCTACCTGCCCAGGAACCCTTGTTGAAAAAAGCAAAACTTTACGATTACCATTGGAAATTCTCCGCACAAAACTTTACCGCCGGCTTTAATAATGATGTACTGATAAACCGTTATCAGCCCTTTACGGGTTCACTCCCGATTCAGCTGGGTGGAAATGATGCCTTTAATGCCATGCTAAAGGCTGCCGTATTTGACTTGTTTGAAGATGTGCGGATCACCGGAGCGGTGCGGCTGCCACTCTTTGGCGGCAGCTCTCCAACAGCAGCCAGTGTTGGTACAGGAGGAATCGGCGTATCTACCTTCGACGCCGGCAACGGTTCTTTTTTCGATGGAGGCGGAGAATGGTACGGCAGAATAGATTATCTGAAGAAACGCACGGATTTTTCTCTGATCTATTACAGAAGAACCGATGTCGGGACCATTCCCCTGGGTGATACAACGCTTAGTCATGATTTTGACGCCAAATCATACACTAATCTTTTTGAAGGGGTGATCAGCTATCCGTTGGACAAAGTCAGGAGCCTGCGATACAGCCCGGGGATAAGAACGGATAAGGTAAAATTAACGCCAGACGGAACCAGTGCCTATACCGGAGATCCGACCTTTGACCTGATCGCGTTGGAATCAAAGGATATCAACAAGCAGACCTTTTTGTTGAACCACCTTGAATACGTTTATGATAATACGGTGATGAAAACTACCAATATCCTGAACGGATTACGGTATAAATTTTATATTGATTTCGACTACCAGATAAATAAACCGCAGACTGCAGAAGGCAGAAAAATGTTCAACTTCGGATTTGATGCAAGAAACTACTATCCGATCTTCCGGAATTTCATATGGGCCCTGCGTGCAGCCGGAGATTTTTCCACCGGCAACCAGAAGATCGTTTATTATCTGGGGGGCATGGACGGGGAGATGTTCCCGAAAGCAAATCAATTGCCTAATCCTGACTATACACAGAATTATGCTTACCAGTCGCTTGCCCTCAACCTGCGCGGGTTCAAACAAAACGTTGCGAACGGGAATAATGCTGTTACCATCAACAGCGAATTCCGTTTGCCGTTGTTTACCACGCTGTTCAATAAACCGATCAACAACGCCTTTCTTCGAAATTTTGAAGTGATACAATTTTTTGATCTTGGAACGGCCTGGGCCGGTCCGCTTAAAAATATTTCGCGTCCTTCGTCCCATTATCAAACCGACGATACTTCTGTGCCAGTTGACATCATCCTGAAAGCAGGCGGAATAGGTCCTTTTGCCGGAGGCTATGGATTTGGCGTAAGGAGCACCCTGCTGGGCTACTTTTTAAGACTCGATGCAGGATGGCAAATGAATGGTTTCTTCGACGGCAAACCGATGCTGGAGTTTGCGATGGGAGTTGATTTTTAGGTTGCTAGTTGATAGTTGATGGATTTCAGGTGCGGATTCTAAACTAAAGTCCATCAACCATCAACGATTAGTTCTTGCATTATACCTTAAACCCCTCCTTAATAAACCAGGCCTTTACTTTCTGCAACTGATCTCCCTGAATAAGGATTTCTCCGTCTTTGACGACGCCGCCGCTGCCGCAAT
>JANWIY010000129.1 GCA_025449645.1 Chitinophagaceae bacterium | reverse complement strand
GCCACCAAAAGACTCTCTGCAGTTCGTTGGGGAGTAACAATCAATCTGCTCTGGGCCTGGATCCTCACGATTCCGGTCAGTGCGCTTTTTTCCGCTATCATTTATTTTATTCTCTTACTGATCCGGAGATAATGGAGAATTGACATTTGATGATTTTTGGGTACTTTGCGCCGGTTTAAAACCAGGGGTTACATGAAAGGAATTATTCTGGCTGGCGGATCAGGCACACGATTACATCCGATCACTTTTGCGATCAGCAAACAGATCATGCCTGTATATGACAAGCCGATGATTTATTATCCCCTTTCTACCTTAATGATGGCCGGGATAAGGGAAATCCTGATTATTTCAACTCCTCACGACCTGCCCCTGTTTATTAAATTATTTGGAGACGGTGCGCAGCTCGGCATTAAGATCAGCTATGCCGACCAGGCCCAGCCTAACGGTCTCGCTCAGGCTTTTGTGATCGGCAGGGACTTTATCGGTAATGATAGTGTGGCCCTCGTGTTGGGCGATAATATCTTTTATGGTACGGGATTGGGCGATCAGCTTACTGCGAATACGCATCCTGACGGAGGTATCGTTTATGCTTACCATGTGAGTGACCCCGAGCGTTATGGTGTTGTTGAATTCGATTCAAAAATGAATGCTGTTTCAATAGAAGAGAAGCCTTCAAAACCGAAAAGCAACTATGCGGTTCCGGGTCTGTATTTTTATGATAATGAAGTTGTTGAAATTGCCGCTCATCTCAAGCCAAGTGCCCGTGGCGAATATGAGATCACGGATGTGAATAAGGAGTATTTAAGAAGAGGCAAACTGAAAGTATCTATCATGGATCGCGGGACAGCCTGGCTTGATACGGGTACTTTTGACTCCCTTATGCAGGCAACGCAGTTTGTCCAGGTAATTGAACAAAGGCAAGGTATCAAGATCGCCTGCATCGAAGAAATCGCATACCGTAAAAAATTTATTACCAAAGAACAACTAAAAGTCACTGCGCAGGCTTTACTAAAAAGCGGATACGGCCAATACCTGCTGGACCTGATCAACACCTAATTTTCCAGAGTAATCTATGAAAAAAATACTTGTTACCGGAGGCTGCGGATATATCGGATCCCACACAGTCATTGATCTGATAGAAAATGGGTTTGACGTTATTTCCGTGGATAATAATTCGCGTTCCCATCCGCGCATCCTGGAAGGCGTACAGAAGATAACCGGGAAAAAGATCAAGAATTACAAAGTGGACCTTTGCAATTTCGACGATAGTTTTGCAATCTTTCACGAAAACCCCGATATCGCCGGCATTATCCATTTCGCGGCATATAAATCCGTCAGTGAATCCGTGGTTAATCCCCTGATGTATTTTGAGAATAACCTGATGTCGCTCATTAATCTGCTTAAATGTGTGCAGGAATTCAACGTCCCCTATTTTGTATTTTCCTCTTCATGTACCGTATATGGTAACCCGGCCGAAATACCGGTTTCGGAAACGACGCCGCCCCGCCCCGCGGAATCTCCTTATGGATACAGCAAGCAAATGGGAGAGCAGGTGATTAACGAATTCGCAAAATCAGTGGATCTGCGTGCTATCCTCCTCAGGTATTTTAATCCGGTAGGAGCGCATCCGTCGGGGCTTATCGGCGAACTTCCGTTTGGTGTACCAGCCAACCTCGTTCCCGTTATTACCCAAACGGCAGTGGGCAAATTGCCAAAAATGCAGGTTTGGGGGGATGACTACCCCACGCGCGATGGTTCCTGTATCCGCGATTATATACACGTATGTGATATCGCCCACGCACATACGCTTTCCCTCCAATACCTCCTGGCAGGCAAAGAAACCAAAAACTGTGCTGTATTCAATTTGGGCAGTGGAAACGGCGTTACGGTGCTGGAGGCCATCCGGGCATTTGAAAAAGTAAGCGGCGTGGCCCTGAATTATAGCATAGGCCCGCGCAGGCCTGGCGATGTGATTGCCATTTTTGCCAACAATGACCTCGCGCGAAAGGAGCTGGGCTGGAACCCAAAATTTTCTCTGGAAGATATGCTCGCAACGGCCTGGCGATGGGAACAAAAAATTAAGATAGACGAAGCCTTTTACAATAGCAAATTTTCGGAATTTAATTGAAAACCCTTTTACGCTGAAAAAGGCATTGTCCGAAAAAATAAATGATCAATAATTCCGTACATATAAAGTCTAACCTGATCTAAACTGATGGCGGAGCAAAATACGGATAGCGAAATATTGGCGTTGTTCCGCGAGCCGGAGACAAAAGAAAAAGCATTTAACATGCTGGTGAAGCAGTTCCAGGAACGGCTTTACTGGCATATCAGGCGTATGGTGGTTGACCATGATGATGCCAATGATGTGATGCAGAATGTTTTTATACGGGTCTGGAATGCGCTGGCCAATTTCAGGGAAGATGCCCAGCTTTATACCTGGCTGTACCGGATCGCCACCAATGAATGCCTGACTTTCCTGGAACAGCAGAAAAAGAAGGCCACGGTTTCCATCAATGATTTGGAAAGCGGATTGAGCAATAAGGTTATGGCAGACAGAGATTTTAACGCCAGTAAACTGGAATGGAAATTACAATTGGCAATCCAACAACTACCTGATAAACAGAGAGTTGTGTTTACACTTCGATATTACGACGAAATGCCATATGAGGAAATGAGCCAGGTATTGGAAACATCAGCAGGGGCTCTTAAAGCTTCTTATCACCATGCGGTGAAGAAAATTGAGGATTTTATTCTAAATCATTAAACCTTGAAGTTCAAGAAAGGTCATAATTAAGCCCATGGAACGGTTAAATGAAATAGAAGCTGAGTTATCCGAGATCTCACCGGTCCTGGGTAAAAGCAGAATTACGGTTCTGCCTTATGTTGTTCCCGCAGGTTATTTCGATCATTTTGCAGAAAATCTGCTGCAAAAAATCCGGATGACGGAGCTTGAAGATCCGCATGCCGAGTTGATCGCTCTTTCCCCATTGCTGGCTGGTCTGGACCGGAAAATGCCTTATAGGATACCTGCCGGATATTTTAACGAATTCCGTACTGATACTGCTTCATTTCGACATACGGAGCCAAGGCTTGTGCGCATGCGTTCCGGCAGACGGGTGACGAAATATGCAATAGCCGCCATGGTCACCGGCCTCATTGCTACGGCAGCGTTTTTTACTTTTAATCGTTCCGGTGCAGACCCTCTAAAGGAATTGGCTAATGTAAGCAGCCAGGATATCGCAAATTACCTTGATGCTCACGATGTTCATTGGGTGCCGGGCTCAACCGTTCAGGGTGCATCGGCAGATTTCAATGATAATGATATCAGCGATTTGCTCAGCAATGTGTCCGATTCAGAGTTGGAACAGTATCTTCCGGATTCACCCGAAGAAAAACAGGTCACAAACTAAATAAAGCATGAAGAAATTTTTACTATACTCTTTTTTTATATTGGCAGCAGGCGCAGTCCGGGCCCAAAATGGGAATCGTCTGGAAGCGCTTAAGATTGCTTACATCACAAAAAAAATGGACCTCTCGCCCGACGAGGCCCAGCGCTTCTGGCCTTTCTACAATCAATATGCAGCCGAACTCCGCCAGGCCCGGCAATACGCAGTAAGGACCAATCAGAACGAAATTGAGCTGGATGAAAACCTGCTGAATATCAGGAAAAAATACAATAACCTGTTTTTACGGGTCCTCCCTCCTGAAAAGGTCAATACCTTCTTCCGATCGGAAAAAGAATTCGGCGCTTTTGTCCAAAAAGAAATGGAACGAAGAGAGCTCCGGGGTCAGCGGAGAAACGATAACAAACCATAGACCCTTAGATTTCCCGAGTTTACCGATTTATTTCAGCTAAAAAAGCTTCTATACCGATATTTGAAGCTGGTGTTTTTCATAGGTTAGCAACGGCCGGCTCTTTCAAGAGCGGGCCTTTTTATTTGGCACAGCTTCCGGAGTAGCAGCAATTAATCAGGATGTATGAAAAGGATTTTCGATTTTTCAGCCTTCAATTAATTTCAATATGCAAATGTGGAGGGGCCATTCAAAATAAGATAAAAATACCGGTTCCATGTTTGAATATTCTTCAACATGTAAACCAATTTATCCTTATTTAATTCCAACATGCAAATCCCGTTTGGAAAGAACCTGAATAAAATGAACTGGCCGGGTTCCTGATGAATTTCGTCTATTTTTGATCCATGTCTGCATTCACAAAATCTCCCGGGAGAAGAAGATGATGAAATAAGAAATATTGTCGATCAAACGCAGCAAGATGATAAGAATTTACTCTTTTGTTTTAGCCCTGTTTGCCTGGACGAACGCATCGTATGCCCAGGATACCGTTCAGCATGTGGTACCGGGCAGGACCAACCGGCCCAATCAGCTTAACAAGCCTTATGTAATCCTGATTTCTGCAGACGGTTTTCGCTCTGATCTGGCAGATAAGTATCAGGCGAAGAATCTGCTGAGGCTGCGAAAGGGTGGAGTTAAAGCGGACTACATGCAATCCTGTTTTCCTTCTCTCACTTTTCCCAATCACTATTCCATTATAACGGGGCTTTATCCCGCGCACCACGGATTGGTGGATAATAACTTTTATGACCCGCAAAAGGATGCCTATTATTCTCTCGGCAAAAGATCTGCTGTGCGCGATAGTTCATGGTACGGCGGCACGCCGCTATGGGTATTGGCAGAAAAGCAGGGGATGCTGACCGCAGACTTTTATTGGGTCGGATCGGAAGCTGCAATCCAGGGAGTGAGACCAACTTATGGATTTGATTTTAATAACCTGATCCCGATGGATATCAGGATCAGGATCGTCAGGAATTGGCTTGAACTGCCTGAAGAAAAAAGGCCTCATTTCATCACATTCTATATCCCGGATGTGGACCACCAGGAACACCTGCATACCGTTGATTCAAAAGAAACAGAAATTGCAGTTCATTTTGTAGATGAGAGCATCGGAAAACTGGTGCGGTCGGTCGACTCCCTGCACTTGCCTGTGAATTTTATTTTTCTTTCCGATCACGGCATGACCACCATCGATACTGTAAACACGATTGGTCTGCCTGCAGCTTTGGATACGAATCAATTCAGGATAACAAATTCCCTTGCCCTGGTTCATTTGTACGCTCATCATCAGCGGGATATTCTTGCCACCGAAATTGCGTTGAAATCCCAGGCAACTGACTATGAAGTTTATCTGCCGGACGAGTTGCCTGCGGCCTGGCATTATAGTAAGGCGGATGATGTTTACAATCGCATTGGAGATATCCTAATGGTAAGCCATCCTCCGAATGTTTTTAATTTTAACAAGCGGCACCTCAATCCGGGCGAGCATGGATTTGATCCTGCCCTGCCCGAAATGCATGCCTGTTTTTACGCCTGGGGTCCGGCTTTTAAGAAAAATTATACCATTCCCGGATTTGAAAATATCCATGTTTTCCCGCTCATCGCAAAGATCCTGGATCTTCCATATGATAATCAAATCGATGGCAGATTGAAGGTGCTGAGGAAGGTGATGAGGTAATGGGATAATGTGCTAATGTGCTTCCCACACCGGCACCTTAATATCGTGATAAAAAAGAAAACTCCAATGCTCCTGCTCTCCTTCTTCCCACCATTGCCGGCGCAATTCCATGCATTTCCTTCCATCGTAATCATATTTGGCCACAAGACGGTTCCTCATCTGATTAAGTTGGGGTGCTACATCTCCCCCAAAGAAGAGATGCTGACCGTCTTCTTCAAGATGAAATACCTGGTGGAAAGGACAATGGCCTCCGGTTAGCTCGTAACGAATATACCCATCAAGGCTACCGCTTCCTTCCAGTTTCACCAGGTTGGGAAAGGAATTGATAAAAGCAAATGATTCAGGTTCATAACTTGGAATTCCTTTTTCAAAAGCAAATGCCAATTCGCGCTGCTGAATATAATATTTCGCCTGCGGAAAGGCCGCAACCCGCGTTCCATCGGAAAGATTCTTGCCCATTCCCCCTACATGATCTTTATGCAAATGACTCATCAGCACTTTCGTGACCGAAACCGGATCAATCCCGGCAGATTTCATAAGCTGATGCAATTGTAGTTCACCATTTTTCTCAAAGCCAAGACCGGTATCCAGTAATATGATGTCGTTCCGTGTAACAACTACAAAAGGCTGGATCTCTACAAGCAAACTTCCCGCCGACCTTTTCTGAAGATCATCCTCATCCACGTTTATTGGAATAAATTTCTTCGTCTTGTCTACGGTAAACGCGCCCTCGGAAAGGGGAATGACTTTCATCCTATAAAATTACGCTAAAGGTTGAAAGGTTGATGGAACATGGTTGATGGTAGATGGATTTCAGGGGCTAATGCGGAACAAAAGTCCATCAACCATCTACCATCTACCATCAACTACCTCAGCACCATTTGCCTGTCAGAATCAAGCCTTACGAGGATGAAGAGCATGACGCTGAATGTGAGCAGGGATGTGCCTCCGTAACTGACAAAAGGCAGGGGTATTCCAATCACCGGCGCAAGACCGATGGTCATGCAAACATTAATTGCTATGTGAAAGAAAAAAACAGAAGCGACTCCGTAGGCGTAAGCGCGACTGAATACGCTTCGCTGTCGCTCTGCAATGGTCACGATGCGCATCAGTAATACGATATAGATAGATAGAAAAATGGCACTCCCCGTAAACCCAAAACTCTCACCGATGGTGCAGAAAATAAAATCAGTCCGTTGTTCGGGTACGAAATCATAACGGGTTTGTGTTCCGCTGAGCAGTCCCTTGCCCAAAAGGCCGCCATTGCTGATGGCAATCTTACTCTGTTTTACATTATAGTTACTGTTGTCCTTTTTTTTCTGGCCGGATTTCTGTTCTATTTCAAGCGCCGCTTCCGCATTCTTGGGAATATAGTCCTTGCCGATGGCATCGTAGATGCGTTTTACCTGGTAAGGTTGAAATACATGATCAAAGGCAAAGGGAACTACAAATCGCTGGACTCCCACGCAGACAAACCAGATGCTGGCAATGGCGAATAAAATGCTCCGGTTGCGTTTAATCTGTTTCCGTAAAATATAAAAGGCGAGCGCAGCAATGCAGGTAAGGATCAGTGCGAGCAGGTTAGGGTCCAACAGGAGGGTTGCCACAACCAGCACGGCAAAAGAAAAGCCTACGATGAGCACGTAAGGAGGCAGTCCTTCCCGGAACATGACCAGGAAAAAGGAGAAATACACGAGCGCCAATCCGGTCTCCTTCTGCATGATGCTCAAACCCGCCGGAACGAGTGCAATGACAGCGGCAATAAATTGAGACCGCGGCCTTGCAAAATCTGTTTCCACGCGCGACAAGTATTTAGCCAGTGCGAGATTTACAAATATTTTACAGATATCCGCCGGCTGAATCTGGACGGAACTCCCCAGCCTGATTATGGACTCCGTTCCCTTAATATTAGAATGAAAAGGAAATACCAGGAGCATGAAAAAGATTCCGAACACATACCAGAGGTTTGCCGTAGCGGTAAAAAATTTACTATCTGTCAACAGAATAAAAACTCCCACTGTACCGCTGATCAGAAAGAACAATGACTGCCGGCTATAATCAGTTTTCAGTGAAATAAACCCCTGGAGTATATTTTCCCCGTCACGGTAAGTTGCCGCAAAAATACTGATGATGCCTATGATACTTAAAACAAACCATAGCAGGATCAGCGACCGTTCCGCTCCTTTACCCAGGGATGTGCTGCGTTGGCTCATATTATTATATTTTGAATATTCTCCTCCTGAACAGCAAAGTGTTCATCGGGTATCATGGCAGGATCATCTATCTTTTTTCTAAGGGGAAGGCCACCGGATCTATTCGCGGAAGAATCTTGTTTGTGGCTCCCCGTGGAATCTGGTTTCGGTAAGCCGGAGGAATCTGTTTTTCTAAGACCCGGGCCATCCGTTTTTCTGGTTTTTGATGAATCCTGTTTATTGGGCCGGCCTGAATCTGTTTGATGCAATTTTATTGAATCAGATTTCCGCGATTTATTCAGCAATGCCTTTCTCAATATAGCTGAATCCGGTTTTTCCTCTACTGACGAATCCGGAATTATAGCAGGAACTTTTGGTCTTGGGCCGAAGGGAATAGTCACATGCAAGGTCGGTTTGTGCAGGGTATCCAGGAGCCCTCTACGCTGCGCTGGATCCAGATACCGGGTCAGGCGGGAGCTGTCACCAGTTTGGCTCGCCCAGGCTTCGCCTCTCAAAGAATCGGTAAGAAATTGAAGCCTCACCACATATCCCGGCATGAGATTACTATTCGCAATATCTGTCGCCTGCTTTACCCTTTCCGCAGTGAGCGTATCGCGCAGATATTTTTCAACGAGCAGGCTGCCGATTGGTGCCGCCCAGCGCGCTCCGTAACCGGCATTCTGGATAACAACGGCGATTGCAACCTGGGGGTTTTCGCGGGGCGCAAAGCAAACAAAAATCGAATTATTGTTCAGCTTAGTTCGTTTGCCTTCGAGTGAAAGATAGGTTTCTGCCGTACCCGTTTTCGCGCACATGTCGATTCCCTGTATGCGGGCAATCCGCGCAGTTCCTATCTCTGTAACATCCTGCATTCCGTCCATGACGGTTTCGTAAGAATCGTCGGAAATATGGGTCAGCACCGAATGTTTTTCCTGGTACCTGTCGAGCACGGTATCATCTGGAGATTCTCCATCTACTTTCTCCACGAAATGAGGAATATAAAAAGATCCCTTGTTTGCAACGATGCACATGGCGTTTGCCATTTGCAAAGGCGTCTCCAGCATTTTATCCTGGCCAATGCCCATGGTGACCATGGTGCAGGAATTCCAGGACCCATGGTATTCCTTATCATAGGCTGTCGTATCGGGGATATTTCCTCCATCTTCGCTGGGAAGGTCCACGCCAATACGTTCACCGAGCCCGAACTTATTGGTGTATTCTTTCCATTTCATCAGACCATTTCTTACTCCGTGCAATTCCGGATTATCAAGTGTTAAACGGAAAGTATTACAAAAGAAAGAATTGCAGGAATGTGCAATGGCCAGCCGCAGGTTTGCAGCATGTCCCGGGGTTTTTTCATCACATTTAACCGGCCTGCTGCATCCGTAATAATACCCTGTGCATGCAATACCGCTTGCAGGTGTGATCACCCCTTCGTCCAAACCGATCAGGGCCGCCAGCGGTTTGTATGTTGATCCGGGCTGATACAAGCCTTTTATGGCCCGGTTCAGCAAAGGAGCTGATACATCCAGGACGAGCTTGCTGTAATTTTTTTGCTTTTCAGGTCCGGTAAGGGAATTCGGATCATAGTCAGGGCTGGAGGCCATGGCCAGTACCCCTCCTGTTTTGGGTTCAATCGCCACAATGGCGCCGATTTTATTTGAAAGTAATTTTTCAGCGAGTTGCTGCAATTCAATATCCAGATAAGTATGCAGATTCCTACCAGCTATTGCGGGCGTATCCAGTACGTGGTTTGCATAATGACCTACCAGCCTGTGCTTGTTGTCTTTGATCCAGTATTCAATTCCCCGCTGACCCATCAGTTGTTTTTCGTAGAACTGTTCGAGTCCGCTTCTTCCTACATAGTCACCCAGCTGATAGTAGAAATTGGATCTTCTCAGGATGTTCGAGTCAACCTCACCAACATATCCCATGATATGGGCACCGGCATCATAAGGATAAATGCGCACGGGGCGCTCCTGGAGGTTGAACCCCGGAAACCGCCAGATATTTTCTTCCAGTTTTGCATACAGGTCGGGGGGAAGCAGGTCATCGAAGATAGTGGGCCGGAAAGGGCCGTTGCGAATGCGCGCATCCAGCACCCGGGAACGGAATTCCGCAGAATCAATATCCATTAACTGACAGAAATAAGCCGTATCCATATTCTTGACCTGGGATGGGGTCACCATCAGGTCGTACATAATCGTATTGTTCAGGATCGCCCTGTTATGACGATCGAAAATAATACCGCGTGTCGGATAAATTCTCTTCGGGAAAAGGGCATTCTCCTGCGCCATCTTTTTATACTTGTCGGAAACAACCTGCAGGTTGAAGAGCTGCGCAAAAATGATCAGGAACATCCCGCCAAAGATGAGCCGGATGATATTACTGCGTGATTGATTAAAAACGGGCATTTCCGGATATGGATTATTTATTTAAACTGTATTCGTCCTGAATTTCTCTTTCCGGAAGAATAAAAGTTCGGTAAGCAGGATTAACAACAGACTAATGCCTGTTGTTGCGATGACCTTCCCTATAAAATACAAAAAAGATCCGAAACTTAACCATTCCAGGAAAACAAGATATCCGTGATGAAAGAGTGTTAGTATAAACACATAGGTTCCGTAAGGAGCCCAGCCCATACTGGTAATTGAGGGGGAAAGATAATTTTTATCCGCTCCTTCTTGGGATATAAGCATATTCACTATAAAAGGACGCAGGTAAGCAATCAGCACGCAGGCAGCGGCGTGTAATCCGGGCGTATGCATGAAATAATCCAGGGTCAATCCGAATAAAAAGGCCCCACTCATCAGCCCCGAGCGGGACATACTGAACGGCAGCCATAAGATATAGAGATAATACAAATAAGGTGAGATAAAGCGATGCAGGGGCGGCATCTTAAAAAGTACGAATACCTGCACAAAAATAAACAGGACAAAGCGGATAATATTTTTCAGCAGTTCGCTCATTGGAATTTTTTGTGCGTGGAATCTTCCAACCGCTTCTGATCATAATATTGTGAATTGGCTATCACATAAACGTATTCTATATTGAAAAAATTGGTCGATGGTTTCAAATTCAATGTATAAAAGTTGCTGCTCTTGTCGTCAATGATTTCCTTCACTGTGCCGACCATGATACCGCCCGGAAATAAAGATGAGGTCGGACTGGTAACTACGGAATCTCCAAGCTGAATCCTGGCGCTTTTGGGAATATTCCTCAGGGTCACGAATGTTGGATTCCCTTCCCATTCTACCGTACCCCTGTCGCCTCCGTTCTTCAGCTTCACGACCACCTTGTATTGCCGGTGAAGCAAGGTCATTACGCTTGAAAAATTCTCACTCACATTCACCACGGTTCCCACAATGCCCTCGGGGCTCACTACCCCCATATTCGGATGAACGCCCTGATCGGAGCCCCGGTGGATAGTGATGAAATTAGTCTGTGTGGCAACCGTGCTTCCCACCACTCTTGCGTCCATCCAGAAATATTTTTGGATCTGCCGGAGGGAGTCCATATACACAGTATCAGCAACAAGCTTTCCTCCTTCATCAGCCTTTTCATAATTTTCCCTGAACATCTGGTTCAGGCGCAGATTCTCTGTTGCCAGTTGTTCATTTATCTTTTTTAATTTAAAATAATATTCAACCGTACTGTAACGCTGATCGATGCTGCCCGTAATTTCTTCAGCCGCATTCATGAAAATAGCCTGGTGATAATTATTGTACCGGAAGAGAAAAGAAAGCGCTAAGATCTGCAGCACCAAAAAGAATAGAAAATTGGAGTACTTTCTGATGAAGAGAAAAACATTGCGCACAGGTGCTATGATTTATAATAATAAAACCGCATTAGTAGAACTACCGCATAACAAAGGGGTACCTGTCGTAGTTTTTCAAAGAAATCCCCGTTCCACGCACCACACTCTTTAATGGATCATCGGCAATATGTACAGGAAGTTTAATCTTCTGGCTGAGTCTTTTATCCAAACCTCTCAACAGCGCACCACCGCCTGTGAGGTACAACCCGCGCCGGTAAATATCTCCGGCAAGTTCGGGCGGCGTAGTTTCAAGGGCTTTCAGGATGGCCTCTTCTATTTTAAAAATGCTCTTATCCAGCGCTTCTGCAATCTCCTGGTAACTCACCAGGATCTGCTTTGGAATGCCGGTAACGAGATCGCGCCCATTTACAGGAATATCATCTGGTGGATTATCCAGGTCCTTCAATGCAGCACCAATTTGTATTTTAATCTGCTCAGCAGTTCTCTCTCCGATCAATAAACTATGATAGCGCCGCAGGGCTTCCATGATATCTGCTGTGAATTCATCGCCCGCAATACGGATGGACTGGTCGCATACGATTCCGGCCAGTGCGATCACAGTAATACCGGTTGTGCCGCCTCCGATATCAATGATCATGTTGCCCACGGGTTCTTCCACATCGATTCCTATTCCGAGTGCAGCTGCCATGGGCTCATGGATAAGATAAACTTCTTTTGCGCCGGCCTGTTCAGCACTGTCCCTTACGGCTCTTTTTTCAACTTCCGTAATACTTGAAGGGATGCAGATCATCATCCGCCAACTGGGGGGAAATAAAGGCTTTTTGGGATAGATCATTTTGATCATTTCCCGTATCATGAGTTCGGCAGCGTTAAAATCGGCAATAACCCCGTCTTTCAGGGGGCGGACGGTCCTGATGCTTTCATGTGTTTTTTCATGCATCATCAGGGCCCTTTTTCCGACAGCAAGTACTGTTTTCGGATTATTCCGGTCCAGGGCCACTATACTGGGTTCATTAACTACGATCTCGTCATTGTGAATGATCAGGGTGTTTGCTGTCCCCAGATCCATAGCAATCTCTTGCGTCAGGAAATTGAATAATCCCATTTTAAAAGGTCAGATTTTAAATTCTGTTACGATGCATGCAAATTTGATGGAAAAAATCCGAATTAACAAAGTGAACATCCTTGATTTATAATCAAATGGGATATCCTGCACTGAACGCTATTTTCACACGGTTATTTCCTAAAAAGAAATCTTTATTCTGAAGCAAAACCTAGCCTTCTTTCCATATGTTTGTCGAGCTTGGGCAATTTTTTTCTTTCAATAAGAAAACTCGTCAATTTGGCAATATCGTGAAAGATAAAATGTTTGTCCAGCGTTCCCTGAAGGTAATCCCTACCTGCGCTCCCACCCGTTCCGATGCGGGTTCCGATTGTCCGTTGAACCATGTGCATGTGCCGGTAGCGCCAGGTACTCAGTTGCTCGTCCATTTCCAGCAATTGATTCAGCAACTGGTAGGGAAGCTGCAAGATCGGGTATCCGGGATAGATCATTATAAAAAGTCCTGCGCGACAGGCAGCCGGTGACAATGAGCACGGATAATTCCCATTTTCTTCGGAAAATACGGTGTCAAACAAAGCAGCATGGCCCTTTTCAACCTCGGAAAGACTCTCGAGATAAAGCTGGCGGTATCCCGGCCAAAAATCATTGTCCTTTAAGAAAGGCATCCTCTCCAACCAGCTGTTCACCAACTCAAGCAGGCTTTTCCCGGATTCCGCTGCTTTTATTATTCTTATTTCGGCATCTCTCAGTTGGGAGATGTAATGTGCTTCTCCATGCCTTTGCTCATACTTCAGACCAAGTTTTGCCTCCAGCAATTTGAACTGCCAGCTCTGAAAACCGGAGGCCGGGCGAAGCATATCGCGAAAATCCAGAAAATCCATGGGCGACATGGTTTCCATGACTTCTATCTGCTGCACCAGTAATTTTAAAATGGTATTGCTTCGGTTGAGCCGGTGAACGATGGTTTGCAATTCTGGCGAATCATCGTTCAGTGCAGGCTTTCGAAAGATCGTCATAATTGAATCCAGTTCATATAGCAGTTGTTTGAACCAGAGTTCATAGGCCTGGTGGATGATGATGAAAAGCATTTCATCATGTGCGTGGGCATTCAGTTCATCACTTCGCAATTGCTGGGCATCCAGGATCGAATCCAGCTTTAAATAGTCTGCATAGTGCATTTTGAGTTCCATCCCTGCGAAGTTATACAAACCCCCTCACAGGAACTCGTAACCGATATCCCTGCGAAAGTACATGCCGTCGAAATCGATATGCCTGAGAACTACTATGGATTTCCGGATGGCATCGGGAATCGATTCTGCAAAGGAGGTAACGCAAAGCACGCGGCCGCCATTGGTGAGGACCCGGCCATCCACCATTTTCGTTCCGGAGTGAAAGATCAGACTGTCTTCATCGCATTCATCCAGTCCAGTAATGGGAAATCCTTTTTCATAGCTTCCCGGATACCCTCCGCTGACGGCAACCATGGTTGCCGTTACCCGATCATCTATTTCAATATTTATTTCATCGAGTTTCTTGTTTGCCACGGCCTGGAACATATTTACCAGGTCATTTTTTAACCTGGGAAGAACCACTTCAGTTTCCGGGTCGCCCATACGGCAATTGTATTCTATCACAACGGGGTCATCGTCCACTTTGATCAGCCCGATAAAGATAAAACCCCTGTAATTAATCTGATCCTCTTTTAGCCCGCGGATTGTCGGTTCAATGATTCTTTCTTTTACCTTTTCCATAAAGGCTTTATCCGCGAAGGGTACGGGACTTACTGCGCCCATTCCGCCTGTGTTCGGGCCTTTGTCACCTTCACCGATTTTCTTATAATCTTTCGCTTCCGGCAAAAGCACATAATGATCACCGTCAGTCAGCACAAAAACCGATAGTTCAATCCCATCCAGAAATTCTTCCACCACCATTTTCCTGCCAGCCTCGCCGAATTTATTCTGCTGAAGCATGAGTTCAAATTCAGCCATGGCTTCCACATGGCTTTTACAAATGATCACCCCCTTGCCTGCTGCCAGTCCGTCAGCTTTCAGCACAATCGGGAGTTTTTGCGTTTTCAGGAATTCGGAACCTTCTGCGAAGTGATCCGAATCAAATTCGCGATAGCCTGCTGTTGGTATACCATGTTTTTGCATGAAACGCTTCGAAAAGGCCTTGCTTCCCTCCAGTCTCGCCGCCGATGCGGAAGGTCCGATAACGGGGATGTGACCCAGCTCGGGATCTGCTTCAAAAAAGTCGGAGATGCCCGCCACGAGCGGCTCTTCAGGGCCCACCACCAGCATGTTGATCCGGTTTTCGAGGCAGGCTTTTTTTATTGCGGGGAAATCAGTCTGATTCAGTTCAATATTGGTACCGTATTTCGAAGTTCCGGCATTACCGGGGGCTATGAATAACCGGGAGCAATTTGGGCTTTGCGATATTTTCCAGGCAAATGCATGCTCTCTTCCCCCCGCACCTAATAGTAAAATATTCATTCCAGCTTGGATTAGGCCCGAAATTCACGATTCAGGCCCATATCTGAAAAAATAATTTTATAAATGATGGAAAAGCATCCTGCATTACATGATCAAATAAATCTTACTTTAGGTTCATTAATTCAGGTTTATCCTAAACTCGAAACTTGCGCCATATGAATACAGCGTTGCCTAAAAAGGGACATCCGCGGGGATTGTACGTATTGTTTTTTACGGAAATGTGGGAACGCTTCGGGTATTATTTAATGGTTGGTATCCTGTTCTTATTTTTGACTGATACGGTGGACAATGGAGGCAGGGGGATGGATACCGGGCTTGCTGCGGATATTGTGGGATCCTATATTGCTCTGGTTTACCTCACTCCTTTTATTGGTGGACTCATAGCGGACCGTTACTTCGGATACCGCGCTTCCATTTTCCTCGGGGGTTCCCTGATGGCGCTCGGTTATTTTCTGCTTTCAATTCCTCACAGCGGAAGCCTCATGTATGCGGCGCTGGGTTGTGTGATCGTAGGGAATGGTTTTTTCAAACCCAATATCAGCACCTTGCTGGGCAATATTTATAATAAGGAAGAATTAAAGCCGAAAAAAGATATTGCTTACAATATTTTTTACATGGGCATCAATATCGGTGCTTTTGTCTGCAATTTCGTGGCGGCTTATCTGCGCATCAATTATTCCTGGGGATATGCTTTTGCCGCCGCCGGTTTCGGCATGACACTTTCTCTGATCTTTTTTGGATTGGGACAAAAATATATAAAACATGCTGACGTAATCAAGCCTGTTCAGAAAGAGGATATGCCGCTTATGAAAATTGTTTCGTATGTTTTTCTTCCGGCAATTGTTGCAGGTATCATCGGATGGGAAATTCCCGGCAATATCATGGGGTCGGATTCCAATGATGCGTTCATCTTTGCCTGCATCCCGATAATGATATTTTATTTCAACATCTGGTACCGTTGCAATGCGTCAGACAGAAGACGGATCGGTACCCTTTTTACGCTCTTCGGGGTTTCTATTATTTTCTGGAATATATATAACCAGAACGCCACATCTCTCACGATCTGGGCCGAAAGCTATACCAAGCGCGAGGCGCCGAGGATCGTTGAAAAAGTAATCAAGCCCTTTGGATTCCTGAAAACGGTGAATACAGAACCCAAAGAAGTGCCCGTTCTTGATCAACATTTCCACGCGAAATTGGGAGCAGACGGCAAGGTGGTTACACATATAGGCACGGACCCTTACCTGCAGAATATTCCGAAAGATCAATGGCCGGCAAAAGGAGAAAATCTAAAACTCATTTCTACGGAAATTTATCAATCCATCAATCCTTTCTGGATCATTGTGCTTACGCCCATCATTGTGGGATTATTCGGATTTCTCAAAGCAAGAGGCAGGGAACTTTCCACGCCGGATAAGTTCGCCTGGGGTACCATCATAGCCGGACTATCTTCGGTCATCATGGTCGTTGCCGCAGCGTCCACCGATATATATGAACATAAGGTTTCTACGGGCTGGATCTTTGCCAGCTACGGAATCTTTACGATCAGCGAGCTTTTTGTGAGTCCGGTGGGATTATCCCTTGTGTCCAAAGTGGCTCCGCGAAGGTTCACGGCATTGATGATGGGAGGATGGTTTATTACGACTTCACTCGGAGCGAAAATCGCAGGTATCATGGCCGGATTCTGGGATCATTTCGAGAGCAAAGCATTTTTCTTTGGCATTGGTGCTGTCGCCGCCATCGTTGCAGGCGCCTTACTCTTCCCCCTGACAAAACGATTGAATAAAGTGGTTGTTGAAGCGACCGCCGCGGAGGATTGATGGTGGAAATACTTGATGGAAAAAGTTGATGGTTGATTGTTGATGGTTGATGGATATCAGGTGTAGATTTACAACTGAAGTCCATCAACCATCAACAATCAACAATTAATTTAAGGTGGTAAAATTTAATTCATCTTAAAGGGGACAATCATTTCAAACATCGGAATATTCACCTCGAAGATATTTTTTGTATTCAGGTTTTCCATGTTATAGCTCCCGTACATCTTGCCCATTTCAGTACGCAGATTGCAACCGCTCACATATTGATACTTCTCGCCCGGGTGAAGTATGGGTTGCACCCCAACGACCCCTTCACCCTCCACTTCGCGGTGACTTCCATTGCTGTCGAAAATATGCCATTGGCGGCGATGAAGTTTTACAGAGAAATTATTGTGATTCCAGATCGT
Organism: Chitinophagaceae bacterium; assembly: GCA_025449645.1. Classification (GTDB taxonomy): domain Bacteria; phylum Bacteroidota; class Bacteroidia; order Chitinophagales; family Chitinophagaceae; genus Puia. The sequence goes on along the minus strand of JANWIY010000129.1, from coordinate 6,313 downwards.
GATCCTGTAGGCAAACATATGCTCCCCGGCAACAGGATTGCTGTAATCGGGTTGGTAAAAGGTTTCGACGTCAATTTCAACCCCTTCTGAAATTTTGTTCGCCATGGAGTTAATTTATATAAAATTAAGGAAATGATTTGAAAATCCGTTGACGGTTGACGGTTGTCGGTTGACCGAATTTAGTTGCGAATGCACACCAGATCTCCGTCAACTGTCAACCGTCAACCGTCAACCCCTTTATATCGGCCATCACCCCTTTTATCGTACTTTCGCGCAGAATCGAAACATGTTTTATCATGAAAATTGCAGTTGCAAAAGGAGATGGCATCGGTCCGGAAATCATGGACGCCGTACTTACCATTTTTGAAGCAAACCAGGTTCCCATCGAATATGAAGTTGTGGACATGGGGAAATGGGTTTTTGACAAAGGGTTTTCCAATGGAATGACCCCCGAAGCCCAGCACGCAATTGAAGAGCTGGGTATCCTTTTTAAAGGTCCTATGGAAACCCCAAAAGGTAAAGGGGTTAAAAGTGTGAATGTGACAGCCCGCAAAACGTGGAACACCTATGCAAACAAGCGCGTCTTTCAATCCCTTCATGGCGTGGATACTGTCTTTTCCAAAGCCGGCATTCCGATCGATATAACGATCGTCCGGGAAAATATTGAAGATACTTATGGTGGTATTGAACACATGCCTACACATGATGTCGCCCTGAGCCGCAGATTCATCACGAGACCGGGGAGCCTCCAGGTGATCAAGTATGCTTTTGAGATGGCAAAGAAGAATGGTTCGCGGCGAATCACCTGCGGACATAAAGCCAATATCATGAAGCTGACTGACGGGCTTTTCCTGGAATGCTTTCAGGAGGTAGCCAAAGAATATCCCGAATTGAGATCCGACGATATTATTGTAGATGACCTGGCAATGAAACTGGTGGTGCGTCCCCAGGATTTCGATGTCGTCGTACTGACGAACCTGCAGGGAGATATCATTTCCGACCTATGTGCCGGTCTGGTTGGTGGATTGGGTTTTGCGCCCTCCGCAAACATCGGGGATCACATAGCCATCTTTGAAGCAGTGCACGGAACTGCTCCCGATATTGCCGGAAAAAATATTGCAAACCCAACGGCCTTATTATTGAGCGGCATCACGATGCTGAGGCATCTCGGTTTTATGAAGAATGCCGCTGTAATTGAAAATGCCTTACTATACACGCTGGAACAGGGCATCCATACCGGTGACTTCGGAAGTAAATCCATTCCTGGAAAAAACACAACTGAATTTTCCCAGGCCATCATCAGCAATTTTGGCAAAACTCCCGAGCATGGGGCCAAACCGGTGATTCCCAATATGGATGTAACGCCAACCGTTTTCAAATTGGATCATAACCAGATGATGGTCTCGGAAGAAACCAAGAAAGAGTTTATTGTAGGAGTGGATATGTTTATAGAATGTTCCGAGCAACCTGAATACATTGCTAAAAAATGCCAGCGTCACGGCGGCGTAAAATTCAATCTCGTGAATATCAGTAACCGGGGTACCCAGGTATGGCCTACCGGTTCCGTATATACGAACCTGGTGAATTTGTATAATGTCCGGTTTGAAAGCCTTGACGGATCTCCGCTGCATCAGCAGGATGTTCTCGGTCTGTACGTGAGCCTGAGCGGGGATTTCAAGATTTGCTCTTCCGAATTGCTCAATATGTCAGGAGGAAAGAGGGCTTATAGTTTGGCGCAGGGACAGTGAGGGGAAATGTGCTGATGTCAATGTGAAAATGTGCAAATGTGGAAATGTCAATTTGAAAATTATCTCAGCTTCCTATTCTCCCCATGTCGCCCTGCGTCCCTGGTATTTTTTTTCTCCAGATTTTTTTGGAAGGCCAGGCCCAGGTCTGTCCCAGTTTGGTTGGCAATGCATATCAGCACCCATAATACGTCTGCGAGTTCGTCGGGAAGGTTATGATGCTGATCGGAATCCTTAAACGACTGATCACCATACAGACGACTCATTAGTCGCGCCACCTCACCTACTTCTTCGGTCAATATGGCCATATTGGTAAGTTCGCTGAAATACCGGACGCCGGTTGTTCGCACCCACTCATCAACAACCCGTTGCGCTTCCCTTATGGAAATTTCATCAGATACCATTGCAATAAGTTTTCTGTTTCTCAAATTTCGATCTCTCCGACGAGATAAGTAATCGCCTGGCCAGTCATAAGCACCCTGTCCTTTTTCAACTCGCAATCAAGGTAACCTCTTCGTTTGGACAACTGTATGGCCGATAATTTTGCCCGCCCAAGTCTTCCTGCCCAATAAGGAACCAAAACTGAATGTGCAGAGCCCGTCACGTGATCTTCATCAATTCCCGATTGCGGGAAAAAGCATCGGGACACAAAATCGGATTCCCTTCCCCTGGCCGTTACGATAGTTCCCCTTGAGGGCAGTTTTCTTAACATTGCAAAATCAGGCGAAAGGTTTTCAATTTCCTGCTGATCATTCAATACGACAAGGAAATCAAATGCTGATGTATAAACTTCTGCCGGCTTTAATTTTAGCCCATCTTCAAGAAATTCATTCGTTTCTGCCGGAACAGGCCTGTCAGCAGGAAAATCAAGCGTAATTTTTCCATCAGTTCTTCCTACGGTCAGTAGTCCGCTTTTGGAATGAAAGCGGATTTGTTCCTGATCATACCCAAGGTGATTAAAGAAAACGTGTGCAGTTGCCAACGTAGCGTGGCCGCAAAGCGCCACTTCCACGGTTGGTGTAAACCAGCGGATCAGGAAGTCCTTATCCTGTGGAACGATGAAAGCCGTTTCCGCTAAATTATTCTGGCCAGCAATCTGCTGCATCAGGGTCTCGCTTAGCCAGCGCTGCAGGGGTACGACTGCTGCAGGATTACCTCCAAATCTATGGTCGGCAAATGCATTCACAATATAAATTTTGAGATTCATCACAATCTAAATTTTAAAAAAGATCAATAATCATTCAAAAATAGGCCTTATCACAGAACATCAATAAACCGCCCATCACTCCTTATTTTTTGTATCAATGATAATGGTAACGGGGCCGTCATTCAATAACTCTACTTTCATGTCCGCGGCAAAAATACCGGTCTGTATCGGCCTTCCGGCACTTCTTTGCAATTGAAGGATCATCGTCTCATAAATTGGAATGGCAATATCAGGTTTTGAAGCCCTGCTGTAGGAGGGACGATTCCCTTTTTTTGTGGAAGCAAATAAAGTAAATTGACTCACCAGCATCAGTTCTCCCCCGGTTTCTATCAGAGAACGGTTCATCACGCCGGCATCATCATCAAAGATGCGCAGGTTGATGATTTTATTACTTAGCCACTGAATGTCCTCAGCGCCATCCGAATCTTCTATTCCCAATAATATAAGTAGCCCATGTCCAATAGCGGATTTCACGGAACCTTCTACCGTTATCCGCGCATGGGTGACTCTCTGGATTATTGCGCGCAAAGGAAATTAATTTGAAAATTTTAAAATGAGGAAATGGGTTCTGCCTATAAACTGAGATTAAATCCGCCAAGCAAATTACGTATTTACCAATCCTCACATAAGTTTCTTCATTTTCACATGAGCACATTTCCACATGAGCATATTTCCACATTACCACATTCCCACATGACCACATTTCCACATGAGCACATTTCCACATTTCCACATTTCCACATAAGCACATCTCCACATGACCACATTTTCACATGAGCACATCTCCACATTAATCCATTTCCCGATTTTCAAATTTTCAAATTATCAAATTTTCAAATTATCCCCCTACTTTCGTCAAATGAAGATACCCGTTTCCAAAGAAATCAGCTTCCGGACTGCCCGCAGCGGTGGCAAAGGAGGTCAAAACGTAAACAAGGTAGAGACTATGGTTATAGGTTACTTTCACATAGCGGATTCTGCCCTGCTCAGCGACGAACAAAAAGCAATCCTTCATCAAAAACTGTACTCTAAAATAAATACAGAAGGCTTCTTGATGGTGAAAAGCCAGGAACACCGGTCACAATTGGCAAATAAAGAGGAAGTGATCAAAAAAATCGGACAGATCATAGAACGCGCGCTGATCAAACCGAAGCCCCGCAAAGCAACCAAGCCAAGTTTTGCTTCAATAGCAAAAAATAAGGAATCAAAACAAAAGAAATCGCAGATCAAGAATTACAGAAAAAAGATTAACCGCTTAGAATGAGGGTTCGTTCCATTATATCAGGACATGCCGCCATTCGATTGTTCGCAATGAAGAAGCCGGTATCGATTCCTTTAATAATTTCAGCAACCTGCATAGAAAAATGGCGTCTCAGCAAGATAGAATATTTCCTGATCTGCCTTTTGTTATTCCTCATTACCATCCCCGGAATCAGATCCATTCAGGCGGCAGAAGGCACATTTATCGGAATAAGGCCTCCCGAATCCCCAAACCTGATCCTTCAATTCGAACCTACCGTACATGGACAACCGCTTCGGCTCCTTGAACAATATAAGAACCCATTCGGAGAAAAATTTGAATTGAGTATTTTCAGGTTTTATGCAGGAAAAATAACCTGCTCCGGTAAAGGACGGATCCTGAAAAAAATATTCAGGATATCTGATTACCATCTCGTTGATTTTTCAGATTCCTCCGCAAGTTTAATAAAGGTCAGGCTTCCCGAAGGCGATTATGACGAAATTCAGTTTCAGCTTGGAATAGATTCGGCAGATCAGGGCAGCGGTGCGCAATCCGGGGCATTGGATCCTCTAAAGGGAATGTTCTGGACATGGAACAGTGGCTATATAAGTTTCAAAATTGAAGGCAAATCTCCGGAATCCAATGAACCTGAACACGCTATTGCGTATCATATCGGCGGTTACAGGTCGCCAAACATCGCGGTGGGCACTGTAAAGTGCTTTATCTCAGGTCATAAATCTTTTCATTTAACTGACGACCGTGCCATCCGGCTGAATATTCCGATTGAACTGGACCGTTTTTTCAACGGACCCACTCCTGTTCATATCCGGGATATACCTTCATGTGCCATTCCGGGAGAACTTGCCCACCGGCTTTTTGAAAATTTCAGCGGCCTATTTGACAAAATTGAAATTCCAGGAAAACCATGAAAGCCTTTCTTTTATTGACAATTTTGACAGGCTTCTCCCTGATCTCACTGAAAACGCCCTTGCCTTTCCCCGTTCCGAAAGGGTTTCCACCACCTGTTTATAAATTTGAAAACAATCCGATTACGAAATCAGGATTTGAACTCGGCAGAAAACTATTTTATGATGGACAGCTTTCGAAAGATGGAAATTTCCCCTGTTCTTCCTGTCATCAGCAGTACGCAGCTTTTTCCACTTATGAACACCGGCTAAGCCATGGATTTAACAACCAGTTCAGCGCCCGCAATGCACCAGGCTTATTTAATCTGGCCTGGGAAAAAGAATTCCACTGGGACGGGAGCATTAACCACCTCGAAGTGCAGCCGCTTGCTCCCATGCTCAATCCGCATGAGATGGCGGAAAAGCTCGACCATATCATTTATAAATTGAATCACGACAAAGAATATCCCGCTCTTTTCAACAATGCATTTGGGAGTCCCGGAATTACTACGAAAAGAGTCCTTCTCGCGCTGGCCCAGTTTACTGTTTCGCTGGTTTCTGCCGATTCCAAATACGACAAAATGAAAAGGGGAGAAGCTGTTTTTAATCAATATGAAAAAACGGGATATGGAATTTTTCAGGAAAAATGTGAAGGCTGTCATAAGGAACCCCTGTTCACTGATCTCAGTTATCGAAATACGGGTCTCGAAGTGGACAGTACCCTGCTGGATTATGGACGCATGCACGTAACAGGGAAAAAAGAAGACTCCCTCAAATTCAAAGTACCCAGTCTGCGTAATGTTTTTCTAACATCCCCTTATGGTCATGATGGCCGGTTTTCCACTATCAGCGACGTGCTGGAACATTACAACATAGGGGTGATTCAAAGTGCTACACTCGATACTGCATTGAGAAAGGGAATTGCACTAACCGACAACGATAAATTTTATCTCATCCAGTTTCTGGGAACGCTTACTGATACGGCGTTTGTAAATAATCCGCTTTATAAAGATCCGGCATCAGGAAGGTTGACGGTTGACCGTTGACGGATGACAGGGCATAGCTTTATACAATTCCATAAACGACAATGCAGCTGACATGGGATTTATGATATTAACTAATGATATCGAGGCATTAGCGGCAGGAAAAATCCTTCAAAAGGAAATAAAAGTTGACGAATCCGTTTTAAAGCAATATGCAGGCGTATATCAATTGG
>JANWIY010000128.1 GCA_025449645.1 Chitinophagaceae bacterium | reverse complement strand
GCAAATATCATAAGAGGCCTGATTACAGACATTATTATGATTGCATTATTCTGTTGGATATTGTCAAGACTTGCGACACCAGGGTTCGGTGTCATATTTACGGTTAGTTTACTTACCGGAATCATTGTTTTCACCAATTCACCTTACACGATTCATATCTGGTATCCGAAAGCAGATATCTGGATCCATTTTCTTGACGCCATCGTAAGCTGGTCTCTTTGCGGAATATGGCTGGGCTGGTGGCTGGGCAGGAAAAAAACCTAGCCGCTCAGTTTAATAGATCCTCCGTCAATAGGATAATCCGTACCCGTGATAAAAGCAGATTCATCGCTGCATAAATACAAGGCCAGGTGCGCGATTTCGATGGGTTTTGCCATGCGACCCATGGGCTGGGACTTTGAGAGCTTTTCGAACATCTCCTTTTCTTTACCGGGATAATTTTTAGCAATGAACCCGTCTACAAAAGGCGTATGAACGCGGGCGGGTGATATGGAATTGCAACGGATACCTTCGAGGATATAATCCCTGGCCACGGATAATGTCATAGTGTAAACTGCACCCTTGCTCATGGAATATGCAAACCGGTCGGCCAGTCCGATGTGATTAGCAACGGAGGCAATATTCAGGATTACAGCTTTATGCATATCCTTCATCAGGGGAACGGCTGCGTATAAACAATTATAAACGCCCTTTACATTTACCTTATAAATTTTGTCAAATTCCTGTTCGGTGGTTCTTTCCACATTTCCGACATGGGAAATGCCTGCGCTATTTACCAAAATATCCGGTGTTTTAATCCGTTGAAATATTTTCAGGACCTGTTGCTGATCGGATACATCTCCAATGTGTACTGTGGCCTTGCCGCCATTCTCCGATATGGTTTCAGCCACCTGGTTCGCATGGTCTTCGTTCAGGTCAATCAGGTGCACGTGGGCTGACTGAGAGGCAAACAGTTCAGCAATCGCTTTGCCTATTCCGCTGCCTGCACCTGTGATGGCGGCATTTTTATTTTGAAGTGAAAACATATTGCTTCTTTAGGCCCGCAATATATTACATAATTGTAATCTGCATCCTTCTATAATATCGCTCTCAGGGAGGCGCGGCCAGTGTGCACAATTGTACCCTCGCCTGGTTTTCTCCCTTCGTACTGGATGCTGAGTTCAAGATTATTTCCAAGCTTCTTTGTAAACTCCAGGTCCCAGATATAATTATTCCCTGGCAATAATCCGTCCAGCATAATATAACTTACTGTACTGTTTGGATTGCCATCATAATGGATGCCGCTATAGGTAAACTTAGCCTGCAGGGATGTGCTGGAAACAAGATTATATTTTGCATCTGTGTTGAGTGATCCGGAATAATACGATTCACCACCATAGGCCGGATCATTTTTTTTGGCATTGTACTTATAGCCAACCGTTATGCGGAGGTTCGTTTTTTGGGTATAACTCAGATCCGGTTCAACAGAAAACTGGTTTACGCTATAATTGCTATTGTCAAAATTGGTGCTGCTTGTAAACAAATAATTATTTCCCTGCTTCCACATGGAAGTCAATAGAATGGATCTGGATACATTCCATCTTGTGCGGAGGTTCCACTCGTGGAGCGACTGGGTCTGGTATCCATAGGTCAGCAGCGCCTTGGTTGTATTCCGGTTATTGCTGATATCGAATCCCCATTTCGGATTCATTTTATTGAAAGAGAATGAGTTTACTAAAACGGAACTCCTTGTAATGAGAGCTGTATCATTGAGCGGTGCCTTAAAAGGATTTAGCTGGATAAATCCGGCAGCCTGTTCTTTCTGATTTAATTGCAAAGAAGTGAGGAGGAATATATTCGACAAAAACTTTTTAAATCCCTTAGCCTTACTCCCTAAAAGCATTCTCGGATTCAGTGCTATGCTGTAATTGAATGTGCTGTAGTTTGCCTTTACATATTCGTTGGTTGGAGTAAAAACGCGGATGAATGTTGCCTGGTCAGAGTACTGTGCAATAACAAATTCGTTGAGTTGCTGGATGCCATCTTTGTTAAGGTCGATCCAGGTATACTGACCGGTTCCTGCAGGAACGGCAAGATAGGTGTAGGCCTGTTTTTGTTCCTGGCCGGAGCCGACTTCATATAGAGCATTTCCCATCACCAGGCCTTTCCATTCATTTACTACATACTCGGCTCTTGCCAGCAGGCTCTTGTCGGGCGATTGTGTGGTGACGGCGCTATTTACTACATCAAGGCTCCTGTATGTGGCAGTAATCCGGAACTGATCGTGTTTGTTTTTGGTGAGATCTGCAAACACATTGATATTCTGGCTTCGGTTGGCCTTTGCCAATTCCTTACCATAAGGATATGCATCTTCCCGGTAGAAATAGGTCACTCCCCAATTATTCGGATTTTTTTGCGGCGACTTTAAATAAGCCTGCAGTATAGAAAAAGAATAACTGTCAAGCGAGACTGAATCGCTGATCTTACTGCGTTGCTCGTTATGCTCGAGGGAATAATTAAAGTCGACCGTGTAGTTATTGAATTTCTTCAGGGTCTTGGAAATGTCCACCGAAGGCCGCAGGAGATATCCGTTACTGGTATCTCCCCGATCCGTGGTCAGACTTACCTGGTCGTTAAACCGCCAGCCGGAAAGGTCGAGTGACTGACCAACTGTATTCCGGATTCCCTTGAAAGAAGAACCCCGGTCGTATCCTGCCAGCTCGTACCGGATATCGTTGGTCTTTTTATCTGCCAGCTTGAATGCAGCATTGTAAAAAGTTTCATTGGCGGAAGGAAGTTGCAACGGAAGACCCCAATCGCGCAGAAATTCCACGGGGCGGAGCCGCTCAATGGGTTGAAAGCGTGCGTCCACATATTCATAAGAAAATAAACTGCTGAGTGCAAAACCTTTCGATGAGCTTTGAAAAGGGTGCAGGTTTTTCAGGGTCATCCTCGTCGCATTGCCTACGTCATTGTCTTTATCAATATTGGACAGCGTATTCACATCGTACCGGCTGCGGGCGACGTCGGCAGTGACCAGGGTTTCCTTGCTCAGGTTATAATCGGCGCCAAGGGTAATGACCTGTTGCGTTTTGGGGGTGACCAGAAATTCTGCGGCTTCAAATTGTCCCTGCTTGCCCTTTGGACCCGGCGCGATCCACATATATGCATTTCCATTCACGCCATTGGGATCAGGAATATAGTCACCATTCCCGACGCCCACATCCACAAATGAAAGATTGTAGAGTGTAAAGGCCGGATTAGCTGAGAAGATATAAACTGAATCGTGGGTATACAATCCATTCGCCGCCAGGAAAACGGTATCCGCCTTGCGGTAAAGGATCTTGCCGGGGCCGGCTGTATCAATGGCAGCAACCGGATAAAATGCCCGGCTGACACTGTCCCCCAGCGCATTCAGAAAATCTTTCCTGCCCTGATCCAGGGTCTGGGTGATCGGCGAATTGCGTGCGTCACTGTTGCTGAAAACGCCCAGCCGCAAACGGAGTTTCCTGCTGATCTGGGCCTCGTCATATAAATACAGGTTTGCATTGAGATAAAACTGGTATGAATATTCAAAATCGATCTGTATCCTGCTGTCCTTTGTGATCATTCGTTTGGGCGTGAACGTTAGTTCGGCCGTATTATATTTGATCACATAATCCTGGTCCTCGCCTCTCTGCAAAAGCTGCCCGTCGATATAAACTTTTTCAGTTCCTGCAAGCACAATAAAATATAATTCATTGTTTGCACCCTGCAGGCGATAAGGTCCCTGGTTACCTTCCTGTCCCTGGAATACATTCGTGGTGAATTTCCCTTTGGCGACGGCCCCGCTGATCAGTGCTTTATTCGTCACCTGGTCGGAGATCTTATTTACGGTTTCGAAAGATCCGCCGCGCAGGCGTTTATAAAAGTTCAGAAAATAATTCTGTGTCTGGCGCAGGTCGATATCACCCATGCTGAGGGCCCAGTTCTTTTTTTTGAATTGAAGATAGATCTGGTCAAAATCACTCAGCTGTGCCGTGGTGCCATCGGGCTGGATTGGAATATTATTGTCGGTAATGGCGGCGGCGATTTGAATACTGTCGGCCAGGTAACCGCTGATCTGAAGATTGAGGTTTGAGGTAACCACCGCATCCTGGCTATTGCCGAAGGAGATTGCTCTTCCTAAACTTCCATTGTACACGATGTTGCCGAAATTGAAAAAATTATCCGAGCCATATTTCCCGTTATTATTGTAAACGGAAGGCTGGATGATGAATTTGTCCATCACTTTTTCATAATCCATGCGTTGCACAATCCCATTTAACTGAAAGGGAAAGTCACGGTATTGAACAAAAACACTATCCAGGTTCGGCATCCTTTTCCATGTAAGGGTAGAATGAACATAGTCTATGTTATAGAGACTATCGCCGATACCAGGAATGGAAAATGTTCCGGGAACGATGCTGAGAGAATCAAGTTTAAGTGGAATGGGTTTGACCGGAATAAAACGCTTGTGCAGGTTGGAGCCGATCCCGGGTTGTGCGGGTAAGGGTCGGGCGCCGGGGCGCTGGGCCAGGGCTTCATTCAACAACCCACAGAAAATCAACCCTATAAGCAGCCCTTTGGTCAAAGAAAACGGTTTTTCTTAAAATGCGGAATCAAGGCTTTTATTGTGTCCCGGACTCCTTCAGCTCGTCAAGCAATCCCCTCGTATCGAGTGCTTCCGTGCCCATCATCAGGTTCCCATCTTCATCTCTTGGCCATTGATCCTTCGGCCTGTCCCAGTATAATTCCACACCATTTCCATCCGGATCGTTCAGGTAAATGGCTTCGGATACGCCATGGTCTGCCATTCCGGTAAGCGGATAACCTGCGTCGAGCAGGCGTTTGAGAATAAAAGCAAGTTCCTTTCTCGTGGGATACAGGATGGCAGAATGAAACAATCCGGCTGTGTGCTGAGGAGCTGGAGGAGCATTTTTGCTGTACCAGGTATTCAGACCGATATGATGATGATAGCCGCCGGCGGAAAGGAATACCGCGCTGGAGCCGTACCACTCCGTAATCCCGAAGCCAAGGAGATCGTGGTAGAATTTAAGGGAACGCGGGATGTCCGCCACTTTGAGGTGAACGTGCCCGATATGGGTTTGAGCAGGGACGATATAATCCAAAATGATCTTTTAGACGTTCACTAATTTATCCTGTACGTACATGTCTTCGCGGAGTTGCTTTACACGTTCGTCGGACAAATATTCATCAAAGCTACAGAGCCGGTCGATGGCGCTGGAGGGCGTAAGTTCGATCACCCGGTTTGCCACCGTCTGCAAAAAAGTATGGTCATGTGAAGTCAGCATCACCACACCTTTGAAATTGCTCATGCTTTCATTGAAAGCCTGGATGGATTCCAGGTCGAGATGGTTGGTGGGCTCGTCAAGCAAAACAACATTCGGATCCTGTAGCATCATGCGGCTGATCATGCAGCGCACTTTTTCCCCACCGCTCAGTACGGCTACCTTCTTCATCACTTCATCCCCGCTGAAAAGCATCTTGCCCAGAAATCCCCGAAGGAAGGGTTCATCCACATCCGTAACATGGGGAGGGACATACTGCCTGAGCCAATCCATCAGGTTCAGGTTCTTGTCAGTAAAAAACTGCTGGTTTTCATTCGGCAGATAAGCTTTTGTAACCGTAGTGCCCCATTCAAAACGCCCGTTGTCTGCCGGTATTTTGCCTGTAACAATCTCATAAAAGGCGGTCAATGCGGTTGGGTTTTTACTCACCAGGGCAACTTTATCTCCCTTATTCAGACTGAAGCTGATATCCGAAAAAAGCACCAATCCATCCTCAGAGGTCTTGCTCAGTTTTTCAATATTCAGGATCTGGTTTCCCACTTCCCGCTGCTGCTTAAAGATGATTCCGGGATAGCGGCGGTTGGAGGGTTCAATCTCTTCGATGGTGAGTTTTTCAAGGGCTTTTTTCCGCGAAGTTGCCTGCTTTGATTTGGAAGCGTTGGCAGAGAACCTGGCGATGAAATCCAGCAGGGCCTGCCTTTTTTCTTCCGTCTTCTTATTCTTATCCCCCATCTGGCGCGCCATGAGTTGGGAGGACTCGTACCAGAAAGTATAATTGCCGGTGTATGCCTTGATCTTCTGGCGGTCGACATCCGCAACATGGGTGCAGACGGCATCGAGAAAATGCCGGTCATGCGAAACCACGATCACAATATTTTCATAGTCCGCCAGGAAATTTTCGAGCCAGTTAATGGTTTCCACGTCGAGGTCGTTCGTCGGTTCGTCCAGCAAAAGAATATCCGGATTTCCGAAAAGCGCCTGTGCCAGGAGCACGCGGACTTTCATTGCTCCCGAGAGATCTTTAACCAGTGTGCTGTGGAGGGACTCTTTCACGCCGAGATCGCTCAGTAAAGCAGCGGCATCACTCTCGGCTGTATAACCCCCCATTTCTCCAAACTCCCCTTCCAGCTCACCTGCGCGGATGCCATCTGTCTCCGTAAAATCGGCTTTGGCGTAGATGGCATCCCGTTCCTGCATATTATCCCACATTTTTTTATAACCCATGAGCACGGTATTCAGAACGGTCTGGTTGTCGAATTCAAAGCGGTTCTGCTTCAAAACGGCCACCCGGAGGCCCGGGGAGACTTCAATGCTGCCCTTATTCGGTTCGATTTCACCTGCCAATATCTTCAGAAAAGTCGATTTGCCCGCTCCATTCGCTCCTATAACCCCATAGCAGTTCCCCTTGGTGAAGGACACATTTACCTCATCGAACAACACGCGTTTTCCAAAGGACAGGGTAATATTATTCGCTCTGATCATGCTTGGGTTTTTGAAGTCGCAAAGGTACGTTGCTTACTACGAAAATTCAAGTAAAAAGTGCATCGTTCTGCCATTACATTCCTATGGAGGCCCGTGGCCGGAATATCAGGCTGGT
>JANWIY010000127.1 GCA_025449645.1 Chitinophagaceae bacterium | reverse complement strand
GGGTTACCTTAAAAGCCCAATCTTTTCCAGCCGCAGAAATTCCGGATTCATTGAAAACAAATGCCAATGTAGTGATCAGGTTGGAAGAAATGGTATTTGAAATAAAATCAGTAGGTCATGCAGTGACTAAGAAACGGGCCGTTTACACCATTCTCAACGAGAAGGGAAATAAATATGCTACTTACCTGGCCTTTTATGATAAATTCAAATCAATTAATTATGTAAGTGGTTTCTTATATGATGCATTTGGCAAGGAATTAAAGCATTTTAAGAAGAAGGATATGGCTGACTTTCCTGCGCAGGACGGGGTTTCACTAGTTAATGATGGCCGATTAAAAGAGGAAAGCTTTTATTTCCATGAGTATCCCTACACTGTAGAGTTTGACGAAGAGGACGAAATTGATGGGTTTATGACAATAGGGAATTGGTTCCCTCAGCCTTCCATTGAAGAGTCCGTTGAAAACAGCAAATACAGTATCATTTCTCCTGAGGATTATTTAATCAGATATAAAATGCTTAATTCGGTGATTTTACCGGACATAGCAGAAAGGAACAACAGAAAAACTTATATATGGGAAGTGAAGGGTTTGCAAGCATTCGAGGAAATGCCCTTTTCAGCGCCCATGATTCGTTATGCTCCATTTTTGATGATAGGAGCTACAGAGATTGAAGAGGAAGGCTATAAAGGCAACATGTCTACATGGAATGATTTCGGCAAATTTTATGGAAGCTTACAAAAAGGAAGGGATGTACTTCCCGAAGAAATTAAGCAAAAAGTTCATCAGCTTACTGATGCAATTTCAAATCCAGAAAAGAAAGTTGCCATTCTATATGAATTTCTTCAGAAAAACACCCATTATGTAAGCGTCCAATTGGGAATTGGTGGATGGCAGACTTTTGATGCCGCTTATGTTGCCCACAATAAATATGGTGATTGCAAAGCACTTTCAAATTTTATGGTTGCATTACTCAAGGAAGCGGGCATAAAAGCCCATTATGTGATCATTCATGGCGGAGAACAAGACGGGGATTTTGTAAAGGACTTTACTTATGATCCTTTTAATCATGTTATATGTTGCGTTCCTATGGATAAAGATACAATCTGGCTTGAATGCACATCTCCATATTTGCCACCCGGCTACTTAAGTGATTTTACCTCTAATAGGTATGGTTTGCAAGTTGAAGATAACGGAGGGGAACTGATTCACACTCCAGCGTACCTGTTACCGGATAATACTCAAATAAGATACATTTTAGCGGAATTGGACAATGACGGTAATCTCAGAATGGAAAGCAAAACGAACTATAAGGCGGCCTGCCAGGATAATATCAATAAGTTCATCAATTATCAGTCAAAGGATCAGCAGTTACTTTCCCTCAAGAGCAAATTTGACCTTCCTACTTATGACGTCAATGAATTTGAGTACAGAGAAGATTATAGCAAACGCTTACCAGTGATTCAAGAATCTCTTCACCTATCGGTCGCTAACTACGCTCAAGTGACCGGAAGGAGAATATTTATTAATCCTAACATACTGAGTCGCTTATCTGGAAAGCTTATGGAAGACAAAAACAGGAAATGGAGCCTGGAATTCAAAGATGAATACATTCATGTTGATTCCATTCAAATTTCTATTCCGACAGGGTATGAAACTGAATCCAGGCCTGAGGATCTTTTTTTTCAAAGTAAGTTCGGTAAATACGAAACCCATATAAAAATTGACGCTGACAAAATTATTTATTATAGGAAATTTACTCAGTTTAGTGGTCGTTTTCCTGGAAATGAATACGGAAATGTGGTGAAATTCTATAATCAGATTTACGATTCGGACCACGCAAAGATTGTCTTAGTGCGAAAAAGCTAATAATGAAAAACAACCAACCTCAACCTTTTTGACTCCTAACCTAAATACATCGAATGAAAAGTAAAAATTTGATTTGCCTGTTTTTTAGTGGATTAACATTGCTGTGTTCACTCAGGGGCCAGGAGAAATTGAGTATTAAATTCGGAAAAATATCTCCGGCAGATTTTGACCTTTCCAGAGATAAATTTGATACGAGTGTCTCTGCCGTAATCATCGCGGATATTGGTAGTACAGCTTTTGAAGGAAATTCAAAATCAAATATGACAATGGTATTTACGAGATTTATGCGGGTCAAAATCTTGAATAAGAATGGCTTTCGTATTGCCAACTATGCTATACGGTTATATCACAATAACCAGGGGCGTGAAGAAAAAATTGCTGATCTCAAAGCCTCAACGTTCAATCTGGAGAATGGTGTTGTAACTGAAACGAAATTAGATGAGAATTCAGTGTTTGTTGAGCAATTTGACAATCACAATGAATTTAAGAAATTTACTATACCTGCTCTTCAAACAGGATCAATTTATGATTTAACATACACAATAAAATCGGATTTCAATTTCAACCTGAGATCATGGGACTTTCAGGGAGAATTTCCAAGATTATGGAGCGAATATACAGTTACTATTCCTCCCGTGTTCGAATACATGACGAAAATTCAAGGTGATGCACAATTTGACATTAGTGAGACCAGAGAGGTATTTCAGATCTTTTCGATAAGGCTAAGTAACGGAACGAATCCAGACGATATTTTAAATTTATCGGGTAATTCGCTTCAACATAGGTGGGTGAAAAAAAACGTTCCAGCCCTTCGAATTGAGCCCTTTATTTCTACGATTGAAAATTACATATCAAAAGTCTCATTTCAACTCCATTATATTCAATGGTACAAAACAGATGAAAGACATGACCAATTTATAACCTGGATTGCGACTGCTGAGATCTTAATGGGGGATGAGGAATTTGGTCTAAAGTTAACGCATGATAATGCGTGGCTCTCAGAGGATATAAATGACATTACTGCAGGATGTAAGTCCGAGGAGGAAAAAACGGAGAAAATATTCTATTTTATCAGAAATAATTTTTCTTGTACTAACCATGATGACATGTGGGCACGGACTCCATTAAAAGATGTTTATAAAAAGAGAGCAGGTAATGTTGCAGAAATCAATTTGCTGCTAACCGCCATGCTCCGGCAAGCACATATTTTTGCCGATCCGGTGATACTGAGCACCAGAAAAAATGGAGTAGCCGACACTATTTATCCTATGATTGGTGATTACAATTATGTGATTTGTGTGGCTTATCCAGACAATAGGACTTACAAATTGGATGCCAGCCAACCATATATTGGATTTAACCATTTGGTTACCGATTGCTACAATGGAGGTGGAAGAATCATTAATCTGGGAAAACCAAATCTTGTCGACCTTTCACCAGATTCACTGATGGAATCAAGCCTGACTACTTTGTTCATTGTAAACAATGAAAATGGAAATCTTTCAGGAAACTATAAAACCACATTGGGAAATGTGGAAAGTTATGCATTGAGGCAACAAATGAGCAAGATTTCCCAAAGAGATTATTTCAAAAAAATTCAAACGAAGTATGGAAATGATATTAGTATTGAGAACCCGGGCATTGATTCGCTTACGCAATATGAATTTCCCATTACCGTTCATTATGATTTTGATATGAGTAACCTATTTAAGGGGAATATTGTTTATTTTAATCCTATGATTGCTTCAGAAGATAAAATAAATCCATTTAAATCCACTCAACGCCATTATCCTGTCGAAATGCCTTATAAACTTGAAGAGACTTTTGTGGTGAACATGGACATACCCAAAGGTTATGAGGTGGATGAGCTTCCCAAATCGGCTCGGGTAGCTTATAATATAAATGAAGGCATTTTTGAATATCTGATCCAAAAAAATGCGGATAATATTCAGATGCGGATTCATCTAAAATTGAACAAGGCTTTTTTCCCGACAGTTGAATATAATACACTTCGCGATTTTTATGGCTATGTAGTAAAGAAGGAAAACGAACAGATCGTCTTTAAAAAAATACCTTAATATTCAGGGCCTTTCTTTCTCAACCTGAACATGCATCCGGTGAAAGAAACGGTGTATTGCAGGCGCGAGGATAATTCCGATGTTGGTAATGAAAACAACGCCGCTGAATAGCGCATAAAAGGATGAAAACCATTTTCCGCCGACAGTCTTGATCTCCACCACGGGTCCCATGCCGCTCAGGATCATGGATGCATTATGCAATGCATCCAGCCAGGGGATGTCGGCTGTATAGTGGTATCCTACCACCCCGAACAGAAGGCACACAAGCAAAATAACTATTCCGGTAAAAATGCTTTTCCTGATGCGTTTTCTGAAAGCACTAACAGATGCAAGGGGTTGGAATTTGCTCTCCAGCATGGTATGTGGATTGTTCTCAAATGTAACAAGTTTGATTTGCAGTCTTAAGCCTGATCCAAATAATTATTATATTCTTATCTTACAGCCCTCATTTTTTTCCCGGTGAAATATTTTTTGGGATACGATATTGGCTCATCTTCCATAAAAGCGGCCTTACTTGAAGCAGATAGCGGGAAACCGCTGGCACTTGCCTTTTCGCCTGCTTCCGAAATGCCTATTCAGGCACCTGAATCCGGCTTTGCCGAGCAGGATCCGGAACGATGGTGGAAAGAACTGGTTCAGGCTACCGCGCTGCTTCGGAAAAAATTCCCTTTTGCCAAGGATGAAATCGGTGCTATCGGCATTTCCTATCAGATGCACGGCCTGGTTTGTATCGGCAAAAACCTGAAGCCTTTACGACCCGCGATTATCTGGTGCGATAGCCGTGCAGTTGAGTACGGAAAAAATGCTTTTGATCAGCTCGGCCATAGTTTTTGCCTGGAACATTTTCTTAACTCTCCCGGAAATTTCACGGCAGCTAAATTGAAATGGGTGAAAGAAAATGAGCCCGCCGTGTATGAGAAAATATTCAGGGTGCTCTTGCCTGGAGATTATATTGCACTTAAACTTACAGGAGAACCTTTTACTACGGTTTCCGGATTGTCTGAAGGAATTTTCTGGGATTACAAAGAAAACACGGTAGCGAAATCCCTGCTTTCATTTTATGGAATTGATCCCGGCTTGCTGACGCCTGTTGTACCCTGTTTCGGCAATCAGGGAAGGCTGGAGAAGAGCGCTGCTGAATTATTGGGAATTGTCACGGGGGTGCCTGTTTGTTACCGTGCAGGTGATCAGCCCAATAATGCCTTTTCGCTGAACGTACTGGAGCCGGGGGAAATCGCCGCGACTGCTGGAACTTCGGCTGTGGTTTATGGTGTATCAGAGCGTGCTGCATATGATGCCGAGTCCAGGGTGAATTCTTTTATACATGTTAACCATCGTCCCGAATCTCCCCGATACGGCATCCTCATGTGCCTGAACGGCGCAGGAATACTTAACAGCTGGTTGAGAAAGCATTTTTTCGCCTCCGCTTCCTATTCTGAAATGAATGCAGGTGCCGCCAAGGTTAAACCGGGTGCGGATGGGATTTTTTGTTATCCATTCGGCAATGGTGCCGAACGCATCCTGGAAAATAAAAACCCCGGTGCATTTATTCAGGGAATTGATTTTAACCGTCACGATAAAAACCAACTGGCCCGCGCTGCACAGGAAGGCATCGTATTTTCTATGATCTATGGAACGGAGATCATGCAGCCCATGGGCGTCCGCCTTACGCGGGTTCGCGCCGGACATGCCAATATGTTTCTGAGTAATCTGTTTTCGCAAATATTTGCCAACCTCAGCGGCTGTACGGTTGAATTATATAATACTGAAGGTGCCCTGGGAGCTGCCAGGGGCGCTGGTTTTGGCGCTAACCATTACCATAGTTTCAAGGACTGCTTTCGCGGGATGGAAATCATCCACCTGGTGGAACCGCAAACAAATGAAACCAAACGCATAAAAGAAATTTATGAAAAATGGAAGGAAGGATTATTTAAAATAATAAAATAGAAACCGGACATGAATATAATTAAAGGCAGCAGGGAATATTTCCCCGGCATCGGGCAGATCAGGTTTGAAGGACGCGAATCGGATAATCCGCTTGCGTTTAAATGGTATGATGAAAATAAAATGATTGCAGGAAAAAAATTAAAGGATCACGTAAAGTTTTCCGTAGCCTACTGGCATAGCTTCTGCAATACCGGCAACGACCCATTCGGTCCTGGTACGAAACGGTTTCCATGGAACCAATTCCCTGATGCGATCCAGGCAGCAAAAGACAAGATGGATGCAGCATTTGAATTCATAACAAAATTGGGCGCGCCATATTATTGTTTTCATGATATTGACCTGGTTGATGAGGGATCTTCAGTGCCTGAATACGAAAAGCGTTTGCAAATCCTGGTCGGGTACGCAAAACAAAAGCAGGTTGCAAGTGGGGTGAAATTACTCTGGGGAACGGCCAATGTTTTTTCAAATCCGCGATATATGAATGGTGCGGCAACCAATCCAGATTTTGCAGCATTGTCCTATGCCGGACTCCAGGTAAAGAATGCCCTCGATGCTACGATTGCTCTCAACGGCGAAAATTATGTATTCTGGGGGGGAAGGGAAGGATATATGTCCCTGCTGAACACGGATATGAAAAGAGAGATCGAACACCTTGGCCGATTTCTTGGCATTGCGCGCGACTACGCCAGGAAACAGGGTTTCAAAGGAATATTTTTCATAGAACCCAAACCCTGTGAGCCGACAAAGCATCAATACGATTACGATTGTTCCACTGTCATCAATTTTCTCCGGAAATTCGGACTTGACCGCGATTTCAAGATCAATGTTGAAGTAAATCACGCAACGCTTGCCGGGCATACTTTCCAGCATGAGTTACAGGTTGCTGCCGATGCAGGGATGCTCGGAAGTATTGATGCAAACCGCGGAGATCAGCAAAACGGCTGGGATACCGATCAGTTCCCGATGCATCTGAATGAATTGATTGAGTCCATGCTGATCATCCTGGAAGCAGGCGGGCTTGGCGGCGGAGGCGTAAACTTTGACGCCAAAACCAGGAGGAATTCTACGGATCCGGAAGACCTTTTCCTCGCACATATCGGCGGCATGGATACTTTCGCCAGGGCAGTGATCACGGCCGACAATATCCTGCAACATTCTTCTTATAGAAAATTCAGGAAAGACAGATATGCATCCTATGATTCGGGCAAAGGAAAAGATTATGAAGCAGGAAAACTTACGCTGGAGGATCTGCGCGAGTTTGCCAGCACCCATGGCGAACCCAAACAGATCAGCGGCAAGCAGGAATGGCTCGAAAATATTATCAACCAGTATATCTGATCATCTGCAGGGATCGCCAAACGAAGCGTCAAGCTTTTCCTTAAACTGCGCATATAGCTCGGGTTTAGGCTCGCTGATCGTACTCTTTGGTACAAGGATCCCGGCGTAGTTGCGGCAGCGATCTATAAATGGCCAGATGCCGGTTAAATTAAGACTGGTCACCTGTTTGCCATCATCACTGATCCAGCAGCCCAGCCCTGTTTTAGAACCGGCAGCTTCTTTTGGAACATATTTAACAGGAAGGGTTGGGAACTGAAGGGTTTCCATTTCATGCACCGATTTTTCAGTCAGCACCTGCTTCCCATCAAAACTTCCTTTGTTCAACAGCATGCCGAGGAAATTAATGTAATCATTGGGCGTGGTCACGGCCCCATCAGAGGCATTGATGGCTCCGCCATTATCATTTGTAAAACTGGTTCCCCGCATTTTACAGGGCCTCAGTATTTTTTCCTGAACGATACGGTCAAAGGTTTTCTTAGCCACTACTTCCAGCACGCGCGCAGCAATGTCCGGCCCGATTTGAGTAAAATATACCTCCGTTCCGGGATTTGTCTGGATTTCCCTTTTGGAAGCAAAAGCGTCCACTTCTGTTTCCAGGTCCGGATACCTGCTTTTTTGGAGAAGCTTTAAAGGACCGG
Source organism: Chitinophagaceae bacterium (assembly GCA_025449645.1). Taxonomy (GTDB): domain Bacteria; phylum Bacteroidota; class Bacteroidia; order Chitinophagales; family Chitinophagaceae; genus Puia. Next base: position 1,892 of record JANWIY010000127.1, on the reverse strand, counting down.
GAGGATCTGCCTGGATGCCAGTAGTAAAGGTTAAACAATTTCGGATCGTGATATAGCTCTTCATATACTTTGCAAACATGGGGATGTATTTGCTGACCCTGTCATCCAATGTGATTTTACCTGCATCTACATAAGCCATCACCGCGGCAGCAGTGAGCCACTGACTGGCATTCCCTGCCGCCACCTGTTCTCTTCCGTTAAAATCTCCGATCTCCTTTTCAATTTCTTTTTTGTACACTATTTTCCCTCCTTTATAGGCGAGTGCCACCAGGTTGTTTCCGAATAATTTTTGGTTTGCCTTGAGAAACTCATCGGTTTCCGGCGAGGTCGAAGGCAGGGTTTTGGATGATTGAGAATAGGAGACCAGCCAGATTAACAGCAAGGAAGAAATTATAATGAAGTGACGACATGCTAATTTTAATTTATATGACAGAGTTTCAGGGAATTGGGATTGGATTAAGATTTGAAACATAGCCAATGATTTTAAAACAGACACAATGAATTTAAACAACTTTACCATAAAAGCTTCTGAGTCGTTGCAACTCGCCCAGCAGCTGGCCTTTAACGGGCAGAATCCCACGATTGAAACGGAACACCTTATGAAAGCGTTGCTTGATCAGGAGGATTCCACGGTGGATTATCTCCTGAAGAAAAATAATGTTACCATCAATCTGCTGGAATCAAAGCTAAACGACCTGATCGCTAAACTGCCAAAGGTTTCCGGAACTGATCCGGCCCAGTCACTTAGCCGGGAAGCCAACAATGTGATATTGAGAGCAGGGGCCGTTCTGAAACAATTTGACGATGAATTTATTACTCCGGAACATCTGGTATTGGCCATTCTCCAGGGAAATGATGATACGGCAAAATTACTCAAGAATGCGGGCCTTACTGAAAAAGGCATGGTCAGTGCCGTTAAGGAATTGCGAAAAGGCGCAACTGTTTCTTCAAATACACAGGAAACCCAGTTTAATGCCCTCAGCAGGTATGCAAGAAACCTGAATGAACTAGCAAGACAGGGCAAGCTTGACCCGGTGATCGGCCGCGATGAAGAGATCCGCCGGACCCTGCATATACTTTCCCGCAGAAGTAAAAATAATCCAATCCTTGTAGGAGAACCCGGAGTAGGAAAGACTGCCATAGCGGAAGGGCTCGCTCACCGGATCGTGAATGGGGATGTTCCGGAAAACCTGAGATCCAAAATAATTTATGCCCTTGATATGGGCCAGCTCATTGCCGGCGCCAAGTATAAAGGTGAATTTGAAGAAAGGCTTAAAAGTGTTGTGAAGGAAGTCAGCGGCAGTAGCGGGGAAATTATTTTATTTATAGACGAGATCCATACCCTGGTAGGAGCAGGCGGAGGAGAAGGGGCCATGGATGCAGCGAATATTCTTAAGCCTGCGCTGGCACGGGGCGAACTCCGGGCAATCGGTGCAACCACATTGAATGAATATCAAAAGTTCTTTGAAAAGGACAAGGCGCTTGAACGTCGTTTTCAAAAAGTGCTGATCAATGAACCGAATGAAGAAGATGCCATTTCCATTCTCCGCGGATTAAAGGACCGGTATGAAACCTATCATCATGTCCGGATTAAAGATGAAGCGATCATTGCAGCCGTTGAATTATCACATCGCTATATCACCGACCGTTTTTTGCCTGATAAGGCAATCGATCTGATTGATGAAAGTGCAGCAAGACTGAGACTGGAAATGAATTCAATGCCGGAAGAACTGGATCAGATGGAACGGCAGATCCGCCAGCTTGAAATTGAGCGCGAAGCCATCAGGCGGGAAAATGACGAAGAAAAACTGCGCACACTAAGCGCTGAAATCGGCAATATGAGCGTCACAAAAGATACGCTGATGTCCAAATGGCGCCAGGAAAAGGAATTG
>JANWIY010000126.1 GCA_025449645.1 Chitinophagaceae bacterium | reverse complement strand
TTCGACCGGAAAGGCCTTCAGATTATGATCTCTAACCTCGTCCGAATCAGGAAACAGTACGGAAGTTTTTGGTTCCTGTTTATCCTGATGATATACACAATTGAAATCCCGGTTTTTTTTGCAGGGATCTTATTTTCGATGCTTTTCCAGGAAGAAAAAAGGGTCTATGCCCTGGATCAGGCCAGAGGTTTTGCAAGGAATGTTTTGTTTATATGGTCGAAAATTTCAGAAATCCTTTCAAACAAACCCTATTTTTATAAAGTGCTCTAGCATGAAATCGTTTTCTATCAGGTACTTTACCAAATGAAATTTGTCTGCCTCGTTTAATGTATAATAAATCAGCATGGGCACAGCATTCGCTTATGGAAAAGACAGTCTGACGATACTGAAAGCCATTCAAATCGCTGAAGGAAGTGTAAACGGCATGCTCACCGATGAAGTACTGGGGAAAATCAGAAATAGCCAGCGGCATGTTACGAAGATCATATCCCAAAATAAAACCGTTTACGGAATCAATACCGGCTTCGGTGCATTAGCCAACACTAAAATCTCTGAAGAAGATACACGGATCCTGCAACACAAAATCCTTCAGAGTCATAGCGTAGGCGTCGGTAAAGCTATCCATCCTTTCCTGGTGAGACTGATGATGATTACGAAAGTGAATTCCCTCGCTCAGGGCTATTCCGGTATTCAACCTTCAACAATTGATCGCATCTTATGGCATATTGAAATGAATATTTCATCAGTTGTTCCCGAAAAAGGATCCGTGGGCGCATCAGGCGATCTTGCTCCGCTTGCCCATCTTTTTCTTCCGTTGATTGGATTGGGGGAAGTCATTGTAGAAGGACGGAAAGTTCCATCTTCGGTTATGCTTGATCAATATGGAATGAAACCGCTGCAACTGGGCCCGAAAGAGGGGCTTGCCCTGATCAATGGTACGCAGTTCATTCTGGCTTATGCCGTTGCCAATCTGCAGCGACTGCATTATTGCCTGGAAGCCGCTGATCTGATCGGAGCCATGAGCCTGGAGGCCCTTACAGGCACAAAAGCGCCCTTTGATGAGCGTTTGCATGCGTTGCGCCCTTTCAAAGGAAATCAGCTTGTTGCCCAGCGGCTCCGCCTGTTATTAAAAGGTTCTGAGATCATGCAGAGTCATGTTGACTGCGGCCGGGTCCAGGATCCTTATTCACTACGCTGCATGCCCCAGGTGCACGGAGCCAGCAGGAATGCCTGGCTGCACCTGAAAGAACTTTCTACCATCGAGTTGAATTCAGTTACAGACAACCCATTGATCTTTTCTCATGATGATACGATCAGCGGAGGAAATTTTCACGGCCAGCCACTTGCCATCCCACTTGATTATGCCTGCGTTGCTGCTTCGGAGATCGGAAATATTGCCGACAGAAGGTGTTATCTTCTCTTGGAGGGTAAATGGGGACTGCCCGTGCTCCTGATGAAGGACGTTGGTCTGAATAGCGGATTCATGATACCCCAATACACTACAGCTGCGCTTGTCACTGAAAATAAAACACTTTGCTTTCCCGCAAGTGCCGATAGCATTCCCACTTCCCTGGGGCAGGAAGATCATGTGAGCATGGGTAGTATCAGCGGCCGAAAACTGGAACAGATCCTGGACAACCTGGAATATATCCTGGCCATTGAATTAATGACAGCCTGCCAGGCGATTGAATTCCGCCGGCCGCTCCGGAGCAGCCCGGTCCTCGAACATGCACATGAGTTTATCAGGCAGCAGGTCAGTTTCGCAAATGAAGACCGGATATTTGCCGACGATATTGCAATAATCAAAGCCCTCATCAGCGATTTTGAATTTGTCAGAAATATCAATCAGTATGCTGAAGACAATAATCTTAATCTTAACAATGGATATGAATCCTTTTCCCTTACCTGAATCTCATAATCAAAAAAAACAAGTGGCACCCCCATAACCAATAACTCATAATTCATAATCCTTCAACCCATGTATGATCCGATAAAATATAAAACGCCGACCGGTACGAAAATCCAGTGCAAGGGGTGGATTCAGGAAGCTGCCCTGCGCATGCTGCTGAATAATCTGAATCCGGAGGTTGCCGAACGGCCGGATGAATTGATCGTATATGGAGGGCGTGGAAAGGCTGCCAGAAATTTTCAGGCACTGGATGAAATTCTGGCTGCATTACGCGTGTTGGAAAATGATGAAACATTGCTGGTTCAAAGTGGCAAGCCCGTAGCCATCATGAGGACACATTCCGATGCGCCAAGGGTATTGATCTCCAACTCCCAGCTTGTGCCGAAATGGGCGACCTGGGAACAATTTGACCTGCTTGAAAAGAAAGGTTTGATGATGTATGGCCAAATGACTGCCGGCTCCTGGATATATATCGGTTCCCAGGGTATTGTTCAGGGCACCTATGAGACTTATGCCGCTGCAGCCGCCAGACACTTTCACGGATCACTCAAAGGAACACTGAACGTATCGGCTGGCCTGGGCGGAATGGGTGGTGCACAGCCCCTGGCCATTACGATGAATGAAGGTGTTGCCCTGATTGCCGAATCGGAATACTGGCGCATTCAAAAAAGGCTGGAAACAAAGTACCTGGATTTCGGAACAGAAAATCTCGACGAAGCCATTGGGCTTGCCTTGACAGCTAAAGAAGAAGGTAAGGCGGTTTCCATTGCTGTATGTTGTAATGCTGTCATACTGCTGGCCAGATTATTAGAAAGAAAAATAATTCCGGATACGCTTACGGATCAAACTTCTGCCCATGATCCGCTGATCGGATACTGGCCGCATCAGATATCCGTTGATGCGGCATTAAAACTCAGGAAAGAAAACCCTGCGCAATACACAGAACTTGCATATGATTCCATGAAGCTGCACGTAGAGCACATGCTTGAATTGCAAAAATTAGGAGCGGTCACTTTTGACTATGGAAATAATATCCGGGCACGGGCCCAGGAAAGAGGATTAAAGAATGCTTTTGATTTTCCCGGATTTGTTCCGGCATATATCCGTCCCTTATTCTGTGAAGGGAAGGGCCCTTTCCGCTGGGCCGCATTGAGTGGAGATCCTGCCGACATATTCGCTACCGATGAGCTCATTACCGGTATGTTTCCGGAAAACAGTTCAATGCAGCGATGGATAAAACTCGCGAGGGAGAAAATTGCTTTCCAGGGACTTCCCGCCCGCATATGCTGGCTCGGACAGGGAGAGCGCGAAAGAGCCGGACTTGGTTTTAATGAGCTGGTGAGATCAAAAAAAATAAAAGCACCGATTGTAATTGGTCGTGACCACCTGGATACAGGTTCGGTGGCCAGTCCCAATCGCGAAACCGAAGCCATGCTGGATGGCAGCGATGCCGTTGCTGACTGGCCAGTACTCAATGCCCTCGTAAATACCGCGGGCGGTGCCAGCTGGGTTAGCCTCCATCAGGGCGGTGGCGTGGGTATGGGATACAGCATTCACGCAGGTATGGTGATTGTTGCTGATGGCACGGATGCCGCTGCCGCAAGGCTGAGCCGCGTGTTACGCAATGATCCGGGGCTGGGTGTGATCCGTCATGCAGATGCCGGATATGAAGCGGCCAAACAAACAAAGAAAAAGTTCAACCTCTGATCCTGAACCATGGCAAGCCGGATACTAAAGCATATTAAACAGCTCGTCAATACACGGGAGGATACTGGCCCTCTGTATGGCGGCGCGCTGTCCCAACTTCCCCGGATTGATGATGCCTATCTCATTATAGAAGATAATGAAATCGCAGGGTATGGTAAAATGTCTTCGCTGGATAAAGATCATGTGCAATTGCCCGCGGCGCAGGAGGATTGCCGCGGAAAGCTGGTATTGCCGTGCTGGTGCGACAGTCATACACACCTTGTATTTGCCGGCTCTCGCGAAAACGAATTTGTGGATCGCATCAGCGGCCTTTCCTATGCCGAAATACATGCGCGCGGCGGTGGGATCCTGAACACCGTCAGGAAAGTGAACGAGACATCCGAAGATGAATTGTTCCAAATATCCTGGAATCGTCTTCAGGAAGTAGCTGCTTTGGGAACGGGGGCCATTGAAATTAAAAGCGGTTATGGCTTAACGGTAGATGACGAACTGAAAATGCTGCGGGTGATCAGGAAACTGGCACAAAGATCTTCCTTATCCATTCGATCCACTTTTCTCGGTGCCCATACTTATCCTGCAGCTTACCGCGAAAATCACAAAGCGTATATTGAATTAATTATCCGGGATATGCTACCCGTGATTGCAAAAGAAAAACTCGCAGATTATATTGACGTTTTTTGTGAAAAGGGATTTTTTAGCCAACAGGAAACAGAAACCATTTTGCGCGCCGGCATTGGTTATGGCCTGAAACCAAAATTGCATTGCAATCAGCTCAACAGTATAGGGGGGATAGAAACCGGCATAAAGCTGGATGCCCTTTCGCTTGACCACCTGGAAGCGATTTCAGAAGAGGACAGCAGACAACTTAGAAACAGGAATTGGAAAGGCCTTTGTACTTTATTGCCCACATCAGCTTTCTTTCTCGGTATGCCCATGCCGAATGCAAGAAAGCTTATAGATGCAGGATGTGCGGTAGCGCTCGCATCAGACTATAACCCGGGCTCATCGCCCAGCGGAAATATGAACCTGGTCGTTTCAATGGGTTGCTTGCAAATGAATCTGTCACCTGAAGAAGCGGTGAATGCGGCGACCATCAACGGCGCTTTTGCAATGGGTCTTGGTGAAACCTGCGGGAGTATCTCCATTGGAAAACAAGCCAATCTGATTATTTCGCTGCCCATTCCTTCCCTTGCTTTTATGCCTTATGCGTTCGGTGCAAATCATATTGATAAAGTAATGGTCCGTGGTGAGTACCTCGGCTAGCAGATTGCATTTCGGTTTATTCCCCAGGCCTTTTTTTATCCAGGTCCCTGTCCGGAAAGAAAAAAGTCGGATTTCCGCCAGTTTGTATTGTAAACCCGAAATACTGCTGGGTTTGGTTGAAGGTTTACACCGAATTCCCCTGGATTCCCGGGCTCCAGGACAGGCATCCATTCTCTTTTTTCATGGCCTCCGGAGAGCAGCTTCCGGAACCGGAATGATTTTCTTTCCTTATCATTGTATATTCAGATTAACCCATGCCAGCCATTATAGAATGTGTTCCAAATTTCAGTGAAGGCCGGGACAGCAGCATCATACAATCCATCAGCAGGGAGATAGAATCGGTGGAAGCTGTGCGCCTGCTGAATGTTGACCCGGGGAAAGCGACCAATCGCACGGTAACTACGTTTGTCGGCGAACCACAGGCAGTATTGGAGGCAGCATTTCTCGCCATAAGGAAGGCAGGAGAGCTGATTGATATGCGCAATCATAAAGGAGAGCACCCGCGGATGGGCGCAACAGATGTCTGTCCGCTGATTCCCGTTTCAGGTATTACCATGGAGGAAACGGCACGCTGGGCCCAAAAACTTGCTGAAAGGGTGGGAAAGGAGTTGGCCATTCCCGTTTACCTGTACGAAGCCGCGCAAAAAAATAAAGAGCGCAGCAATTTATCGGTTATACGTGCAGGTGAGTATGAGGGATTTCCTGAAAAAATAAAACGGCCGGAATGGAAACCGGATTATGGGCCGGCCGAATTTGACCTGAAACGCGGCGCCACGGTAATTGGAGCCCGGGGTTTCCTGGTCGCTTTTAATGTAAATCTCAATAGCAGCTCGGTCCGGAAAGCCAATAGCATTGCATTTGACGTCCGGGAGGCGGGAAGGGTAATGCGCGAGGGCGATCCCGTAACAGGAAAGATTATGAAAGATGGGCATGGAGTACCGCTGAATATTCCCGGCTCTTTAAAATCGGTAAAAGCCATCGGATGGTTTATTCAGGAATATGGTATCGCGCAGATCTCTATGAACCTGACAGATCTTTCTGTCACGCCCTTGCACATTGCTTTTGATGAAGTCTGCCGTAAAGCCGATGCAAGAGGAATCCGGGTGACGGGCAGTGAACTGGTCGGGCTCATTCCGCTGCAAGCCATGCTCGATGCCGGAAGATATTTTTTACGAAAGCAGAAAAGATCAGCCGGCGTCTCCGAAAAAGAGCTTATCCGCATAGCCATCCATTCGATGGGCCTCGGAGAATTAAACGCTTTCAACCCGGAAGAAAAAATCATTGAATACCTGTTGAAAAATAAATCGGAACAGAAGATGATCCATTTATCCTTATCAGATTTTGCGGATGAAACGGCCAGCGAGCTTCCGGCTCCCGGAGGAGGATCCGTAGCAGCATATCTCGGTACGTTGGGTGCTGCCCTGGCCGGCATGGTTGCAAATTTATCAGCTCAGAAAAAGGGCTGGGATGATCGCTGGGAAGAATTCAGTGATTGGGCTGAGCGTGCAGAAGAAAGTAAAAAGGCAATGATCCTCCTGGTTGATGCCGACACCAGAGCATTTCAGGAGGTCATGAATGCGCATAACCTCCCCAAATCTTCTGAAAAGGAAAAGGCATTCCGTAAAAAGGCAATAGAAAAAGCAACGGCAACTGCCATCGATGTGCCCCTGCAGGTGATGAAGCTGGCACTGGACTCCATGCTGATCATCAAGGCCATGGCTCAACGGGGAAATCCGAATTCTCTTTCCGATGCCGGAGTAGGTGCGCTTTGCGCAAGAAGCGCTGTATTGGGAGCCTACCTGAATGTGCGCATTAATGCCTCCGGATCCGAATCTGAAACATCCGTGTCATCTATTCTTGCAGAAGCCAAAAAAATGAAAGAGGAAGCGATATTGCGTGAAAGTGAGATTTTGAATATTGTTAATCTACATTGATGATCTTTCAGTTATGGGTTATG
>JANWIY010000125.1 GCA_025449645.1 Chitinophagaceae bacterium | reverse complement strand
TTCGGGGGAACCATCCGTTGGCATGGTATACTCCCATGCACCCAAGGCACTTTGACGGTCAAAATTTGCTTCAACGCAGGACAACTGCCCGATAACTCCGGAACGAAAAGCTTCCTGAGCTTTTATCGTAGCAATACTGCTCACGCGCTGACTCCCCACCTGCATAGTCTTCTTACTTTTTTTCCATGCATCGATTACATCATGACCCTGACTGATCTTGTGAACCATCGGTTTTTCACAATAAACTCCTTTTCCGCTCTGCAGCGCATCGATGGAAATCCGGGAATGCCAATGATCGCTCGTAGCTATAATCACAGCATCAATATCCTTCTTATGCAAAAGTTCCCTGTAATCCCTCGTTACAAAAATATTTTTGCCATACACTTCCTTAGCCCGTTCCAATCTTCCGTCATACAGGTCGCATGCTGCAACCATTTCGGTTCCGGGTACTTTCAACGCTGCTTCCAGATCATTGTTACCCTGGATACCAATGCCGATGACGCCAATCCGGATTTTATCGTTAGCCGAAATCTCACGGGAATAGCTGTCCACACGATTTTGCCATTGGTCAGCAATTGCGAGTGAAGAATTGGCAGCAGCCATTGCCAGCGCCGTGCCGCTCATCTGCTGAAGGAAACGGCGACGGGAAGAAGATCCTTTCATATTTGATGTTTTAAAATTTTAAATGAATCCAGGATAAGGAGAATAAAAAATGCTCCCATTCTTTATGAGAGCATTTTTTTATCGGAAAGCTTAGAATGGCAGATCGTCAACCGGGGCAGAGATCTCGCCCGGAGAAGGAATGCCTGACATACTTCCGGCGGAAGTCTGGCCATGGGTTTCGTTTCCGTAACCAGCACTATCATTCGTATTCCGGCTGCCGAGCAATTGAACACTCTGTACACGCAGTGTTAAAGAAACACCCTGCGTTCCATCCGTTTTCTGGTAGGTACGCAAATCAGGTGAGCCTTCTGCATACACCTGCGTTCCTTTTTTCAGATAAGGAGCAATGGCGGTTTTGTCTGTCCAATACGCACAATCCACCCACACCGTTTTTTCCTTTTGATTTCCCTGCGCATCGCGGAACTTTTCCGTATGTGCCACATTGAAATTGATCACATTTTTACCATTCACAAGATTGGTCACACAATCTTTTCCGAGATTTCCGATGACTTGCAATTTGATCATAACTTAAAATTTAGCTGCGTACTTAAAATTGTTAGAAATGGCAATTTACAGGATTTAGCGAGCTGAGAAAATACTATTTTGTGGGAATAAGTATCTTTGCGCCCATGAGCCGTAATGGAAAAGTGTTGGTAGCGATGAGCGGGGGTATTGACAGTACCATTACCGCGCTGATGCTTCATGACCAGGGTTATGAAGTGATTGGCATTACAATGAAGACCTGGGATTATGCCAGGTCGGGATCTTCCAAAAAAGAAACCGGTTGCTGCAACCTGGATAGTTTTAATGACGCACGTATGGCCGCCGTCCAGCACGGATTTCCGCATTTTGTACTCGATATCCGGGACGAATTCGGAACAGCGGTTATTGACAATTTCGTCGAAGAATATCTTGCGGGCCGAACGCCCAATCCCTGCGTAATGTGCAATACCCATATCAAATGGAGGGCGCTTTTAAAAAGAGCCGATGCATTAGAATGCGATTTTATTGCTACCGGTCATTATGCCAATATACAGCGGCGTGGTGACAGGTATTTCCTTAGCAGGGGAATTGATGAATTGAAGGATCAGAGTTATGTGCTCTGGGGTCTGCAGCAGGATCTGCTCAGTCGTACCCTGCTGCCGCTGGGAAATTTCCGAAAGACGCTGATAAGGCAAATGGCCATAGACTATGGATATCCGGAGCTTGCACTTAAAAGCGAAAGCTATGAGATTTGTTTTGTGCCTGATAACGACTACCGCAATTTTCTGAAGAAAAAAAATCCTGCGCTGGAATCCGCTGTGGAAGGGGGAAGCTTTGTTGACAGCAAGGGGAATATCATTGGCAAGCACCGTGGTTATCCCTTCTATACAATCGGCCAGCGGAAGGGCCTTGACCTGGCGCTGGGCAGACCGGTTTATGTAACAGAAATCCATCCGGAAAATAATACGATTGTACTCGGCGAAGAAAGCGACCTGGCCGGCCAAAGCTTATTGGTCGCAGGGCTTAACCTCATGAAGTACGAATTGATTCCCGATGGTCTCGAAGCGCTCACAAAAATCAGGTATAAGGATAAGGGAACCCTCAGTAACCTATATCCCGCAGATAATCAGGTGCGCGTTCAATTTTACGAACCCGTTAAAAGTATTGCGCCCGGGCAAAGTGCCGTTTTCTATGAAGGGAACGATGTGATTGGAGGAGGGATTATTCGTAATGCGGTCAGGGTGTGAATTCCGTTGATGGCTGACAGTTGATGGTCGATTGGATTTCCCGAAGGATAACCTTTCATTTTCATATTTACACATTTTCAAATTATCAAATTATCAATTGTCCAAACTCCATCAATACAATACCACTCTCTGCTGGACCGGCAATACCGGAAAAGGAACCGAGACCTACCGGGCCTATGAAAGAGCCTACACAGTGACAACTAATGGCAAACCTGTCATTGAGGGTTCTTCTGATCCTGTTTTTCGGGGCGATCCAGGCAAATATAATCCTGAGGAAATGCTGGTCGCTGCGTTATCCGCATGCCACATGCTTTCGTTTCTGCATTTCTGCTCGGCGTCTTCCGTGATCGTTATGGAATATTCGGATGCTGCCTCAGGTACCATGGAAGAAGCAGCAGATGGCAATGGAAGATTTACGGAAGTTATGCTAAGGCCGCGCGTCATCGTAAAAGAAGCTTCCATGATTGAAAAAGTAAATGCGCTTCACGATAAAGCGCATCAGTATTGTTTTATTGCGAATAGTTGCAATTTTCCAGTTCGCCATCAACCCTCCTGTGAAGTTGCCAGTTGACCGTGACCGTTTGCATAAACAGGTATCGTCACCCATTCCTGCTCTTTCATTTCAAATAATGGGTCGATCAGCCAGTTAATCATCAGGGTGGCAATGCTCCTGACAGGGTTCATGCCTGTTCTGGGTGTATTTTCAAAATATTCAGCGGATTGCATTTTAAGTTTCACTGCAACCAATTTTTTCTTTTTAAAAGATTCTGCTAATTCCTGGAAAATCCGGGTCTTCGGCAGTCCGGCTTCTGCATGAACAAGGGTGGCCAATCCCCGCAATTTTAAATAAAAGCCTTTCCCTTTCTTAAAGAAATCCAGTTTGGCGGGCATGTCCTCATCGAAAGATTCTATTACCTGCGTAGGCCTTGGTATGATGAACCAAGCGTTCCCTTCCTCGTCCACTTCTGCAATCTGCACGATATGGGTGGGAAGCCTTGACAAGGAGCCCGCTTCAGAAACAAAGAGGGCATTTTCCAATTCCTTCATCTTTTCGCCGAGTACCTGAACTGACATATCCTGTATCATGGTGGCTGAGTTTCCCCCCTTCTTTCAAGTTCTATACCAGACATTCGGAATATGATAATGAAGGAATTGTCACATTGCCAGGCTCATTTTTGTTCCTGATTTGGGATCATTTTTCCCATTAAAAAGTAAAAAGTAAAAATTAAAAAGTAAAAATATGAGCAAAAATGCGCTCATATTTTTACTTTTTACTTTTTACTTTGAAAAATCGGTTCTCCATTACCGTTAGTCAAAACGAAATGCCACTGTCAGGGGACTCTTATTCCTCCCGAACAGTGGCAGACAACTGAACAGTGATTATCAAATCATATTACTGCTTAACCAGTTTAACGGTCTGCTCATAGGTGTTTCCCTGAATATGCAGAATGTACATTCCGCTGGCAGCACCGGCCGGCACCAGGTTGATCAGGTTATCGCCTGCCTGGGCGTTATATGATTGTTTTAAATAGGTTTTGCCAATAATGTCAGATACAATAAGGGTCAGGTTTTCAGCCCTGTCCACATTTACTTTCACCCTGATCGCATCGCTGAATGGGTTGCTATAAACCACGAGCGGCTGAATGCTGTTATCGGAAGAAACGGTCAGTATCTTGCTGTACAGGAATTTACCATCCAGGTCAATCATTTTCAACCGGTAATAGCCTGTGCCCGCGAGCGGAAATTCATCAGTATAGCTATAGTTGGTTGTAGTTGACGCATATCCTTTGGCCTTAACGTTGCCAATTTTTGTCCAGCTGACCAGATCCGCGCTTCTTTCCACATCAAATGAACCTGAATTGATTTCCTGAGCCGTCGCCCATGAGAGGCGGATGGTCTGGTCCGGATTCCTGGTGGCGACGAATTGCACGAGTTCAACAGGCAGTGTGGCCGATTCCATAAATATCAGACCTTCTGAGGGAACTGAGGGATCCAGTGATGTTGTGGCGGGACCGAATACAATACCAGATGCGCAATTGTTGGGTGATGCAGGAATAGCAGGGAAGCAATTGAGGTTGTATTGAGCCATACTAGCAGTTGAACTGCCAATCCCAATGGCACTCAAAGTAAATGTAAAGCCAAAAGGATCAGTAGGGGTAATAAAATAAAGCCCCGCAACCTTGTTTGTTGCACTACCATATACAAAATGAGGTCCGCTAATGGGATTCAAAGCGGCATTGTTTGCATCGATAAAGGTGTTGACATTTGCTAGTTGAACGCTGGAAGTGCCATTCAGGTCCACCTGGTCATTTACAATGACCGAAGCAGCTGTTGTCGCATCGCTCCCAACGATAATCTGTGTATTAAAAAGCTGGAGGTAGTTATCAATGGTAAAAGTAACGCCTCCGTTTATCTGAACAAGGGAATTATTGGATAACTGGATATCGACAGATGTCGCATCTAAAGTGACATCGCAGTTAATAATAATTTCGCAATTGTTGCAATGAGCCGGGGGCTCTCCCGGTGGTTCCCAGATGGAAACATCTGATAAAATATGATTGTTCCCGTCATTTGGAATTGTCGAAAATACGCCTGCAAATTGCGCCTGCGAAATTAAAGAAGTAAGTAAAAAACCCGTTGTGAGAATCAGTAGGTAAAATTTTTTCATAATCATTTCATTAAACTGTTAATCGGTTTATCCACAGAGATCTTTAACAGAAATCTTGATCAGATTCTTTAATGACAAAAAAGGTCTGCAACAGGTATGGGACAGATTTCAGTTGGGGACGATGCGTGGCTTTAAGTGGATGGGATTTTGAAGGAACCGGTGGAAATTGACAGGATATGTGACAAAAATAAGATTCTCGACTGAATAAAAACCATTCGACTTTTCAAATTTATCTACATTTTCCGAAAACCCTCATCCTTTTTTCCATCAATTCTTTTGCCAGACGCCTGGGAAAAGACCCTTCGAATTGTCCTGTTCAGGGAAAAAACCTAACCTTCCAATTGAAATATCCTATGAATCAATCTTTTCTGGTCTTGCCGGAACTCAGGTCCTTGCAGCACGCCGGGCAGGATTCAGATAGGTATTCTCGTTAGTTATCCGGAAGCTCCGGCAGGCCTCAAGAAAAGCATTCCGTATGCGTTGCGTAAGCGGGCTGGTTTGATCAGGCATTCTTTCCGGGTGCCATTGAATCAGCAAAAGCCAGGATTGCCCCCCTGATTTTGTCCATTCCATGGCTTCTACGATATCAGTATCCCCAAACGCTGTTACTTTTAAATCTTTGCCCGGCCTGTCGGCAGATTGGTGGTGGGCGGAATTCACGAGACCTGTTTCCACGCCGCTAACCAGCTGAAGCAGGGAGTCAGGTACTATGGTTATCATGTGCGGCTGATCTGAGCCGCTTATTTTTCCATGAAAAGCGGAATGCAGGAGAGCGGGAATGTCAGGTATAAGCGTTCCACCCAGATAAACGTTCATCACCTGCAGCCCCCGGCAAATTCCCAGGATGGGCTTTTTCTGATCCAGTGCCTGCCTGATCACTCCAAATTCAAAATAGTCACGTTCCGGGATAATTTCTTTCAGCACATATTCCCTGGTATATTCGGGTCTGCCGTACAATTCCGGACTCACATCCTCGCCACCGGTCAGCACCAGGCCATTACATTTGGCAAATTCATCCGCATTGTTCAGGGAATGGCTGAGGCGAACAGCTTCAGCCTCACCGGATCCTTCTATCCAGAGCCGGTAATTATCATACTTTCCGCATGATGTTATGCCGATGCGCAATTTCTCGTTCATGCTGTTCAAAGTAAAAATGAGGAAGTCAACAGTAAAAAATCATAAATGCAAGGTAAATACAGATCCTTCATTTTCGACAGATTGCACCTGAATGCTTCCTTTATGCAACATCAGGATCTGCTGGCTTAGACTGAGCCCGATACCGCTTCCGTTTTTCCTGGTACTGAAAAAAGGAATAAAAATCCTGTCCATCAGGCCCGGGGGGATTCCGCAACCATTGTCGGCTACCTTAATATTGATCTTATTATTGTTGGCATTGAATGCTGAAAGCTGAATTCGGGGATGCGGCTTATCTTTTGCGGCTTCGATAGCGTTCACCAGCAGGTTGATCAGCACCTGTTCAATCAGGGCCGCATCCATTTCATAGCACAGTTCCGGGTTTTGTAGTGTGATCTCGAGCTTTACATTTTTTTGCTCAAGTGTAGGCAGCATCAGCTGGTTCAGGTTTTCAAATAAATCGCGGAGCAAAACTTTTTTCAGGGTGGGCGAAATGATCTTATTGAGATTGCGATAGGTTTCGGCAAACTTAAGCAGGCCTTCGCTCCTCCGCCGGATGGTATCGATGCCCAGTTCCAGGTCTTCGATGGCCGCTGGTTGTTCACGCATGAGTTCGGTGGCCTTCTTAAGCCTGTCCAGCATCGTGTCCGCCAGTGAAGAAATGGGTGCTACTGAATTCATGATCTCGTGGGTCATCACGCTCAGCAATTTCTGCCAGGCCCTGGCCTCCGTTTCGTCCAGCGCCTCATTTACATTCTGGAATGCGGCCAGTTTGAACATTTTATTGTCGGTTTGAAAACCGGTTGCCGAGGCCAGCACTTTTACGATGCCGTTGTCCCTGGAAATGGAAACGATCTTGCCCATTCCCGGCTGCAGCTGCTGAATCTCTTTGAATAAATAAGGGTCTCTTTTTTCAAGGGAGTGCATGGTTTTCAGATATGGTATGCCGAGGATTTTTTTCAGGGACTCATTCATCCAGACAACATCTCCGCTGGCCACTTCATAGGACAAAATACCCGTTTCCACCAATTCCAGGATCTTCTGCAGATAAAGGAACTGTGTTTCCCTTTCACGGCTGATCACTTTAAACGTACTGTTGATGTCGTTAAAGCCCCTGCGCATCGTTTTGAGTTCAACAGGTGCCCGGTTTACATCAAAATGCCTTGAAAAATCACGGTAATGCACCGACTCGACAAATTGTTCCAGCTCGTCCTGGGTTTTACGGAAGAACCGGTAAAAATCACTGAATTCGTAAGCCAGCACAGGGAGGAGAATGATCAGGTAAATAAACTGGGCCTGAATGACGACAACGGCCGTGAGACAAAGCACGGCAAAAAGGATTATAACACGGATGAGTATTCGAAGTTCAAATTTTTTGAACATGGTTTTTTTTTAATTTACCCGCCGGAATCCTGGCCAAGGCGGGCGGTCCGCCTGCGCTAAGGTTTGGGCGGACGAAGACTGTTGGTTTCAATTTAATTAAATATCGTATTTGCTTAGCCGGCGGTATAGTGCGGTTCGGGTAAGCCCGAGTTCACGGGCAGCCCTTGAAATATTGCCATGGTGTTTCTCGATCACTTTTAGTATGGTATTTTTTTCCATGGTGCTCAGTGTAAGGTCCCTGTCCGGTGCATCCTCCACTTCCCGCACGGTTTCAAGCGGGGAGAAAATAATATCTTCAGCATGGATCTCATCGCCTTCACTCATGATCACAGCCCGCTCAATGCTGTATTGCAATTCGCGCACATTGCCTGGAAAGTGGTATCCCTTGAGTTTTTCGATTGCCCTGTTATCAAGCTCCAGCGTGCGTTTGAGATATTTCCCTGAATACAGGTGGGCAAATTCATGGGCCAGGGAGGTTATGTCTTCCGGCCTTTTCCTGAGCGGCGGCATCACGATTTCAACTGTGTTGATACGGTAGATCAGGTCTTTTCGGAAACGCGCCTCGTTGGCGAGCTCAGAAAGTGGCAGGTTGGTGGCGCAAATCAGCCGGATATCTATGGGTATCAGGAGGTTGGATCCCAGCCTGGATACCTGCCTGCTCTGGAGAACCGATAATAACTTGGCCTGCTGCTGCAGGCTGATATTACCGATCTCATCCAAAAACAAAGTTCCGCCCGAAGCCATTTCAAACCGGCCTGTGCGATCATCACGGGCATCAGTAAAAGCCCCTTTCTTGTGCCCGAATAATTCACTTTCAAATAATGTTTCCGTGAGAGCGCCGACGTCCACTTTCACGAACTGTTTGGCCGACCGCAGCGATTTTTCGTGTATCATGCGTGCCATCAGGTCTTTTCCGGTACCGTTTTCACCAAGGATCAGGATGTTGGCTTCAGTAGGCGCTATCTTTTCTACCTTACTTAATATTTCGCGGATGGCAGGTGATTGCCCGATAACCGGCGTATTTTCTCCGTTCTGTGTGATTTCGGCCACTTTCATTGCCGGGGATCCGTCCTTTCGCTGCAGGGTTTCCCGGATAATATTGATCAACTTCTCATTATGCCAGGGCTTAACAACAAAATCCACAGCACCATCCTTCAGGGAACGCACGGCCAGGTCAATATCTCCATAGGCTGTGATCATAATTACGGAAGAGGCTGCGTCCCATTCCCTTATCTTGCGGAGCCAATACAGACCTTCATTGCCGGTATTGATGGCGCTATTAAAATTCATGTCCAGTAAAATGATGTCAAACCTCTTTTTATAAAGAAGCGACCTGATGTTTTCAGGATTTTTTTCAGTGATTACCTCGGCTGCTTCGGTCTTTAGTAAGAGTCTTACCGCAGTTAGGATATCTACATCGTCGTCAATTGCCAGGATCGAAGCGTTTCTAAGTACCATGCTGAATTATAAATAATTTGAACAGGTATGCAACAAAACAGTGCCACAAGTTTACTCTAATATAATCTGGTGACAATTAATTTTTTAACGAATCCGGCCTTTCCGCACCTGTATCAAAACCGTACAGTTCCTGTATCGGAAACGACCGGCCGCATCAGCCGTGGATTCCTAAATGATTGTAAATCATTCCGCTTTGGTTCTGGCACGTGGTTTCATTTATTTGTCATGTATTTCTCAGTTTCAGCTAAATAAAACGCACGGGGTATTTTCATAGCGGGTGCTTTTAAAAAAATAATGTAAAAATGGTAGACAGGGTTATCAAGAAAAAGAAGTGGCCGCCCAAGAAGATCCTTACGATCGCGGGCATAACCGCCTTGGTTCTCCTTGCTTTTGGAAGTTATTATTTCACTTCAGGCAAGTCGCGTTTAAATGTGGATCTGGACCGGATCACTATTTCTACGGTTTCAAAGGGGCCGTTTCAGGAGACCATTCCGGTTAACGGGGTCGTTCTGCCTATAACAAGCATCTATCTTGATGCCACGGAAGGAGGAAGAGTAGAGGAAAGATATGTGGAGGATGGCACTTTTATGAAAAAAGGCGAACCTATCCTGAAGCTTTCCAACACAAACCTTGAACTAAGCCTTGCCGGTCAGGAGACTGGCGTATTTAGTCAGCTGTCACAAATGCAACTTGCGCGAATCAATGCCCAGCAGAATACGGTATCGAAGCTAACCCAGATGGCAGATGTTGAGAGCAGTTTCAAAGAAGCAGAGCGTATTTATAACCTGGACAAGCTTTTATATGAAAAGGGGGCCCTCGGATCCCAGGATTTCCAGTCAGCCAAAAATAACTACAATTATTATCTTGAAAAGACACAGCTCGCCAGGGAGATACTAAAGCAGGATTCAGTCTCAACCAAGCAACAGGCCGAACAGGACAAGGAATCCTATGCTCACGCCCAGGAGGGTCTGAAGATCATGCAAAAAAAGGTGGGAGATCTGATTCTCCGCTCACCGATCGAAGGGCAGCTGACTTCTTTAGACGCGGAAGTGGGCCAGTCCAAAAAAGAAGGTGACCGGTTGGGCCAGATCGACGTATTAAGTGGTTTTAAAGTCCGCGTGGATGTTGACGAGCACTATATATCCAGAATCTACAACGGACTCAGGGGTAAGTTTACCTTTGCCGACAGTAACTACGATCTTAAAATATTTAAGGTTTATACGCAGGTTACCTCCGGAAAATTCCAGGTGGACATGCAGTTTGTCGGTTCTGTCCCCAAGGGCATCAGGAGAGGGCAAACCCTTCAGATATTGCTTGCCCTGAGCGATGAAAGGCAGTCCATCCTCGTAGCGCGCGGAGGTTTTTATCAACAGACAGGCGGCAACTGGATATTCAAGGTGAGCGATGACGGCAAGACCGCTTTCCGAACGGATATTCAACTGGGCAATCAAAACCAGGATTATTATGAAGTGCTGTCTGGCCTCAAGCCGGGTGACAAAGTGGTCACAAGCAGCTATGAGAATTACGGAACCATGCAGGAACTCATTCTTAAATAAAATACCCACATTAACAGTTTAAAATAAAAAAAATGATACGGATTAATGATCTGGAAAAAATTTACAAAACAGAAGAAGTTGAAACCATTGCCCTGAATAAACTTTCGTTCCAGGTGAACGATGGAGAATTCGTGGCTGTGATGGGTCCTTCCGGTTGCGGCAAGTCAACCTTATTAAATATCCTGGGCCTGCTGGATGATCCGGATAGTGGCAGCTTCCTGTTCAACGGCATCGAAGTAGCCCATTTCAACGAAAGAAAAAGAGCCGATCTTCGAAAAAGAAATATCGGATTCGTGTTCCAGAGCTTTAATCTGATCGATGAGCTTACCGTTTTTGAAAACGTGGAGTTGCCCCTGATTTACCTTGGGGTGAAAAGTGATGAAAGAAAGAAAAGAGTGGAAGAAATGCTGGACAAGATGCAGATCATGCACCGGCGGAATCACTACCCCCAGCAGCTATCCGGAGGTCAGCAGCAAAGAGTTGCCGTTGCCCGCGCCGTAGTGAATAAGCCAAAATTAATCCTCGCGGATGAACCTACGGGTAACCTGGATTCATCCAATGGGAATGAAGTAATGGAACTGCTTACCGATCTGAATGAACAGGGAACAACCATCATCATGGTTACGCACTCAGAACACGATGCCCGTTACAGCCACCGGATCATTCGCATGCTGGACGGACAAACCGTTACCGAGAATATTCTTGCCTGATCATCGCATAATGACAGAATCATGCTGAAGAATTATTTCAAAATTGCCTTCCGGAATCTCTGGCGGCACCGGGTATTCTCATTCATTAATATCCTGGGATTAACGGTTGGAATGACGGCAGGCTTCCTGATTTTTCTGTATGTCCGTTTTGAATTAAGCTATGATTCTTTTCACAGCAACACAGACCGCATTTACCGTGTGGTCAGTGATATCAAAACCCCCACCGAAGTAATTAAAGCAGCCGGGCCAAACGGATGCAGCCTGGTTTCCATAAAACTTTCCACTCAAAACCTGCCAAAAACCATTGCATCAATCGAAAACAAATGGAATGCCCTGATCCCTGCCAGACCGTTCAGCTATTATTTTCTCGATGAATTTTTCGATAAGCAATTTCGTTCCGAAGAAAGGCTTGGAAAACTATTTCTTAATTTTTCTGTGCTTGCCATTATCATTTCATGTTTGGGATTATTGGGTCTCGCCTCCTACAGCACTATGCAACGCACCCGGGAAATTGGAATTCGCAAGGTACTGGGCGCATCGGTACCGAATATTGTTAACCTGCTGTCCAGGGATTTTTTGAAGCTGGTAGCCATTGCTATCCTGATTGCCTCACCTATTGCCTGGTATGCCATGCATGGCTGGCTGCTGGATTTTGCCTACAGGATCGGGATCGGTTGGTGGATATTTGTCATAGCCGGGATTATGGCAGTATTGATCGCCATAGCAACCGTAAGTTACCAGGCCATGAAAGCGGCAATAGCTAATCCGGTAAAAAGCCTGAGAGTGGAATGAATGGAAGGAAGTAAGTTGGTTGATGGTTGATAGTTGATGGTTGATGGATTTTATGTTTGAATTCGCACCTGATTTCCATCAACTATCAACTATCAACCAATGAATATAACATAACATAATAATTAAGTATGATCAAGATCGAACATATATCCAAATGGATTAACCTTGGGAATATCCGGAATTTTATTCTGAAGGATATCAATCTGAATATCGCGGAAGGGGAATTCATTTCTGTCATGGGGCCTTCGGGCTCAGGGAAATCAACCTTGCTAAATATTATCGGGATGCTGGATTCTCCTTCGGAAGGCGATTACCAGTTCATGGACAGCGATGTATATAAGCTAAAAGAAAAACAAAGGTCCAATCTTTACAAGACGCATATTGGATTTGTTTTTCAGGCATATCACCTGATCGATGAACTTACGGTGTACGAAAATATTGAAACACCACTTATTTATCAGAACATCAAAAATTCTGAACGCAAGGCCATCGTGGCGGATATCATCGACCGGTTTCAGATGGTGGGAAAAAAAGATTTGTTCCCTACACAGTTGTCTGGCGGACAACAGCAGTTGGTAGGTATTGCCCGCGCCCTGGTGGCCAAGCCCAAACTGATCCTGGCCGACGAACCCACGGGAAATCTTAACTCCAAGCAGGGAGAAGAAATTATGGAATTATTCACTACGCTCAATAAGCAGGACGGCGTAACTATCATTCAGGTAACTCATTCTGAAAAAAATGCCAGCTACGGAAAGCGGATCATCCATCTGCTGGACGGGCGCATTGAAAAAACGGAGACAAAATAAATGATGATAACAATGAAGCGGTTTCGTATTTGTATATTTCTTGCGGCCCTGGTTTCTCATTTGGCCGGATTTGGTCAGAATACCGGTGCGCAAAGCCTCAATCTTAAGCAGTGCATTGACATAGCCATAAAGAATAACCTACAGGTGAAGCAAAGTGAAATTCAAATGCAAACGAACGGCGTTCAGTTCAAGCAGGCGAAGGACAATCTCCTGCCGGCGATTAACGGCACGCTGAGTGAGGGACTGAACTACGGCAGAAGTATCAATAGCAGCAACAACGGATATGTAGATGAGAAAAACGGATCCGGCAACTACGGGTTGAATGCCAGCTTACTTTTATTCAATGGTCTGACCTTGCAGCAGGCGATCAGGGCGAATTCATTGAGTTTTGATGCCAGCAAAATGGATTTGCAACAGCAAAAGGATAATATCACACTACTTGTAATAACGGGTTACCTGTTGGTACTGAGCAATAGGGATCAGCTTGATATTGCCAGACAGCAGGCCGCTGTGGATTCGGTGCAGGTTGATCGTCTGGAGATACAAAACCGTGCAGGCGCTATCGCTCCTTATACTTTAACCGACCTCCAGGGCCAGTATGCAAGTGACCTGGTGAACATCGTCAATGCGGTGAATGCGCTCGAGATTTCAAAGGTTAGCCTCTTTAACTTACTTAATATTCCATATGATAAGGACGCGACCTACGAAATGGTTCCCATGGATGCTAATACCTTGCAATACGGGGGCAGTTCCGATAGCATTTTTCAAACTGCATTACATGTTATTCCGAATATTAAAGCAGTCGACCTCCGGGTGAGGTCTTTTGAAAAAGGCGTTGCTGCAGCCAGGGGCAAGTTGTATCCCTCACTTTATTTTGGCGCCAGCATCAACTCAAATTATTCCAGCATCGCCACGAGTACGATCCCGGGATCCGCCTTCCCGGTGCAGACTTCTGATTATATTACTTATAACGGTACGGATTATTTCGTCAATACCCAGGGCGCACTTTCGCAGAAGATTTCTTTTGCGGACCAGTTCAAGAATAATCGTTATGAATCCATCGGCCTTCAATTGAATATTCCGATTTTAAATTATCTCACTACAAGAAATAATATTAAACAGGCAAAAATAAATCTGGTGAATGCCCGCATTATGGCCACCGCATCCCGTAATCAGTTGCAGCAAATGGTTGAGCAGGCCTGGCAGAATATGATTGCGGCATACGGACAATACAAAGGCTATACGGATCAGGTAAACGCCTATAGTCAATCCTTTAAGGCAGCCGAAGTTCGTTTTAATAACGGCGTTATCACCTCAGACGTTTATGTGATCGCCAAAAATAATGTCGACCGCGCCAATATCAACCTTTCAGCCGCACGCTATAATTATATTTTCAGAACGAAAATTTTGGATTATTATCAGGGGAGACTAACTTGGTAAAAGGTTGAAAAGTAAAAAGTAAAAATTGGAGCCTTAATTTTTACTTAGACTCCCAATCAGGTACCATTTTTTACTTTTTAATTTTTAATTTACTTCCTCAACCACCTCAGCAAACTATTTCCTACTTTCTCAGATTCCACCATAAAACCATCGTGACCGTATATGGAGTCGATCGTGACTAACCGGCAATCGGGTATGTAGTCGGCGATGAACTTTTGTTCATCAAGGGGACAAAGGATATCGCTGGTGATACCGATAATCAGGGTTCGCTGCCGGATTGCAGATAATACTTTTTTAAGGTCCCCGCCGCGGCCCCGCGATAAATTATGGGTGTCCATCGCCTTGGTGAGCAGCCAGTAACTATAAGCATTGAAACGCTGAACCAGTTTGTCGCCCTGGTAATTAATATAAGACGATGCCCTGAAATCGTCCAGCTTTTCCTGATCGCCTTCAGATTGCTTTTCCTTCATGATGGTATAGTTCCTGTAGGTAAGGATGCCAACGGCTCTTGCTGCTTTTAATCCCGCAGCTCCCGCATCCTCATTCAAGTCTTTCCAGGAAGGATCAGCCTCAATCGCAAGCCGCTGGGCAGTGTGCACTGCGACGCCCCAGGCGGTCTCAGCAGCAGATGTGGCGATCAGAAAAAGATCCCTGATCATTTCCGGTTCCATTACGCACCATTCCAACGCCTGGTAACCGCCCATGCTTCCTCCCATCATCAGTGCGATCTGCCGGATACCCAAATGCTTCCGCAGCAGGATATGGGCGTTCACCATGTCCCTGATAGTGATGAGCGGAAAACGGCTGAAGTAAATATCACCCGAATCCGGATCCTGGCTCAGCGGGCCTGAAGTGCCATAACAGGAGCCGAGAATATTGGCGCAAACGATGAAATGGGTTTTGGGATTTATAAAATGGTTCTCCCCCACCATGCCGGGCCACCATCTCGTTACATTTGAATTGGCTGTGAGGGCATGGCAGATCCAGACTGCATTATCGGCCGCATCATTCAAATGGCCATACGTGTGATACGCGATCTTTATGCCAGGCAGCGTTCCGCCATTTTCCAGTTTAAAGGATTGATCAATATGAAATTCATCCATGCGTCCGGCTAGAAAATTTAGGATGCAAAATAAGGACATGCATGAATCCTGACACGAAATTTCTTTTTATGGCAGAAAACCATAATACGTTGGGCCCTGGCCGGCGATGTATGGCAAACAAAAAAAATGCACCCGGATGAATTACCTTTGGAAAAATTTATTTTATGGCCCATGTTGAGGTAATCCGCACAAGCAATGATTTCGGCTTTGAAGGAACCGATGCTTACGGTCATCGGGTCAGGATGGATTCCAGTTTGGAAAGCGGCGGCCATGAATACGGAATCCGTCCGATGCAGATGCTGCTCATGGGCCTGGGTGCCTGCAGCGGAATTGACATCGTTTCCATTCTTAAAAAGCAAAAACAGGTAGTTGAAGGATTCAGGATGAACATTGACGGTGAAAGAGAACCGGGAAAACATCCTTCCTTATGGAAGAAAATCCACATTGTTTTTGAGTTGAAAGGATCAATAGATCCCGAAAAGGCGAAGAGGGCCTGTGCCCTCTCCATTGATAAATATTGTTCCGTATCGGCAACCCTCATGGGGGCAGGCTGCAAGATTCATTGGGAAACGAAGATCATTTCCTGAAATACCCTCTTTCCCCTTCGGGATGCGGCCTGGTCGATCACCAGCTGCAATACCCGGCAGCCAAATAAAATCATTTACAAAAAACCTAAGCATGCATGTACATCCTATTACCCAAATGATCAGAACCAGGGTAAAGCAAACGGAAGAAATGGAGCATTCATCTCCTTTATTTCTCACCAGCAGTTTTTGTTTTGACAATGCAGAAGAAATGCGCGCCGCATTTGCAGACGAGAATGACGATAATATTTACAGTCGTTTTTCCAATCCCAGCGTTCAGGAATTCACTGACCGGATGTGCGTTCTGGAAGAAATGGAAGCCGGATTTGCCAGCGCCTCGGGGATGAGTGCGGTATTTGCCTCTTTTCTGACTTTTTTAAAGCAGGGAGATCATCTCTTGTCCTGCAGGGCCGTTTTCGGAAGCACGCACAGTGTGATCACGAAAATTCTGCCCGGATACGGAATCGAACACAGTTATGTATCTGCAGAGGACATGAGGGGTTGGGAAAATGCCATCCGGCCCAATACGAAAATGATTTTTGTAGAAACTCCAACCAATCCGGGATTGGACATCATTGATCTGGAGGCGGCTGGAAGACTCGCAAAAAAGCATAACCTGATCTTTTGCGTGGACAATTGTTTTGCCACGCCGATCGGTCAGGGTCCCGGCCGGTTCGGAGCCGATCTGGTGATCCATTCTGCAACAAAATGGCTTGACGGCCAGGGTCGTGTACTGGGCGGCATCGTGCTGGGAAACAAAAAACTCATCCATGATATTTACCTATTCTGCCGAAGTACAGGTCCCGCCCTTTCCCCTTTTAACGCCTGGGTACTCAGCAGAAGTCTGGAAACACTGGAAGTGCGTATGGAGCGCCACGCGTCCAATGCCTATTATCTGGCTCAGCAGCTCGAGCATAACAAGGCCATCAGCTGGCTTAAGTATCCTGTTCTGACAACCCATCCACAATACGCCATAGCTAAAAAGCAAATGCAAAATGGCGGTGGCCTTTTGTGTTTTGAATTAAAAGGAGGGCTGGAAAGCGGAAGAAAATTTCTCGACAGCCTGAAAATGATTTCCCGTACAGCCAACCTTGGAGACACACGCAGCATCGCCTCTCATCCGGCAAGCACAACGCACGGAAAATTAAGTGAACAGGAAAGAATGGAAGTAAATATAACGCCCGGGCTTATACGCATTTCCGTGGGACTGGAACACAGGGAGGATATTCTCGCAGATATATTGCAGGCAATGGAGGGCTAATGGGTTAATGTGCCAATTTGAAAATGTGCTCATGTGAAAATGCAGGGGGGAAAATGAGCTTATGTAAAAAATGGCTGAGTCAAATAAATCTTTCCAAATAATGGATTTCTCTTTTTGTACTGTTTCAGTTTTTTCTTGCTCATTCTCACATTAGAAGATTTTCAAATTAGCACATTTTCAAATTACCACATTCCCTCAGTCCCCCCAAATATCGGCCTTCCCTTCAATCCAGCCTTTGACGGAATCTGTGGTGACGGACTTGGGTCTTTCCAGCGGGTAGCCCAGGGCCCTGTCCCAGCAAAGGCTTGCGAGCACACCAAGGGAACGGCTGACTCCGAAAAGAACGGTGTAAAATTCATATTCCACAAGTCCGAAATGAACCAGGAGTGCTCCGCTGTGCGCATCCACATTGGGCCAGGGGTTTTTAATTTTCCCCAGTGACTGCAATACGGGCGGGACCGCCTCATAAATATTCCAGACCGTTTTTACGAGCGGATCATCCGGCAGATGTTTTTTCCCGAATTCCATCTGGGCCGCGAAGCGGGGATCGGTCTTGCGAAGCACAGCGTGCCCGTAACCCGGAACCACTTTCCCTTCATTTAATGTTTTCTGTACATATTCCACGATCTGCTCCTTGCTGGGCAGTTCGGTCTTCAGCTCATCGCGCATCTCCAGGATCCATTTGATCACTTCCTGGTTGGCAAGGCCGTGCAAAGGGCCAGCGAGGCCATTCATGCCGGCGGCGAGGCAGAGGTATGGATCACTCAGCGCTGAACCAACCAGGTGGGTGGTGTGTGCACTGACGTTTCCTCCTTCATGATCTGCGTGTATGGTCATATACAAACGCATCAGCTCCTGAAAAGTATCGTCGCGGTATCCCAACATGTGGGCGAAATTCCCGGCCCAGTCGAGTAACCCGTTAGGCTGAATATGGTCGCCGTGCTTATATTTTCTGCGATAGATATAGGCGGCAACCCGCGGAAGCCGGGCAATCAGATTCATGGAATCATCGAATATGGCATCCCAATAATCTTTTTTATTGAGGCCCTCTGCGTATTTTTTTGCAAACTGGCTTTCCGTTTGAAGCGCCATAATGGCAATCACAAATTGTGTCATGGGATGGGTCCCCACCGGCAGGGCCTCGATAGCATCAAATACATGATTTGGAACATGACTGCGGCGTTGCCAATTGGCCGTTAGTTCCTGAACATCTTTTTCGTCCGGAAGCTCTCCTATCAGCATCAGGAAAAACAAACCTTCCGGCAGGGGTTCGCTGCCGCCCGATGCTTTCGGAAGTTTTTGCTGGATTTCGGGAATGGAATATCCGCGGAACCGGATGCCTTCCTGTGCATCCAGTAAAGAGGTTTCTGTAACCAGCCCGGTCATTCCCCGCATGCCGGCATAGATCTGGGAAAGGGTTGTGTCTCCGATTTTCTTTGATCCGTGCTCTTTGAGGATATCCTTAATTTCTGCACTGAGGCCCTCGGCCTTGATTTTAAACTTTTCTTTGATGGTCATACCAGGCAATTAAATTTTTCCGGGATAAGATGGCTAAAGTTAATTCATGAATGCTGTTAGAACAAAAGAATGGATGGTAAAGTTTGGAGAGCAGGGTACAGGTTGATGGTTAATAGTTGATGGTTGATGGATATCAGGTTCGGATTTCCAAATAAAGTCCATACACAATCAACTATCAACGGTCAACCTACTTCGGCGCACGCCAATAAAGCCAAACAGCAAGGACTGCAAAAATAATATTGGGCACCCAGGCAGCAAGCATGGGAGAAAAATTTCCTTTTGTTGCAAAGGTCACGGAGAACTTGTCCATGATCACAAAAACGGCGGCCATGACCAGTCCGATAGCGAGGTGCAATCCGCTTCCTCCCCTCACTTTACGCGTTGCAATCACCGCGCCGATCACCGTTAGAATGATCACGGAAAAAGGAGAAGCATCACGGTGATATCTTTCCTCCTTATACGTATTGAGCCCTTCACTCCCCCGCACTTCCTCCATTTTAATGAAACGTTTTAACTCCGGGGTCGTCAATTTGTCTTTGAGGTATTCATCCCTTCTCATTTCCTCAGGACGAACATTCAGGTTGATAAACATTTTGGGAATGAGGCGGGCGGTTTCTTTCAATCCATCGTTTGTATGCTCCACGCAGCCTGTAAGCTGCCATTCTTTTTTAGCCGTATCCCATTTCACAAATTCCGCACGGAGGTTATAATAGATCTTGTTGTCCTTAACCTTAAAGAGAAAAAAATTACTTGCGGATTTGCGTGCGGTATCGTAGTATTTCAGACCGACATATGTATAGGAATTCACCCGCAGATAAAAATTATTGGTGCGGTATGGATCTCCGTTATAGGAGCTGTTCCGGTCAATATAAGTAGCCTGAAAGTTGGTCCTTATCTCTTCAGCTTTTGGAACCCAGAACTGGCTGGCGTACCAATATATCACTCCGAGCAGCACCGCTCCGACAATATAAGGCCTGAGCATCCTGGGATACCGGATACCCCCGGCCAGAATTGCAATGAACTCGGACTGCCCTGCCATTTTGGAGCTGAAATATATGCAGGCAATAAAAACCATGAGCGGAAAGATCATGGCCATGATAAAAGGAACAAAACCGATAAAATAATGGGTGACAATCTGCCAGGAGCTGAGGCCCGATTTCACGAAATCATCGGCCTTCTCGCTGGTGTCTATCACCACGGCAATTACCGTGATCGTGAGTATCGTAAACACAAATGTGCTCAGGAATTTGCGCAGTATATACCAATCCAGTTTTTTCATGTTACAAACAGCTGCAAAAGTACTGCAATGCGGTCTGGGAATTGAATCCGGCTGTTAAATCCTAAACCACCTGTCACAATCATCAGGGGAAAAAACCCTGAAAAATATACCTTCGCCGGCATAAAAGAAGAAAATGCTTTCAAAGAGATGGATTTTGACCACTGGTTGCATGCTCCTGGTTTCAGTATACGGCTTTACCCAGAATTCCGGTAACTATGATCAGCATGAAGCTTTTGCCCCCATATTCTATCCTGCTTTCGGTGACGAAGTAAGAACTGCAGAAGGAACTCCGGGCCCGAAATACTGGCAGAACGAGGCTGATTATTCTATTCAGGCAAGGCTGGATGACGAAAGCCAAAAAATAACAGCCACCGTAGCTATAACCTATAAGAACAACAGTCCTGAACCAATGCCTTTTGTATGGCTACAACTGGATCAGAATATTTATAAGCCGGATTCCCGTGCACAGGCCACCACAGCACCCACTGGTGGTCGTTATGCGAATCTGGGCTTTGACGGAGGATATCATATCCAATCGGTTAGAATAGAGCATGGAGGAAGAGAAGAAATAGCTGAATATAAGGTTTATGATACCCGCATGCAGATCCTGTTGCCCGATACACTGAATGCCCGCGGAGATTCCCTGAGGATCCGGATCGAATATAATTTCGGCATACCTGAAAAAGGATCGGACCGTATGGGCAGGGTGGAAACTGATTACGGCTGGATCTATGAAATTGCACAGTGGTTTCCACGCATGTGCGTATATGACAATGTTCAGGGATGGAATACCCTTCCCTACCTGGGTGCAGGAGAATTCTACCTTGATTATGGGAATTACGATTTTACCATTAATACATCCGAAAAAGAACTGGTGGTGGCAACAGGGGAATTACTGAATCCTTCAGACGTGCTGAGCGAAGGGGAAATGAAAAGACTGGATGAGGCCAGGAACAGTGATAAAACCGTAATGATCCGGACAGAAAAAGACGTGAAAGCCCGGGCTGCAAAACCACCAAAAGGGAGGCTGGACTGGCATTTCCGTTGCCGGAACGCCAGGGATGCTGCCTGGGCGGCGTCTTCAGCCTTTGTATGGGATGCAGCCAGAATCAATTTGCCGTCTGGCAAAAAATCCCTGGCTATGTCGGTTTACCCCATTGAATCTGCGCTCGATTCCGGTTGGAAACGCTCCACCGAATTTACCAAGGGCGCCATTGAACATTATTCCGAGAAATGGTTACCCTATCCTTATCCGAACGCAGTCGACGTGGCCGGGTCCGTTAGCGGGATGGAATATCCTGGAATAGTTTTTTGCAGCGCATATGATCAAAGGAAAAACCTTTGGAGCGTGGTCAATCATGAATTTGGCCATACCTGGTTTCCCATGATCGTTGGAAGTAATGAAAGAAAATATGCATGGATGGACGAAGGATTTAATACATTCATCAATTCTGTAGCGAACAAGTATTTCAATCACGGCGAATTTTATGAGTCCCCCCGGATCAGGTCGCTTTCGGAACGCTTTTTTCAACCCGGTTCAGAAAGTATCATGACTATCCCGGAAGTGACCAACCCGCGCTATCTGGCTGCAAATGCATATGAAAAACCTGCGATCGGGTTGCAGATTCTGAGGGAACAGGTTTTGGGAGAGGAAAGGTTCGACGCCGCATTTCGATTTTATATCAAGAGCTGGGCATATAAACATCCGACCCCATGGGATTTCTTTCATGCCATTGAAAATTATAGCGGAGAAACCCTTGACTGGTTCTGGAGGGGATGGTTTTTCAATAATTGGAAAGTAGATCAGGCCGTAACAAATGTGGAATACCAGGAATCCAATCCTGCGAACGGTGCTTTTATTACCATTGAAAATCTCGAACAGCTCCCCATGCCGGCAACTGTCGAAATAAAAGAGATCAATGGCAAAACGAGTCGCGTAAAATTTCCGGTTGAAATCTGGCAACGCGGACCCGTCTGGAAATTTTATTATCCTTCAACCAGGAAGATAGAAAAGGTTACCATTGATCCGGATGGAAATCTACCGGACAGCGACGAGGACAATAATGTTTGGAAAGCGAACTAATCAAAGCCTCTCTTTCAATATTTCCTTTTGCTGATTTTTCCAGCTTGCAAAATCTCCCAGCAGTATGTGCGCGCGTGCCTGCCTTATAAGATGCAGATAGAACGAAAGATTGTGTACACTTGCAATGGTCAGTGCTGTAAATTCCCTGCTTTTCATCAGGTGCCGGAGATAAGCTTTGCTGTACTCGTTGCTCAGGCTGCATTCTATATCATCGTCGATTGGAGAAAAATCGTTCTCCCATTTTTTATTGTCAATATTAATTATCCCTTTCGAAGTGAAGAGCATTCCATTCCTGCCATTTCGCGTAGGCATTACGCAATCAAACATATCCACGCCAAGTCCAATGCATTCCAGGAGGTTCCAGGGAGTTCCAACACCCATCAGGTAACGCGGTTTCCTGGCGGGAAGATGGGCGCAGCAAAGGGCTGTCATCCCGTACAATTCTTCATCCGGCTCTCCAACACTCAATCCTCCAATGGCAATTCCCAAAGCATCCCTGGAAGCAACAAACGCACAGGATTGTTTGCGCAGATCCTCAAAAACACCACCCTGAACAATGGGAAAAAGATTTTGCGTATATCCATATTTGTCAGCTGTGTTCCCGAACTGACCAATGCAGCGGTCCAGCCATCGATGGGTAAGTTCCATGGAGGTTTTAGCATATTCATATCCAGCACCAAAAGCGGTGCATTCATCGAATGCCATAATGATATCTCCGCCGATACTACGCTGAATATCCATCACTTTTTCCGGCGTGAACAAATGAGGCGAGCCGTCAATATGGGATTTAAAAACTACGCCTTCTTCTGTGATCTTCCTGGTCCCGGACAGAGAAAAAACCTGGTACCCTCCGCTGTCTGTTAAAACCGGCCCCTCCCAGTTCATGAACTTATGGATTCCTCCGGCATTTTCCAGTACGGAAGTGCCTGGGCGGAGGTAGAGATGATATGTATTCCCCAGAATGATCCTGGCATGTATTTCCCGTTTCAGTTGGCTGGAAGTAACCGCTTTCACACAGCCCGCAGTTCCTACCGGCATAAAAACTGGTGTAAGAATTTCTCCGTGATCTGTTCGCATGAGTCCCGCGCGGGCCTGGGTAAGAGGGTCTTGTGCAATAAGTTCAAAAGATAATTGGGACATATTGTAAAGGGTGCAAGTTATGGTTGATGGTTGATGGTTGACGGATCTCGATCGGGAATTTTCCACTAAATTCCATCAACAATCAGCTATCAACCATCAACTATTAACCGCAAGGAAACCGTATTATTACATAAATTTACCATCCCCAACTAACTGTAGCCTTGAATGCATAAGCTTCCGCCTTATTTATCGTGGAGTGAGATCTGGTTTGTGATTTTCTGTGTAATCACCGCCGCTCAGGTTTTCTACTATTTATGGTTTTTCCAGAGGCTCGCGTTCTTCCGCAAGACTTCGAAAGAAAAATCCCAGCACCATCCCGTGAGTGTAATAATCTGTGCGCGTGATGAAGCGCCCAACCTCGCCGCAAATCTTCCAGGGGCCCTGGTGCAAACATATCCAAGCACCCATGAAGTGATCGTCGTTAATCACAACAGCCAGGACGATACCCGCTATCTGCTTGAAGAATTCAAAAAAACCTTTAAGGGATTGCATATTGTAAACCTGGAGTACGAGGCAAAGGGAATTCCCGGCAAGAAATATCCGCTCAGCATGGGCATCAAGGAAGCAAAGCATGAAGTAGTGCTGCTTACAGACACGGATTGCGTCCCAGCCAGTGAATTTTGGATTGAAAAAATGCAGGACGGATATGAAGACGGCATTCAGGTGGTGCTGGGTTATAGCCCTTATCAGAAGCGGGCCGGCCTGCTCAATAAGCTCATCCGGTTTGAGACTTTTCACTCCGCATTGCAGTATTTATCGTATGCGCTTGCGGGTCAGCCCTATATGGGCGTAGGAAGAAATCTTTCATATAAAAAAGAATTGTTTTTTAAGAATAAAGGATTTTCCTCGGTGAATCATTTGCCGGGAGGAGATGATGATCTCTTCATCAACCAGGTGGCTAATGGCAGGAATACACGGATCGTTGTTGATCCGGAAGCTTTTACTTTGTCCGAACCCAAAAAGACATTCCGTGAATGGGTCAAACAAAAAAGCCGGCATCATAGCACCGGAAAATTTTACCGGGGCAAACAACAATGGATGCTCGGAATATATTCAGTTACTCATTTTCTATTTTATCCCGCATTCATCATCAGTCTCATTTATTCACCATGGACCTGGACCCTTTCCGTATTTGGGCTGCGTTTCCTGATTCAGGGACTTGTTTTTTTCAAAGCCATGAAAAAGCTGAACGAGCTTGATCTCTTCCCTTTCTGGTGGTTGCTGGATATCTGGATGATCGCATATTATCTCATTTTTGCACCTTCATTATGGAAGAAGCCACGCATGGAATGGAGATAGTCACCCGTTATTTTGCTGACTTTACAAAGTTGCAACTGGAACAGTTCGCTGCGCTGCAAGCACTTTATGGTCATTGGAATGCACAAATAAATGTGATTTCACGCAAGGATATTGGAAGCCTGTATGATAAGCACGTGCTGCATTCGCTGAGTATAGCGGCCGTTTTTAATTTCCGTGCCGGAAGCCAGGTGATCGATATTGGGACGGGCGGCGGCTTCCCGGGAATTCCGCTGGCCATTTATTTTCCCGAAGTACAATTTCACCTGGTTGATAGCATAGGCAAAAAACTCAGGGTAGTGGAGGCTGTAAAGGAATCACTGGGATTGAAAAATGTGACTACAAAGCAGATCAGGGCAGAAGAAATCACCGGAAGAAAATTTGATGTGGCCGTTTCCCGCGCAGTCGCTCCACTAAAAGATTTATGGAAATGGTCTAAACCGCTGCTTAAAACAAAACCGCAGGAACCCGGAGCAGGATTGCCATATGCCAACGGACTGATCTGTTTAAAAGGCGGCGATTTATCTGCCGAGATCGCGGATTCTGCAACTAAGCCAAAAATCAGGGAGATCCATCAGTTCCTCCCGGAAGAATCATTCCGCGGAAAATATATTGTGCAGGTGCGGATGAATTAGGAGTTATGAGTGCATATGAGTTTTGAATTATGAATTATGAGTTATGCTTAGCTCCGCTGGTTCACCAATTCTTTAAAATAATGGATAATAAGGATTAGTCATCGGCTTGCACCGGAAGTCCTCTCCTTTCATCCATAGTGCACCATTATCCATAAACCCATAACTCATCATTCATAATTCATCACCCATCAACTATAACTCATCACCCATCAATCACTACCTATTTTAATAACAAATACAAAATCCAGACCATTACAAAGGAAGTGAGTCCCATAAGTATAGTAGACACCGTATAAACCCGTAGCATGGTCCTCATATCCAGGCCGGAAAATTTGGCGATGACCCAGAAATAAGCATCGTTGGCATGGGAGATCATCATGGAACCCGCACCCATGGATAAAACGCATAGGAGTGGGCCATTTGTATTTGAAAGACCGAGGGAAGGTATCAGGGGATGAACAATTGAGGCCGCGGTGATGATAGCAACGGTAGAAGATCCCTGGGCAGTTTTCAGAATGAAGGTCAGCAAAAAAGGAAAAAATATTCCCAGACTCCCGAGAGGTAGTGATACACTTATTTGTTCGCCCAAACGTGTTGCAGCCAATACGGCACCAAAAGCACCGCCGGCGCCTATGATAACGAGAATGCCACCTGCTTTTTCTGCTGAATCCTGCAATAATGCGCCCAGTTCTATTTTTTTCCAGGTTCGCTTTGCTGTTAATGCCAGCAGTATCCCAATGGCCAGGGCGAGCTCCGGATCACCCAGTAAAAAGAAAACTGACCTCCAGCCTGTTCCAGCATTTTCAATAGTAAGAAAGGATTTGATTGCTATGAGCAGGATCGGCACCAGCACGGGCAGGAAGGCATTTAACACACCGGGTAAAGGACCAGCAATTTCCTTTTCATCTGAATTCTTTTTTAAAACATCCGTGTTTTTTTTACCCGCATATCTGGTCCAGAGATGCCCGACAACCGCAGCAGGGATTGCAATCAGTACACCGGAAAAAATCAATCTTCCGAAATCAACAGCAAAAATTCCTGCAGCACCAGCAGCACCCGGATGGGGAGGAACCAGGCAGTGAATGGCATATAAGCCGGTGGCCAGAGAAATGGCCAGTATGGTAACAGGCATGCCTGTCCGCTTTGCGAGGGAATTGCTGAGACCGCTTAACACGATATATCCGGAATCGCAAAATATAGGCAATCCCACCAGCAATCCTGTAAGGGTCATGGCAACAGGAGCTCGTTTTTCCCCTAGCTTTTTTAATATATAATTAGCCATTACCCGGGTGCTGCCGGTATGCTCCAGTATCACACCCAGAGTAGTTCCGAAAACAATAATCAGTCCGATCGATTTCATGATGTTTCCAAAACCATCTTTCACGGATGCAATGATTTCCCCGGCAGGTAGCTGTACGCCTAAACCAACTACAAAACATGAAATCATCAAAGCGAAAAATGCGTGGACCCTGAATTTCGTCGTGAGAATAACAATCAGCAGAATTCCTATGCATAAGCTGATCAGTGCAGGTAAGAAAAGGGTATGCATGGGGTGCTTTAGGGTGATTATACTTTGTTGGCCTACAGGAGCCAGGGTAAATTTAAGCGTTCCGTGAGAAAGGTTGACGGTTGACAGTTGATTGTTGACGGATATCTGGTGCGAATTCGCACTTAAAGTCCGTCAACCATCAACCGTCAACCGTCAACGAAAATATCCTGCACTTCAAATTCAAACCCATGTCCATCACCGTATGCATTGTAGATGACAACACAGAAATACGAAATGTACTGGAATTGATAATCCTGAAGGCAGATGGATTTGAACTTGCAGGAAGTTGCAGTTGTTTTCGGGAAGCAATGATACTGATCCCGGCCCTGAGACCCCAGGTCGTATTGATGGATATCAATCTGGGTAATGAGGAAAATGGTACGGATATCATTCGTGAACTCAAACCAAAATATCCCGGCATACAATTTTTAATGTGCACCGTATATGAGGATGACGAAAAAATATTCGAAGCGCTGCATGCAGGGGCCAACGGGTACATTCTCAAGAAGACCCTTCCGGGATGTTTGCTGGATGCCATTAGGCAAATTATGGAAGGTGGCGCACCTATGAGCAGTCAGATTGCCAGAAGAGTAGTACGGGTTTTTCAATACCCCGATTCCGGTAGCAGCTTATGGGCCGGATCCTTTCCGGGAAAAACAAGGCCCCTGCCAGCTTTATCGGGCCGGGAAAATGAAATCCTTCAGCACCTTTCCCGCGGACTTTTGTATAAGGAGATTGCTGCCAACCTTTATATCAGTCAGGAAACAGTCCGTAAGCACGTTTATCACATCTATGAAAAACTGCATGTTGGCAACCGGGTAGAGGCCATCAATAAATATTTCAGAAGATAGGCTTTTGTCCGCGGTGATTACCAATTCAATTCCAGCCGGTTATTTGCCCGGTCAATATCCGCCATCCGGTGGGATGGATCTATTTCTATTATTTTCAGATCCGTGAGCCGGTGATTGATTTCGAATTCATAATCGGGACTCGTCCATTTCCAGGGATCATATGTGATCCGGGGTATCAATTTATTTTCTTCGGGTTTCAAGCCAAACATGAGGTATTGCGGAATATAAGCCAGCTCCCGGCTGCCGTCTTTGAATTGCAGGAACACATCAATCGGCATGGGTGTCTTTCCGATCATACGCAAACGGATCTTCGTTTTTCCATTTTCTTCCCATAAACTATCGATCCCGTAGTCGATGCTCTTCGTGCTGTTGATCCAAAAATCCTTGTACCAATCCAGCTGCATGCCGCTGACTTTTTCTGCAATGCGCATAAAATCATCCGCATTCGGATGTTTGAATCTCCATTCCCGGTAATATTCCAGTAAGATTTTGTCCAGCACCTCATCGCCGACAATATATCCCAACTGTACCATAAATACGGTTCCCTTATAATAGGATGAAAGCTCGTATCCCCGGTTAGTGCTGAAAAAATCTGCATAAGTACTCAAAGGTTCCTGGAAATTACTTTTGGCAAGGGAGAAATACCCATCGTATTCATGTTTATAGGTCTGATCTGCGGAACTGTCGTTATTTAAATGGCCCCAGATCCGCGCTGCCGCATATTGCGTGAATCCCTCATCCATCCAGGGATATTTCAATTCATTAGTGCCCAGCATACCCTGGTACCAGCTATGCATAAATTCGTGCATCCAGCCGCTGCCATCAGCCAAAAGTGTTGCCATGGGATATTCCATTCCCCCGTCACCACCGTGAATAAAAGAATATTGTTTGTAAGGATAGGGGCCAAAGGTCTTTTCAATAAAAGGCAGCGCGCGTGCAGCCTGATCCAGGATATTCAACCATTTTTTTTCCGGCGCATTCGTTGTTTTATAGAGCACGTGAAGCGTCAGATCACTGCGGATTTTTTTGCTTGCATGCTTAAAGCCCGGATCAGCGGCCCAAACAAAATCGTGCACGTTCGGTGCAAAAAAATGCCAGGTAAGTTTATCACCGGGTGGCCGTATAACTTTCGTGCCCGGCGATTCATATCCATAGCCGATCTGATTGGCGTTTTGCAAATATCCGGTTCCTCCCAGGATATAGGTTTTATCAATATGGATTTTTACATCAAAGTCTCCCCACACACCATAGAATTCCCTGGCCACATAAGGCGTTGCATGCCATCCCGCATAGTCATATTCACAGATCTTTGGATACCACTGGCTCATTGAATACCGAACCTGGGTTTCGGGATTGTCGCGACCGCTCCTGCGGATTTGCAAGGGTGTCTGGGCTTCAAATTCCATATCCAAACTAACCGTACTGTTGGGAAGAATGGGCGTGGTAAGATTTACCTCGAGAATGGTTTCTTCTATTTTAAACGTTTGCGAAACACCATTCATCTTGAGGGATAGTATTTTCTGATATCCGACTTCATCCGGTTTTAAATGCTGGATCCTGTCACGGACGCGTTCATCCCAGTCGGGGTTTCCGCCGATCATGACCTGCCCGAGGACGCGGCTCCGGTTATCCATCATGCTGTTCGGCTGAAATGCATTCCAGTATAAATGGTAGAAAACTCTTTTTAGGGTATCCGGAGAATGATTGCTGTACTCGAGATGCTGTTTTCCTTTAAACCGGTTGCTGATCACATTCACATCAATGTCCATGAAATACTTTACTCGTTGCTGCCAGCGGTCAGGCTGCGCAAAAACAAAATTGACAATGCCCTGGGCGAGGATCAAACAGATGGCCGTTTGAAAAATCCTATTAAACAAGGTATGTGGGTGTTTCATAATTCAGCAGATGATAATAAATAATAAAAGTTTATCCTGTACCTTCTAAAACGATTACAATTTCCCCTTTGACTCCTTTTTCCATAAAGTGATTCGCTACTTCCTGCAGCGAACCGCGGATATTTTCTTCAAACAATTTAGTGAGTTCCCGGCTGACACAGCATTTTCTCTCCGGGCCAAAATACAATATGAATTCCTGAAGGGTTTTCAGAAGCCTGAGCGGTGATTCATAGAAGACCATGGTTCTTTGTTCAGCAGCAAGTTTTTTCAGCAGGGTCTGGCGGCCCTTTTTCAAAGGCAAAAATCCTTCAAAACAAAACCGGTTCATAGGCAATCCGCTATTTACAAGCGCAGGAACGAATGCGGTTGCGCCGGGCAGGCATTCCACGCGGATGTTTACCTGAATGCATTCCCTTACGAGCAGATAAGCCGGATCAGAAATCCCTGGAGTGCCGGCATCGGTCAGTAATGCCATGGTCTTTCCCTGAAGCAACTGATCTACCAGGTGGCGAAGCACTTTATGCTCATTGTGCTGATGAAATGAGGTGAGTGGCCTGATGATCTGGTAATGGTTCAGCAGCTTGAGCGAGGTCCTGGTATCCTCCGCCAGAATCAGGTCTGCTTTTTTCAGTGTTTCCAGCGCCCGAAAGCTAATGTCCTGCAGATTGCCTATGGGAGAAGGAACGAGATAAAGCATGGGGAATTTGAAAATGTGCTCATTTGAAAATTTGAAAATGAATGAAAGCTGGGAGGTGAAAACAAAATTAAGTCCGCTGTGTTAATTTTCCGCGAGGGTTCCGGCATACCCTATTTTCAAATTATCAAATTATCAAATTATTATTCGCCCACAGACACCTCAAAATACTCCATCACCGGATTTGCGAGCAGTTTCTTACTCGCTTCTTCACCAATCTTTTTTGCCTGCGCCTCATTTTGGGCTTCCACCTGAAGTTGTATGGTCTTCCCGATGCGAACGTCGCTAACCGATTGCAAACCCAGATTGCGGAGGCCGCCCATAACAGCTTTTCCCTGCGGATCCAATAATTCCTTCAAAGGCATCACCTTAACCTGAACCGAAAAATTCATACAATCCTGTTTTTAAAGATCAAAGATAATACAATGTAAAAAAGGAAGATGACCGGTACGGCAAGCCATTGAAAAATGAATATCGAGGCCAGTGCAATAAGGAAGAGAATTATTCGCGGCAGATTTTGACCGGAAGTACCCTTGCTAAATTTCATAGACATGACACGGAAACGGCTGACCATCACAAAACCCAATAACAATATGAGAATGTATAAAACCCATTTATTTAATAAAAGATTGATTACCCAGTTGCTGTTTTTTGTCCAGTAAATCAAAGGAAATGAAGCAACCATCAGTCCAACTGCAGGAACGGGAATCCCCCTGAATGAAAGCGATTGTGATTGATCGAGATTAAACACGGCCAGCCTGAATGCGGCCGCGCAGGGAAGGATCATCGCAGGAAGGAGCAGGAGCATGGACACATCTGTACCATCCGCCTGGCGCATATAGCTCATCCTTAAAAACTGGTAGAGGATCATGCCCGGAGCCACTCCAAAACTTACGAGGTCCGCCAGGGAATCCAGCTCGCGCCCGAGCGTGGAACCCGCCTTTAGCCATCTTGCCAAAAAGCCGTCAATAAAATCTGCCAGGGCCGCGAGGCCCATGAACAGCGGAGCGAGCCAGATCTTTTCCGGGATGTCGACATATTGTGTACCGTCATTTAAATACATGATGGTGATCCCGTTCTGTAAAATGCAGATCAGTGCAACGCAGCCGAAAAATAAATTCAGTAAGGTGAAAAAATGGGGTAGTTGCTTCATGAAGTAAACAGGTTTGGCTCGGTTTAGGGTCAATGATTATTTTATTCTAAGGCATTCCGTCTTATCCCCTATTGGGGCGGGCCTCATTTTTTCATGCTCGCCTCGATCTCTTCCACGGTAATGGGTATGTCTTTCATCAGATCCTGATTACCATTCTTTGTGAGCCATACATTATTTTCAATCCGGATGCCCAGGTTCTCTTCCCTGATATATATACCGGGTTCCACAGTCAGCACCATGCCGGCACGCAGGGGTTCGGTGCGTGTTCCCAGGTCATGTACATCAATGCCAATATGGTGGGAAATGCCGTGGTACATATATTTCCAGTATGCTGGATTCTCGGGCGTTGCATTTTTGACATCAGATTTGCTGAGCAAACCAATTTTCTGAAAAATGATGTCCGCTTCCTTGCCCACCTGCTTATGATATTCGTTTAAAATGGCTCCAGGCTTCAGCAGGCTTTTGGCAAACCGGTGCAGATGATAGCAGGCGTTGTACACTTCTTTCTGACGCCTGGTAAATTTTCCATTCACTGGGATCGTCCGTGTAAGATCTGCACAATAGCCGCCATACTCTGCGCCAAAATCCATAAGGATCATATCCCCGTTCCTGCATTCTGCATTGTTGGATACATAGTGGAGTGTACATGCATTTCCACCTGAAGCCAGGATGCTGCCATAAGCCGGACCCGTTGCCCTTTGTAAAAGAAAAGCATATTGGATTTCAGCCTCCACTTCAAACTCAAAAACTCCAGGACCCATAAATTTCATTACCCGTTCAAATGCAAGGTGCGTTATATGGATTGCCTGTTGCAAAACCTTGACTTCCTCGGCAGTTTTGACAGACCTCAGCTCTTTCAGTATGGGTGCAGCACGGAGGTATTGATGTAGTGGAAATCGCTTTCTGGTTTCTTCAATGAAACGGTATTCCCGGGTTTGAATCTGGGTATTTTTACGATCATTTTCGTTTGAGGGCAAATAAATATTCTTTGCCAGGTGAATCCACACTTGCAGCAAAGGGTCAAGAGTATCCATCCAAACGATCGTCATGATCCCTGAAATGGCTTGGCCTTCCTCCGCACGCAGTCTTTTTCCATCCCATTTTTCCTTCAGTTCATCCGGCCTTGCCAGCACAAGTACTTCCCGGTATTTCGGATCAGGATGATCGGGAAAAAGGACTAACATGCTGTCTTCCTGAACAATGCCCGTAAGCCAGTAAAGATTGCTATTCTGCTTAAATGGATACAGTGCATCGCCATTGGAAGGCATTTCATCGTTGCTTACGAAAATAGCTATTGATGAAGGCAGCATTTCCTTTTGGAATCTTTGCCGGTTCTGCTTAAATATCAATGGATTGAGCGGCAGGTATTTCATCAATGTAAAAGTAGGGAGGATTGATGAGACCGCAACAGGACAAAGAAAACTGAAAACTTCAAAGCAGAAGCACTCTGTAAGATCAGGATTTAGAGTAAGATATAGTAAAACCTCTATTTTATGAATATTTTCTAAATTATGGTTCTTAAAAAAGGCTTTTTTTAGAAAAGATTAAATTTTAGTTTTGGGGCTTAAACGATTAATATGTCAGCACCTGTTATGGGTCTACCGTTGAAAAAATTAATGAACCTCGGACTGAAAGTGAGTGGCAGCATCCATTACCAGCTGAGCCCGGCAGAGCTCGTGAGTCAGTGTATAGGAAGAAATGAAGGCAGGCTGACAGACTCTGGTGCCCTTGCGATTAACACAGGTGAATTTACCGGTCGCAGCCCAAAAGACAGGTACATGGTAAAGGATGAAATCTCCGCCGATGCGGTGGATTGGAATCAGTACAACCAGCCAATGGAAGAAAAACAGT
The DNA here is from genome assembly GCA_025449645.1 of Chitinophagaceae bacterium. GTDB lineage: Bacteria > Bacteroidota > Bacteroidia > Chitinophagales > Chitinophagaceae > Puia. The sequence goes on along the minus strand of JANWIY010000125.1, from coordinate 18,469 downwards.
TTGACCTGATTTTTAAAAAAGTGACTGACTATCTGAACCTGCTTCCTGAGATATGGGTGCGCGACAGTGCGGTTTGTGCCGATCCTGAATACCGGCTCAACCTTCGGGTGATCTCGGAAACGCCGGTAATGGACCTGTTTGCCTATAATATGTTTTTGAGGCCCGGAGATCCGGAGTTTAAAACGGCCTGGCATCTGCTGATTGCTCCAGGTTTGAAACTTGATCCGTCCCGCTGCGGTATCCGTCAACAGAACGCGGTCATTATTTCATTGAAACATCATGTGATTCTTTTGGCAGGCACGGGCTATACCGGAGAAGTTAAAAAATCCGTATTCTCTGTATTGAACTACATGCTGCCTTTTCAGAAGCAGGTGCTCAGCATGCATTGTGCAGCCAATATGGGAAAATCGGGCGATACAGCTGTTTTCTTTGGTTTGAGCGGTACAGGAAAAACCACACTGAGTGCAGACAGGAGCAGGAGACTGATCGGTGACGACGAGCATGGATGGACACCGCATGGCATATTTAATTTTGAAGGAGGATGCTATGCAAAATGCATTCATCTGAATGAAGCGAGCGAACCAGATATTTACCTTGCCATCCGTGAGGGTGCTTTACTGGAGAATACAGAATTTTTCCCGGGAACAAACAAAGTGAATTATGAGGATGCCTCCCGAACTGAAAACACACGAGTCTCCTATCCGCTTAATTATATCCGGAATGCAGTCATACCTTCTGTTGGAAAAGCGCCTTCGAATATTTTTTTCCTTACTTGCGATGCCTCAGGCGTATTACCACCAGTTTCCAGACTAACGCCAGAACAGGCAATGTACCAGTTCATTTCGGGATACACGGCAAAGATTGCCGGGACCGAAGCTGGTGTAAAAGAGCCTAAGTCCACTTTCAGTGCTTGTTTCGGGGCACCTTTTCTTCCATTACATCCCGCATATTATGCAAAGATGCTGGGCGAGAAAATCCGAAGGCACCAGGTTTGCGTGTGGCTAATCAATACAGGATGGAGCGGCGGTGCGTATGGAAAAGGGAAAAGGATACCTTTACATTTTACGCGGTCAATAGTAAGTGCAGTACTGGACGGTAAGCTGGGAAATTGTAACTGGAACGTCCACCAGGTTTTCCACTTTGCTGTACCCGAGACCTGTCCTGGGGTACCGGATGATATCCTTAACCCCGAAAAAACCTGGAAAGATCCTATTGAATATCAGGCCAAAGCACAGGAACTGGCTAATCAGTTCATAGATAATTTTAAAAAATATGAGCATCAGGTTCCCGCAGAAATATTGAGCGGAGCACCAGGCTCTTAAAAAAGATCGGGAAAACCTGTAAAATTAAAAATAAATTCACCATCTTGTCAGCTCATTGCTATTTCATCTAACGGCCTTTAACATTGTTTGCTCTTAAAAGCTCTTTTCAAAAAGAGCTTTTTTTTGGTTTGGAAGTAAGTACCAAATTGGTAGACAGTTGACGGTTGACGGATTTTTACGTTTGAACACCGTCAACGGTCAACTGTCAACCGTCAACGAACGATAATGAGGTTTCTAAAATAAGCCATACAATTGCGCATCAATGCGCGAAATAATCTCCCCCAGATGCTCTTCATTTTCGGGGAATTTATTTTTGTCCACATTGATAACCAGGAGGCCGCCTTCCTTATATCCGTCAATCCATTTATTATATAGGTCATTCAGCCTTTTAAGGTAATCCAGCCGGATATTTTCTTCATATTCCCGGCCTCTTTTCTGAATCTGGCCTACCAGGGTAGGCACGGAAGCCTGAAGGTAAATCAGCAAATCAGGCGGCTGCACCATGCGTTTCAGGGTCTGGAAGAACTGAAAATAATTATTATAATCCCGCTTGCTCATTAATCCCATATCGTGGAGATTGGGCGCAAAAATATGGGCATCCTCGTAAATCGTCCGGTCCTGAATTACCGTTTCCGTTCCGCTGTAGATCTCAAGCAACTGATTCAGCCTTCCGTTCAGGAAATGTATTTGAAGATTGAAACTCCAGCGCGGCATGTCTTCATAAAAATCATTCAGGTAAGGATTATGGTCAGCATCTTCAAACTGCGGGATCCATTTATAATGTTTACTCAGCAATTCAGTAAGGGTCGTTTTCCCCGCACCAATATTGCCGGCCACAGCAATATGTTTTGGTTTCTTCGATTTTGCCATGCCTAAATGTAAAGTCTTATCATCGAAATATAAAAAGAATCGTTTGGCAAAACGCGGCCTTAAAAGCCTATTGCTTCCCTTACTTTAATCAGGGTGGCCTTAGCGCTTTTTCTCGCCCTGCCTGCGCCATCGGCCAGGATTCCATCTATATGTGCCGGGTTTTGCTGAAGGCTTTGAGCCTTTTCCCGCAAGGGTCGGATAAAGCTGACCATATCTTCTGCCAGCTGTTTTTTCATATCACTGTAACGGATCCTGCACTGGTTGAAATCGTCTTCGAATTTATCCACCGTATCCTTCTTACTTACGAGGCTGAGGAGGGTGAATAAACCTTGGATAAAATTTGGTTTTTTACTATTGACCGAAACTGGTCCCTGGTCTGTTTTAGCCTTCATGATCTTTTTCGTAATCAATGCATCATCGTCATTCAGAAAAATTGTATTCATCTGATTCTCGCTCTTGCTCATTTTTCCGGTGCCGTCCAGATTGAGGATCCTTAGCAGTTCACCTCCATAGCTGAACGCCACAGGAAGGGGAAACACTTCGCCATATCGGTGATTAAACCGTTCTGCAAAATTGCGGGTCATTTCCACGTGCTGCTCCTGGTCTTTTCCAACAGGAACTTTCAATGCCCTGTGGATAAGAATATCGGCAGCCTGCAATACAGGATAGGTGATCAACCCTGCATTGACATTCTCAGGCTGCTGGCGGACCTTGTCTTTGAAAGTCGCGGTTTTTTCCAATTCGCCCCGGTAAGCAAGCATATTGAGATATAGGTAGAGCTCGGCTATTTCCGGAATATCACTCTGCAAATAGAGTACACACTTTTCAGGATCCAGGCCGCCCGCAACAAGTTCCGATACCATCCGGCGTGTATTTGTTTTCAGCTCTTTTGTATCTGCGTGCGTGGTCAGACTATGCCAGTCGGCAATAAAAAAATAACAGTCATATTCATACTGCATGCGGGCCCAATTCCGCAAAGCGCCATAGTAATTACCCAGGTGAAGGAAACCTGTTGGGCGGATACCACTCAGAACGATTTCTTTTTTATTTTCCATGAGAAAGACGAAGATAATAAAAGTGGGGAAGGGTACAATTACTGTTGATGGTAGATAGTTGATGGTTGATGGAAGGCCCTAAAGTTGTGAGACCAAAAATAAGTCGGACCTCACAAAAAAATCGGTCAGTAGTACCAGGTCAACGACAATCCATCAACCATCTACCATCAACCATCAACCATTAAATACCGGGCACCATGTTAAAACCGTTCCGGATTTGGCCGGAACTTCGTAAAATGTCCCCGAATCCGTTATTTTTGTCCCTAATCTTTCTTCATGGAAGTAAACGACGCCCTTATTGAGCATTTATGCAAATTGTCCAATCTGGAATTTGATGGAGCGGGAAAACAAGAAATAAAAAAAGATCTCGAAAAAATGATCGGTTTTGTTGAAAAACTAAATGCGCTCGATGTTACCGGAATTGAGCCATTGCTATATATGGGAGAGGAAACGGATATTCTGCGGGAGGATATTTTCGAACCATCCATTAGCCGTGCAGATGCGTTGAAAAATTCAGCTCTGGCTGACGAAGAATATTTTAAGGTGCCAAGGGTTGTTAAAAATCCTTCTGCGTAATCTGAGCTAAACTGAATAACCAGCCTATGAGTGCAAACACGATTATTAATCTTGACAGGATCTACAAAAGTTATTTCATGGGGAAGCAGGCTGTTCCGGTATTGAAAGGGATCAGTCTGGAAATATTAAAGAACGAATACGTTGCCCTGATGGGGCCTTCGGGTTCAGGCAAGAGTACACTCATGAACATCCTGGGTTGCCTGGATTCTCCAACTGCCGGAACATACATACTGAATGGACTGGACGTCAGTACGATGCCAGACGATGATCTGGCGGAAGTGAGGAATAAGGAAATCGGGTTTGTATTTCAGCAATTCAATTTATTGCCGAGGCTCACTGCAGCAGAGAATGTTGCTCTTCCCCTTGTTTATGCCGGGATCGCTAAAAAGATCCGGATGGAAATGGCAATGAGCGTGTTGGAAAAAGTCAGTCTGACAGACAGAAGCCATCATAAACCCAATGAACTATCAGGCGGCCAGGCCCAGCGCGTAGCTATTGCAAGGGCGTTGGTTAATAATCCTTCCCTTATCCTGGCTGATGAGCCGACGGGCAACCTCGATTCAAAGACTTCTATCGAGATCATGGAAATCTTCAACACCATTCAGGCTGCGGGAAACACCGTAGTCCTCGTTACCCATGAAGAAGACATTTCAAAATATGCACACCGGGTTGTGAGATTAAGGGATGGTATTATCGAAACCGACAAAAGGAGAGAAAGCATATACGAACCGGCCATATAATTTTTTGTATCATGTCGCTCAAGATCTATACAAAAACAGGTGATGCAGGCAAAACCAGTCTGCTGGGTGGAACCAAAGTGTCCAAATCAAACATCCGCATAGAAGCATACGGAAACATTGATGAACTGAATTCATTTGTCGGCCTACTGGGCGATCAGTATCCGGATGAACGCTGCCGCACCGTGTTAAAAGAAATCCAGGATCGGCTCTTTACCATTGGATCAGCCCTGGCCTGCGATCCGCATAAAGAAATTGCATTAAAGATTCCCGATCTGGTTGAGGAGGACGTGTTGTTGCTTGAAAAAGAAATAGACTATATGGATGGAAAGTTACCGCCATTGAAATCTTTTATTTTACCCGGTGGTCACGTTGTGGTTTCAACGGCCCACATCTGCCGTTGCATTTGCCGCCGTGCCGAACGCGTGACCGTTGAGCTGGATGCAGCAGAAGCAGTCAATCAGCCTCTGATCATTAAGTATCTCAACCGCCTGAGCGATTACTTGTTCGTGCTGGCAAGATTTGCCGGCTATCTGTTAGGGGCGGAGGAAACTGTTTGGGTCGCAAGAAGGGGCGGGGGGTAATTTGATAATTTGAAAATGTGTAAATGAAAGGCAGGAGCCAGGGTGCATTCATCAGCACATTTACACATTTTCATATTTTCAAATTATCACCCCATCCTTCATATGCAAAATTCTATCGCTCTGCTCGGCCAGTTGCTCATTATGCGTCACGATCAGGAAGGTCTGATTGAATTGTTTCCGCAGATCTAAAAATAGCTGATGCAATTCCCGCGCATTTGCAGAGTCAAGGTTGCCGGTGGGCTCGTCGGCAAAGACAATATCCGGATTATTGATAAGGGCCCGGCAAACGGCAACGCGTTGCTGTTCACCTCCGGACAAAGCGGAGGGTTTGTTTTCCATCCTTTGGCTCAGGTCAAGGATTTCCAGCAGTTTCACTGCCCGCGTTCTTACTTCTGATTTTTTTTTGCCGGCAATCCATCCCGGAATGCAGACATTTTCCAGGGCTGAAAATTCCGGTAGCAGGTGATGGAATTGAAAAACAAACCCGATATGCCGGTTTCGCAAAGCTGCAAGGGTGCTTCCTTTAAGGATCTGCAGGCGGCGGTTATTCAGAAGGATCTCTCCGGATGCAGGCTCATCCAGGGTGCCCAGAATATGCAAAAGGGTGCTTTTGCCAGAACCGGAAGGGCCTACCATACTCACAATCTCACCCTTGTAGATATCGAGGTTTACACCCTTCAAAACATGCAATTCACCATAATATTTCTGGATATTTCTGGCTGAAAGGATCGGCTGATCGGGTTCTGATGGCATCATCAGCAAATATAACGAGCTTGGTTAAGCAGAAATTCCGGTATTTATCCCAAATAAATGGTATTTGGTGGTTCCATTATAAAAATTACTTTTGCGAAAAATTAAAGGCAGGGTTCCCCTTATTCTCCGGGAAGCTTCCATTGATCTGACCTTAATAGAAACAATTCAGAATTAAAATACAGGATTAAAGATGTTTTGGACACTCGAATTAGCCAGTTACCTTGAAGACGCACCGTGGCCCGCAACCAAAGATGAATTGATTGATTATGCTATCAGGTCCGGAGCACCGATTGAAGTGGTCGAGAACCTGCAGGAACTGGAAGATGAGGGTGAGATTTATGAAGGAATAGATGATATCTGGCCGGATTACCCTTCCCAGGAGGATTTCTTTTTTAACGAGGACGAATATTAGTTATATCATTTATTTTACCGGAATATCAGAATTCTTTTCAAATTCGCGTACTACTGCTTCGGTAACGCCTGTAAAGGAAAAGCCCCCATCGTGAAATAGATTTTGCATCGTCACCATCCTGGTCAGATCACTGAATAAAACTGCGCAGAAACCCGCGCAATCATCAGCACTGGCATTTCCGAGCGGGCTCATCTTTTCGGCATAGGCCTGAAATCCGTCAAAACCCTTCACCCCACTGCCGGCGGTGGTTTTTGTCGGCGACTGCGATATGGTATTCACCCTGACTTTATTTTTAATGCCATAATAATATCCAAAGCTCCTGGCAACGCTTTCAAGGAGGGCCTTGGCGTCTGCCATTTCATTATAGTCGGGGAATACACGTTGAGCAGCAATATAACTATATGCTACCACGCTGCCCCACTTGCTGATGGCGTCCATTTCATACGCTGTTTGCAAGACCCGGTGCAAGGACGTGGCCGAGATATCCAGCGTCTTCTGGTTAAACCCGTAATCCAGTCCGGTATACGGTTTGCCTTTTCGCATATTAACGCTCATTCCAACAGAATGCAGAATGAAATCGATCTTACCGCCAAAATGATCCATTGCCCCGGTAAAAAGTTTATTCAGGTCATCCATATTGGTGACATCGGCACCAATTAACGGCGCATTCACTTCAATAGCCAACTTGTTGATCTCGCCCATGCGAAGGGCAACGGGTGCATTGGTCAATAACAGGGAAGCCCCTTCTTCGTGGCATCTTAAAGCCGTTCTCCAGGCAAGCGACTTGTCATCGAGTGCGCCGAAGATGATTCCTTTTTTCCCTTTAAGCAGTTGATAGGCCATAACACCTGATAAATTTTATGGCGGTAAAAATAAGAAGATATTTCCAACAGCGGGGGCTAAACCTTTTTACGCAGATTAAAGTAAAAATTAAAAATTAAAAATTAAAAAATGGAGGTTCGGTTTTTACTTTTTACTTTTTACTTTTTAATTTTTAATTTTTAATTTCAATCGAAAGCTCATCCAGTTGCTTCCTGTCAATAGACGAAGGCGCATCGAGCATCACATCGCGTCCACTGTTATTCTTGGGGAATGCAATAAAATCCCGGATACTTTCGCTTCCGCTGAGTAAAGCGCAAAGTCTGTCGAATCCAAATGCAATGCCTCCGTGAGGAGGTGCTCCATATTCGAACGCGCTCATCAGAAACCCAAATTTGTAGTTTGCTTCTTCGCGACTCATACCAAGGGCGTCGAACATCTTTTCCTGAAGTTCCCGCTGGTAAATGCGTATTGAACCACCACCAATTTCATTCCCGTTCAACACCATATCATATGCATTTGCTTTGATATCGGCATAAGGATGCTGCATGAATTCTTCCGGGTCAGGAATGGTTGGGTCATTATTTATCATCAGTGGGATCTGGTCAGGTTTCGGAGCAGTAAAAGGATGATGGCGGGCCAACCACCGGTTATCTTCGGCATTGTATTCAAATAAAGGAAAATCGACCACCCATAGCAATTTAAATTCATCTGGTTTGCGGAGTCCGAGTTGTTCGCCAATCCAGAGCCTCAATTCGCTGATTGCTTTGCGGGTCCTTTCTTCCCGTCCTGCCAATAACAGAATGGCTTCTCCTTTTTTAGCATTACAAAAAACGGCAATGGATTTCAGCCTTTCTTCATTATAATATTTATCGACGCTGCTTTTAATTGTTCCATCTTCCTGAAAGCGGATATAAACCAAACCGAGCATGCCGATCTGCGGGCGTTTCACCCAATCTGTGACAGCGTCAAATTGCTTACGCGTCCAGGCGGCCCCTCCCGGAACAGCTATGGCCAAAACTGTTTCCGCCTGATCGAATATGGTAAAGCCCGCTTTACCGATGAGAAGCCCCTCAGCTTCCTGCGCCCCTTTTCTTTTAAGGGGGGATTTGATATTTGCTATTTTCATCCCGAACCGGATATCGGGTTTATCGTTCCCATAATTCCACATGGCATCATCCCAGCTCATCCTTTCCACCTCCACGGTATACTCTATATTTTTTACCTCCTTGAAAATGAATTTGATGAGGCCTTCAAACATAGACAGGATATCTTCCTGTTCAACGAAACTCATTTCACAGTCGATCTGGGTGAATTCCGGTTGGCGGTCGGCCCTTAAATCCTCATCCCTGAAGCATTTCACTACCTGGTAATAACGGTCGTATCCGCTCACCATAAGGAGTTGTTTGAATGTCTGCGGACTCTGGGGAAGTGCGTAGAACTGACCGGGGTTCATGCGGGAAGGGACTACAAAATCGCGGGCTCCCTCCGGCGTCGATCTGATGAGGAACGGAGTTTCAATTTCTATGAAGCGGTGTTCACCGAGATAATTCCGGGCTGCCCGGTTTACAGCATACCTTAATTCCAGATTTTTCTTGATCGTATTTCGGCGAAGGTCAAGGTACCGGAATTTCATGCGGAGGTCCTCGCCCCCGTCCGTATCATCCTGTATCGTAAAGGGGGGCGTAGCCGATTTATTCAAAATGGTAAACTGGCCCACTTTGATTTCAATTTCCCCGGTTGGGATTTGTTGGTTTTTGTTTGATCTCTCAGAAACGATTCCGGTTGCCTGGATCACGAATTCCCGGCCCAAAGGATTCAAAGCCAGTTTTTCGTTCAGGGCCTCCCCCAAAAGCAACTGGGTAATCCCATACCGGTCGCGCAGATCAACAAAGCTGATACTGCCAAACTTCCTAAGGCTTTGCACCCAGCCGGCCAGGGTGACTTCGCGGCCCACATCAACCAGCCGTAACTCGCCACAGTCATGCGTTCTATACATATTTCAACCTTGATTCAGCGGGCAAAGGTATGGCAATGCCACGTAGTGGCAGGAGGTTTAAAAAAAATTAAAAAACCGCCCCCATCCACTTTCATTTTTAAAAAATAGTTAATACCTTGTAACATCCGCACGATTCACTCTCCTTATGATTAAACTTTCACAGGTAACACCACTCTTACCTGAAGCCCTTTGCATCCAACTACTATGTAAGGCCATTTATTCCTGATCGGACCGACCTGAAGCAAGAAAAAGAAAAACGGACCTTATGGAGATCATCATCATTGTTTCACTTGTGGTGGGTGTACTGATACTGCACCGGACACTTTCCGAGCTTTTTAACAAGTTTTATGTCCGGCGGCAGCAGCGGAAATTCATAGCCAACGAAACCTTTTACCATAGCATTGTTTCCAGATATATCCGTTTTTACAATAAACTGGGTCTGGAGGATCAGCGCAAATTCCTGTTTCGGACCTTTCTCTTCAAGAAAGCACGGAAGTTCCATTACATTGAAGTGAAAGAAAGCGCGGAAATGCCTATCCTGATCAGCGCAGTAGCCGTTCAGCTCACTTTCGGACTGGATAAATTCATGCTGAATTATTTCAGTGATGTTTTTGTGTTAAAGGATGATTACCATTACGGGTTTTATTCCCGGCCCTTTATGGGGCATGTAGATCAGAGCGGCATTTACCTTTCCTGGGATAATTTCATCAAGGGGATCAGCGGACAGACCCCTTATTGCAATGTGGGACTGCACGAAATGGGCCATGCGCTGGCATATGTCACTTTCATCACTGAAACCGAAGAAGACAAGCATTTCAAGAAGGAATTCAAGAACTTTTCCAAAGTAGCAAGGCCGATTTTTACCTCCATGCAGCAGGGAAGGCGAAATCTGCTGGGAGAATATGCGGCCGTGAACTACCATGAATTCTGGGCAGTCGCCGTTGAAACCTTTTTCGAAAACCCCGTATGCCTCCGCCAGGACCTGCCCGAGCTTTATGAAGCCATGTCCAGACTCCTGAGACAGGATCCGCTACAAATGCGCAGCGGGAAAACAACCTTTGTGCTCAAGGCCGTTAAACAGGAAGCGGGAAGCATGAACTAGTTACCTGAATCCCCGTTTTCCTAACATTCATTTCATTTCTTCAATTTACCCTTGATAAAGGTCTGACTGATATTCCTGAAAATAAAGTTCAGAAATTCAAAAGGGCGAGCACAACCATGGCCGCGTCATTATTTCAATAATATTCTTTCGAAACGCCTGATATCCGCAAGCGGATCAATTTCTGCTTCACGAGCTATTTTCCCTGTCAGTTGCGCAGCAAAATAGGGTGCGAGGGAACAACCCTTGGTGCCCAGCCCATTGAGTATTCCAACCTTATTCCATTTCGGATGAAAGCCGACAAAGGGTCTTCTTTCCAATGTTGCTGGGCGCAGAGCGACAAAATGATCTATTATTCTAAATGGAACCTTGAGGAAATTCCTTAACCAGTTTTCCGCAAATTGCCTGAACGTTTCCGATATCTCAACATTTGAGTATTCCCATTGATAAGAGGACCCAATCCAAAAAATATTCTCTTTCCAGGGAACAATGCTCATCCCTTTTTTGAAAACGGTATTCGCAGGAATATCATTTATCTCCGCCAGTAATCCTTCACCTTTATTCAGGGCAAAAGGAAGTTTTCCAAAAAATGTATTCGTGGCAGATCCGATTCCATCACAAAAAATAATATAACTGGCATGGATGTTTGCATATTCGAGAAATGAATCCTGAAGAACAAGTCTGCTGATGTCAAATCTTTCATCTCTTAAATGGCCCTTCTTCAGAAGGTGGCCGCGCCAGCTGCTGAGTAATTTTTCTGTGTGTACAAGATAGGATGGCCTGATGGATCCCCAGCCCATATCGTAGCGGAACCAGAACTCAAATGCAGAGGCATCTTCTCCTTTATGCAGGTAAACGGAATCCGATTCACACTTCTCCTCAAATGCCTGCATCATGTGAACCGTGGGAAAGAAGTCTATTATGGTTGTTTCCGATATCAGATCAGTCTGAAGAAATGATCCCATAGCCTGATAAGCCTTCAGGGTAAAAGGCATCATCTCATCAATCAACCAGGTTTTTACCAGCCTTCTCCCGGTTACCGGGTTGATGAGCCCGGCTGCATGCCTAGAGGCCCCTGAAATATCGGCGTCATCGATGATGATAAAAGAAATCCCTGCCCGTTCCAGCCACCAGCTTAACCAGGTGCCCGCAAGGCCCTGGCCAATGATCAATACTTCCGTCGAATCCATAAATATTATTTCGTTTCGGCCGGAAACTCCCTGGCTTCATATTCTTTAACGTTATTGTAACAAAGCAGGCTTAAACATTTAGAAGTGCATACGCTCAAACGGAAACATTCATTCCCCACAATTAAAAATAATGATTATGAAAGCCAAATTTATTATCCTGGTTTCAGCCTGTTTATTCCTGGCTTCAGTATCCCAGGCACAACTTCGCGGAAACGACCTTCGTCACCACCACCACCATCACCATCACGGACATTCCCATCGCGCAATTTAAAACCGAATTCCGTTCATATGAATATGACCCCGCCAAATGGCGGGTGAAAAAAACCCGGCGGGCAGCCGGGTTTTTTGTTATTTTATTACTTTAGCCATGATTGCTCCGATATCCGCGGGACTCTGCACCACATGAATCCCGCATTCGCCCAGGATCTTCATTTTTGCAGCGGCAGTATCTTCCGCGCCACCGATGATTGCACCCGCATGACCCATCCTCCGTCCGGCAGGAGCAGTTTGTCCGGCTATAAAGCCAACCACCGGTTTCATATTATTTGCCCTGATCCAGCGGGCGGCTTCCGCCTCCATGTTTCCGCCTATTTCGCCTATCATCACGATGCCTTCAGTTCCGGGATCATTCATCAATAATTCCACCGCTTCCCTGGTTGTGGTCCCGATGATGGGGTCTCCGCCAATTCCAATAGCCGTTGAAATGCCGAGACCAGCTTTGGCAACCTGGTCAGCAGCTTCGTAGGTGAGCGTACCCGACTTGGATACTATTCCAATCTTTCCCTTTTTGAATACAAAGCCAGGCATGATACCTACTTTACATTCACCGGCGGTAATGACGCCCGGACAATTGGGTCCAATCAAACGCGTGCTTTTTCCGGATAAATAATTTTTCACCTTGACCATGTCCTGTACCGGAATACCTTCAGTTATACAAACAACAAGTTCCAGACCAGCCTCACCCGCCTCCATGATGGCGTCTGCTGCAAATGCCGGAGGCACAAAAATAATAGACACATTTGCTCCGGTTTCTTTAACTGCGCCCGCCACTGTGTTGAATACGGGCCTGTCCAGATGACTACTGCCTCCTTTACCCGGAGTAACCCCGCCAACTACCTGGGTTCCATATTCGATCATCTGTGCTGCATGAAAACTCCCTTCGGTACCGGTAAAGCCCTGCACGATAATCTTCGATCCCTTATTGACTAAAACTGCCATTTATTTTTGTTTATATCGTTTTTTACTTGTGGCGCAAAATTAGCTATTTCAGCAATTCATCCATGTTCCGGTTGTTATCAATTTTGCCTTTCATTTCCAACATACGCATATCCTTTGCATCCTGCAGAAATTCTGAAGCAAAAATGAAATCATTGAGTTTTTTATTCTTACTGAAGATAATTTCCCTGTTACTTCCCTCCCATTCCTTTACGCCCTGATCCATATAGATAATGTGATCCCCGGTTTCCATTACACTATTCATGTCGTGTGTATTAACTACCGTTGTAATCTTAAATTCAAGTGTAATCTCTTTAATGAGCTTGTCAATCAGGATGGAGGTTTGCGGATCGAGCCCCGAATTCGGCTCATCACAAAAAAGATATTTCGGATTGAGCACGATGGCCCGGGCAATACCCACGCGCTTTTTCATTCCTCCCGAGATCTCTGCAGGAAACTTATCATTCACTTCTTCCAGATTTACCCTGGCAAGCACCTCGTTGACCCTTTTCTGTTTCGCTGAAAAAGAATCTTTTGTAAACATATCCAACGGGAACATTATGTTTTGCTCTACAGTCATGCTGTCGAACAAAGCCGAACCCTGAAAAAGCATGCCGATCTGCTGACGCAGAATTTTCCTTTCCTCCTCATTCATCGTCGTGAAATTCTGACCTCCGTAACTGATTTCGCCCGAGTCCGGTTCAAACAAGCCGACCAGGCATTTCATAAAAACTGTTTTCCCGCTTCCACTGGAGCCGATGATCAGGTTGCACTTACCAGACTGCATCACCGCACTGACACCATTGATAACCGTTTTGCCCTCAAATGCCTTTTTTAAATTTTTTATTTCGATCATGAACTGGGTTCTTATAGTAATACGGCTGAAAGAACATAGTCCGCCAGCAGGATGAGGACACAACTTACGATTACGGATTGGGTGCTTGCCCTTCCAATTTCCAGCGCCCCGCCGTTTACGTAATATCCATAAAATGAAGAGATGCTTGAAATGATGAACGAAAAAGTATAGGCTTTTGCCAGGGCAAAAAACACGTTGTAAGGAATAAAATCCTGAAATAATCCTTTATCGAACTGGGAAGCCGCAACGATTCCGGTAGCTACGCTGGCCAGCCTGCCGCCCCAGATGCCCAATACCATCGAAATAACCACCAGCAAGGGAATTGTGATCATCGCGGCCAGAATCTTAGGAAGGACAAGGTAGGTGCGGGTATTGATTCCCATGATTTCCAAAGCGTCAATCTGTTCACTGACGCGCATATTGCCCAATTCACCCGCTATCTTGCTGCCCACAACACCTGCAAGTACAATACACACCAGGGTCGGCGAAAATTCGAGTATGACGGTATCCCGAACAATCATGGCAATCGTGGACCTCGGTAGAAGCGGGCTCACCAGCTGATAAGCCGTTTGAAGTGCGGAAACTGCACCCATGAAAAAGGAAATGATGACGACTATACCCAATGAGCGAATACCTATCTCCACGCACTGATGCATAAGTTCTTTCCAGTACATTTTGAAGTTTTCCGGTTTGGAAAACATATCCTTCAGCATCAGTAAATAACGCCCGAATTCTGTAAATATATTCATGGATGATTGCTGGAATGAAAGTACAATTTATTTTTTGCTTCGGTTCCATGCGCCCGACGGGCGAAGCGTTTCACTGGTTGATGATGCGCACTTGATCTGTGCATCAATTACAGCTACCAGCGCCATATTATAAATGCTTCTCACCGAGCTGCCCAGCTGAAGAACATGCACCGGTTTTTTCATTCCGAGCAGAATGGGACCGATCGCATCTGCGCCGCCCACTTCCTTCAGGAGGTTATAAGCCACATTACCTGCGGCGAGGTTGGGGAAAATTAGTGTGTTCACTTCCTGGTCAACCAGGGAACTGAATGGATAGTTCTCGCGGAGAATTTCACTATTCAATGCGATGCTTGCCTGCATTTCTCCATCTACGATCAGATCCGGATCTTTTTGCTTAACGATCTCCGTGGCTCTTGCTACGAGCCTTGCTTCCGGCGAATTGCTGGTTCCGAAATTGGAATAGCTCAGCATGGCAATGCGGGGTACCAGATTGAAGTGTTTCACTTCTTTCGCCACGAGCAGGGTGATGTCGGCCAATTCTTCAGCAGTAGGATTGAAGTTGACGGTCGTATCGGCCAAAAAAAGGGGTCCTTTTTTAGTAAGTAAAAGGTACATGCCCGCAATTTTTTTTACGTCATCCTCCGTCCCGATGATCTCGATGGCAGGCCGGATCGTGTCAGGATAATTTTTTGTAAGACCGGATATCATTGCATCCGCCTCTCCCGTTTCTACCATCATACATCCGAAATAATTGCGGTCACGCATGATTTTTTGGGATTCATATTTATTAAAGCCCCGGCGCTGCCGCTTACTGAAGAAAATTTCCGCATAATTTTTTCTCCTTTCTTTCTGATCATCCGAGCGGGGATCCACAATCGGCAATCCATCAATCTCAATTTTGTTTATGGCTGCGATGGAATGAATCCTTTCCTTATTACCGAGCAGGATCGGAAAGGCAACCCCTTCATCAAATAGTATCTGGGCCACTTTCAGGATCTTGAGATTATCTGCTTCTGCAAACACAAGCCGTCTTGGGTCTCGCCTGGCTTTGCTTCCCAATACCCGGATCAATTGGTTATCCAGGCCGAGTCTTTTGTTTAATTCAATGGCATACGTATCCCAGTTCGTGATGCTGGCTTGTGCTACCTGGCTTTCAATAGCCGCTTTTGCCACGGCCGGAGCAACTGTGGAAAGCAGGCGCGGATCCAGGGGTTTCGGAATAATATATAATGGGCCGAAGCTGATATTTTTCTCATTGTAAGCCATATTCACGATATCCGGAACGGGCGTTTTCGCAAGCTCCGCCAGGGCCCGTACAGCTGCCAGTTTCATCGCTTCATTGATCTGCGTTGCGCGCACGTCCAATGCGCCCCGAAAAATGAAAGGAAAACCCAGTACGTTGTTCACCTGGTTAGGGAAATCACTCCGGCCGGTAGCCATGATGAGATCGTCACGCACTTCCATAGCCATTTCATAGGTGATTTCCGGATCAGGATTTGCCATGGCAAACACAATGGGCTTTTTCGCCATGCTCTTTATCATTTCCTGAGTTACTGTATTGCCGACACTTAAACCAACAAAAACATCGGCATCTTTCATGGCTTTTTCCAAGGTCAGGTCCGCTTTTTCAACCGCGAACATAAGACTGTCTTCGTCGAGATCTGTCCGGTTTTTGTGAATAACCCCATCTTTGTCAAATACAATAAAATTTCCTGCCCGGGCACCAAGTGCCAGATATAATTTTATGCAAGCCACGGCTGCCGCCCCTGCCCCGTTAACGACAAACTTTACCCTGTCGATTTTCTTGCGCTGCAATTCCAGGGCGTTGATCAGTGCCGCGCTGCTGATTATGGCCGTGCCGTGCTGATCATCATGCATCACGGGTATCTTCAGGGAAGCCCGCAGTTGTTTTTCAATGTAAAAGCATTCAGGCGCTTTGATATCTTCGAGATTAATACCGCCAAAAGTCGGTTCAAGCGATTTTACAATCTGAACGAATTTCTCAGGATCCTTTTCGTTAATCTCGATGTCGAACACATCTATGTCTGCAAAGATCTTAAACAGTACCCCCTTTCCTTCCATGACAGGCTTCGCCGCTTCGGGTCCGATATTTCCAAGACCCAGCACAGCAGTACCGTTGGTAATCACTGCAACCAGATTGCCCTTGGCCGTGTATTTATACACGTCTTCAATATTGTGCATGATTTCCTTGCAGGGCTCTGCTACACCGGGAGAGTAGGCAAGCGAAAGGTCCCGCTGTGTTTTGGCTTCTTTTGTTGGAACCACTTCAATTTTACCGGGTCTTCCCGAAGAGTGGTAATCGAGTGCTTCTTCCTTCCTGAATTGCTTTTTTTGCATGGAATAATTTAAGAAGAATAAATACTCGCTCCCAGCCAGGCCATCATGCCCATGCCGGTTTCAATGGCAGATTCATCAATATTAAAAGTGGGTGTATGAACGCTGGAAGTAATTCCCTTGGCAGTGTTCATAACACCGAGACGATAGAAACATCCCGGAATTTCCTGCGTATAATATCCGAAATCTTCCGCTCCCATCCTCACTTCTGTTTCCAGGATATTTTCTTTCCCTGCATATTCTTCCGCCCTTGCCCTTGCAACAGGATAAAGGCTTTCATCATTATTCACTACCGGATACCCTACATCTACCAGCACATCGATTTCTGCACCTGTAGATATGGCCAACCCCTTTGCCATCTTTCTGATCAGGCTATGCGCCTGGAATCGCCAGGTTTCATCCATGGCGCGAAAAGTGCCCATGAGCTTCACTTCAGACGGGATCACATTGGTTGTATACCCGCCCTGAAAAGAGCTGATGGTAAGTACGGATGGCGAAAATGGATCTTTGTTCCGGCTGATGATCTGCTGTAAAGAAACAACCAGCTGGGATGCAACAAGGATTGTATCCACAGTCAAATGCGCCGAAGCAGCATGACCTCCTTTTCCGCGAACGGTAATATAAATTTCATCCGCACTTGCCATAGAGGGGCCGCTGCGGAAACTCAGTTTCCCGATCTCCAGACCCGGATGCACATGTAGCCCGAAAATAGCCTGGGGCTTGGGATTGTGCAATACACCTTCTTTGATTAACAGGCTGGCTCCGCCGGGATTTTTTTCTTCGCCGGGCTGGAAGATAAGCTTGATCGTTCCTTCCCATTGCTCCTTTAATTCGTTCAGAATTTTAGAAGCTCCAAGCAGGATACTCGTATGTGCATCATGCCCGCAGGCATGCATTATGCCTTCATTTTGTGACTTGTAAGAAACGGTATTTTCTTCCCGGATCGGCAGTGCATCCATATCCGCCCTGAGTGCTATCACTCGCTTTTCCGGATTCCTTCCCTGGATCATGCCCACGACGCCGGTCGTTGCTTTTATTTCGAATGGAATCTTCAGCGCCTGTAATTTTTCCTGAACAAAGGCAGACGTTTTAAATTCCTTATAGCTGAGTTCGGGATGTGCATGAAGGTGGCGGCGGATATCAATCGTTTCGGGCGCATATTGTTTTGCCAGTTGATGAATTTTTTCTTTCAGCATAACTATGGATTACTCGGGTTCACTTCAATAATATCGTGAATAAGATAAACGCCGGATGAGAAATATTTTGTCAGCTTATCAATATAGGGTTGTGCTTCTTCAGGCGTTTTGAAATTCCCAACATTCAATTTATAATACGGCGGCTGGTAAATCAGGTAGGGTTTCAGCTCAGGATATTGCTGATAGATCCTGGTCTTAATGGCAAAAACCTGGTTCCTGTCAGTTGAATTCGCTACCTGAATGCGATAGCCCGGCTGGCTTCTTCTGCTATCCCTGGTAGTTACCTCATTAATCCGGATCTGGACTTTTATCAGGGAATCCAACCTCGGGTCTTTATGTATTGCAGCAGATGTCACAGCCGAATCCTGCGCATAGGCCGTGCCCGTAAACAATATGCCTATAATAAACAAAACTCTCATATGCTTCTTTCCTTTGTTAACCAATCTTTTTCCTGGGATACAATAGCCAGACTGGCGCTGCATCCGATCCGTGCAGCCCCTGATTCCACCAATTCCCTCGCGAATGCATAAGTTCTTATTCCCCCGGATGCCTTGATCCGTACCCCTGGCGGAAGTTCTTTTCTCATCAGTTGCACATCGGCTACGGAAGCTCCTTTTTCTGCATAGCCTGTTGATGTTTTCATAAAATCAATTTCCAACCTCCCATACAACCTGCAACAATG
>JANWIY010000124.1 GCA_025449645.1 Chitinophagaceae bacterium | reverse complement strand
CCTAGTGTTTCCACGGTATGGCTACAATTGTTCGCCTCTGAGTAAGATTCGCAGGGGAATTTATCAGATGGTTACCTGGGTGCTAATATTCAGGATTCGACAACCGAGAGAGTGAGGCCAAATAAATGGGCAGCTACCGCGATGCTGGCAAGAGCATACCTCTATACCCAAAAATGGGATAGTGCTGATGCCGAAGCTTCACTTGTGATTAATCAATCCAATTTATATAATCTGGACAGTTTAAATGGCGTGTTTTTGGCCAATAGCACCGAAGCGATCTGGCAATTGCAGCCAGTAGCCCCGAACCTCAATACCTGGGAAGGTTCTGATTTTATTCTCGTTTCTCCTCCTGATGGGAACAACCCGGTTTACCTAAGTGACAATTTACTGAATTCCTTCGAGGCGGGAGATGCCCGGTTCACCAACTGGGTGGGAAACTTTACGGATACCAGTGGAACCTATTATTTCCCCTATAAGTATAAAGTAAAGACAAATGCTTCCCTGATAGAGTATATGATGGTTTTGCGTTTGGCTGAACTATACCTTATCAGGTCAGAGGCAAGGGCAATGGAGGGAAATGTATTGGGAAGTAATGGAGCGATAGGCGATTTGGATATCATTCGAACCAGGGCTTGGTTGGCAAATTATTCAGGTTCTACCGATAATAATTCCGTGCTAAGCGCCATACTTCACGAGCGCCAGGTTGAACTATTCACAGAATGGGGCCATCGCTGGCTCGACCTGAAACGGACCAGCTCAGTAGATTCGGTCATGGGAAGAGTATATCCGATGAAAATAAATCAGCCGGGTGCTGCCTGGAACAGCAATTGGCAATTGTTTCCAATCCCCTTAGGTGATTTACTTACTGATCCGAATTTGGTACAGAACCCGGGCTACTAGGTGTGCTGAAGTAATCTTTAATATTGAAAATAAAATGAGGATATGAGATCAAAAATGATTTTTCTATCATTAGTTATTCCTTTTTTTAGCTTGGCGCAGAATGAGAATAAGAATAATCCAGATAGTGGGATCCGATTTGAACATTGTAGTTGGACAGAGGTTTTAAATAAAGCCAGGTCTGAGAATAAACCAATTTTTCTGGATTGTTATGCCTCATGGTGCGGACCCTGCAAATCAATGGACAAGAATGTGTATCCATTAAAAAGTGTCGGAGACTTTTTCAATGAGAAATTTATTTCGGTGAAATTGCAAATGGACTCTACACTACAGGACAATGAAGACGTGAAAAATTTGTACGCTGATGCCCGCCGGATTATGCGTCAATATAAAATTAAGGGGTTCCCGACTTTGATTTTCTTTTCTGCTTCCGGTGAACCGTACTTCCAGGTGTCTTCTGGATTTGATGCAGATGGACTTATTTCTACAGCAAAGTATGCGTTGGATCCGAATTACCAGTATAGCAGCTTACTAAAGCGATATCAAGACGGTGAAAGGGATAGCGTTTTGATGATAAATTTGGTTAGTTCACTCAAATCATTTAAAGAAGATTCGCTTGCCGAAAAAATAGCAAATGATTATATCGACAAGCTTGATGAAAACAAACTATACGCACCAGGCACGCTCAACTTTATCAGAGATTACACTCATAGTTCAAAAGTTCGTGGATTTGGTCTTTTCTATCATCATTCCAAAGAAGTTGATGAAATAATGGGCCAAAAAGGTTTTGCTCAAGACCAAGTTGATTATGTGATTACTCATGAAGAAATATTCACGCCTTCTCTCATTATCGCCAGTAAGGATGTCAAGGAGCTTGATTGGAATAAAATGAGAATGGTCATAAGCTCGAAGTATAATCCTGATTATGCCGACCGTGTGGTCCTCCATGCTAAAGTGGGTTGGTATGGGTTTAAGGAAAATTGGTCGGAATATTGCAAGAATCAGGTGCTATGCATACAAAAATATGATACTGCATTTTCTTCTTATTTTTTAAATGATTGTGCCTGGACCTTTTTTCAGCACAGTACTGACAAAAAATATTTGGGAATCGCCGTTTCCTGGTGCAAGAAAGTTTTAGAAAAAGATCACGCTGATGGGGTAACGATGGATACGTACGCTAACCTACTCTATAAAATGGGAAAAAGAGTCGAAGCAATTTCTATTGAGCAAAAAGCGGTAGCACTTATACCAGATGATAAAGAAAGCCAGGACAACCTCGAAAAAATCAAAAAAGGAATTCCAACATGGTAATAAAACGGCTAACTATAATTTTTTTCTTGTTGCTTTTTCTGGGTGAGGCCAGATCGCAAAAACCTCTTATTGATTCAAGTGTCTACGGCAAATGGGCGGATATTGGGGATGGGAGGCCGGCGATTAGTAATAACGGAAAATTCTTTCTGTATTCGGTCAACAATTATTCTTTTGGTAAAAATATGTTGATCATAAGGGAGATATACGGGAACTGGTCAAAGCAAACTCCCGGCATTAATGAAAGCAATGTAACATTCAGCGCTGACAGTCGGCTGGCTTTATGGATTCAGGGAAAGGATAGTCTTGCCATTCTTCGGCTGGGAACTGACAGCACAGAATTTTTGCCCAATGTCCTTTCTTTTAAGATTTCGAAGCCAAGTCAAAATGGACAATGGATTGCCATGCAGCTGAGCCGGCCCGCAAAAAAAATTATCCTGAAAAATCTTAGCACGGGCAGGCAGCAGGATTATGATTCGGTTCTTGACTATACATTCCGTGATAACGACGGCGAGATCATTTTGCAGCGTGATACAATGGCAGGGACCTCGAAACTGCACAAATTGGATTGGATAGATCCGGAGCATGCAGAAATAAAAACAATTTGGGTAGGACAAAATGCGGTCGGTTATGTTTTTGATAAGTCCGGCAACCAGCTGGCTTTTGTTGTCCATGACCAGGTTGACAGCAATACGGTAAACTCCATCTGGTATTACAGGGCCGGTATGCAAAGGGCGGAGAACCTGATCAATGACCATGACGTAAAAGTCGCAAACGCAACTTTTGCGCAGTATGGAGATTTACATTTTGATCAGTCCAGCGATAACAAATTATTTTTTTCAATACGGGTTGCTGCAGCTAAGAAAAACCTGAACTACAAACACGAAGAGTTCTCCGTTGATGTCTGGAACTATAATGATGAGCGGCTGCAGACAAGACAAATGGAAGAGGCAAAACAAAGAAGCTCTTCAGGTGCTGCATATACGGCTTCCATTCATTTAGATAATAAAAAAATTATTCTTTTAACCAGCGGACTGGAAAGAGTAGTTGATAACAGCTATTCAGATTTGGACCAGTCTGTCGTTGTTACAAACGAGACCTCCGGAGTGGATGGATTTCTGAATCCTTACGGGGACCCATCTTACTGGCTTGTATCTACCCAGACTGGTTTACGCAAACTACTAAAAGAACATCCCGGTTACCAGATTTATTTTTCTCCCATGAGAAAATATATCGTTTACTGGGATACGAACCGGAGAAGTTTTATCATATATAATCGCTCAAATAGACAATATAAATTTATTGGCAAACCTGTATCTGGTCTCTTAGAGGACCATACAGCAGGAGAGGCTAAAATATGGGATTTTGGAATAGCTGGATGGACCAAAGACGATAATTTCATAATGGTTTATGACCAGTACGATATCTGGCAACTGGATCCGGATGGGATCAAAGCGCCTGTAAATATTACAAAGGGATACGGCAGAAAACATCATGTTATTTTGCGTCTCACTGATATGCAGTCTTCCCCTGAATCCATTGTTCAACCAGATAAGAACCTGGTTCTCTGGGCCTTCGATCCTCTTACAAAGGACAACGGTTTTTACGAGATGAAAACAGGGCACCTTCCTGAACTGCTAACGATGGGCCCCTTTGTTTATCATTTGGGATATCGCAGCGAAGGGGCTGAATGGGTTTACTTCCCTTTTTCTCCAATAAAGGCAGGGAACGCTGAGGTTTATATTGTAAAGAGGCAGGCAGCGAACCAGGCGCCGAATTATTTTGCAACGGGTGATTTTAAAAACTTTAGAGCTTTAAGTAATCTCGAACCCCAGAAGAATTACAACTGGCTCTCTACAGAGCTGGTTACATGGAAAATGCCGGATGGCAATCCTTCTCAGGGCATCCTTTACAAGCCTGAGAATTTCAATCCTAAAAACAAATACCCGGTTATTATATATATGTACGAACAACTCTCCGACGGACTCAACCTTTTTATAACCCCTGACTGGAGCAATGGGACTATGGACATACCAACTTATGTTAGCCATGGGTACCTGGTTTTTGCTCCTGACATCCATTATCATCTCGGAGAAGCGAGCCGGTCTATTGTGAACGCCGTGGTTTCCGGAGCGAAAATGATCAGTCGCTATCCGTGGGTGGATTCATCGCGGATGGCTGTTCACGGACATAGTTTCGGTGGTTATGATGTGAACTGCCTGATAACGCATACAGGTATTTTTGCAGCGGCAGCAGAATCAGCCGGCCCCTCCGACCTGGTGAGTGAATATGGATCAGTAAGTTTTGGTGGTAAAAGTCTACAGAAATCCTGCGAGACAGGTCAGAACCGGCTCGGTGCCACTTTATGGCAAAGGCCGGACCGGTATATCAATAATTCACCGGTATTCCGGATAGATAAAATAACCACGCCCTTACTCATCATGCAAAATAAGGAAGATGACGCAGTTCCTTTTTTCCATGGCATGGAACTCTTTACCGGTCTCCGAAGACTCGGGAAAAAGGCCTGGATGCTACAATATGATGGATCCGGCCATGCAGTGGATGGTAAAGCGGCTACCAAAGATTTTACGATCCGCCTCGCCCAGTTCTTCGACCACTATTTAAAAGCTGCACCACCACCCAGGTGGATGACGGAAGGTGTACCCGCAAAAGAGAAAGGATACCTCTCTAAAACAGATCTCGATACAAGCGACAATCAACCATAAAAAATGTCGCTTACTGAAAATATGTTGTCACCTTACTAATAGTGTTTTACAATCGACAAAACCGGTTCTATTTTTGTCCAAAATGCAAACCTCCGTAGACATGACTTCAATTCAGGTGATCTGGGTATGGGGCCTTACCTGAATGCGACCATTTTGAAAGGATCTGGTGCAGCCCGTCTTTTCTTTCCCAGAGCTTCATAAATGTAAATCTCCAAGAATCTCTGTGAAAACTAAGGAATACTTTGCACTGTTAATTATCAGCCAACAACCACTATTGTTCAGCCACTTTTAAATTTTAAAATCCAAGCCCGACAACAGTTGGGGGCTTTGGGGGAGGGTGTGTAGTGGATAAACTTAAAAATCTGCATTTCGGCCAGTTTTCAGCCAATTTTAGCCGGTTTTTCAAGTTTTAAATCGGCTGAAATTGTGTTGCATGAAAATAATTCTCAGCCACTTTATTTTTTTCAGTTGCGGGCCCAGCAATGGTTAGAGGGTTATAAGAGATATAGGCTAGGAATAAAACTAATAATCATCATTTCGGCCAGTTATCAGCCGATTCAGCCAACTTTTGAGGTTTTCAGTGGGCCGAACCGAACTTGAATAAGGAATTGCTCGAAAATGAAGTTACAGGACTAAAGTAACTTTAAACTAATAGTACATGCCGATCCTGAAGACTCAACGGATAATGGAAACGTGAAGCCATGGTAAATTCCGGATTCAATTCCCACGGCATAAAAATGCCCGTGATTAGGTTGATAGATCATTTCAATTTCTATCCTGTCACATAAGATTTATTCCCCGTTCGTTCAGTATCGCTTTGTCACAAGCCAAAGACCCGAGCCGCCTTTTGAAATTAAATTTTGTTTTCAATTTAATTTTGCCAAATAAATAGACCCCGTGAAGAATCACAGGGTTTTAACCAAAAATGGCGGCTGCTTAGGGCTACCTTTTTATTAATGACTGGCTGACACTGATCTCATCGCCATTAACCTCAACGGCTTTGATGTAATTTTCATTTTCGATATTCGCCATATAAAGGGGCTCCCTGCCGTCTGAATAAGTTAAGCGCCAGGGCGATTTGGGAATTAGTGAGATTCTCCCCACTCAACATAAGGCGCACACATTAATTATATGTTAAAGCATATAATTATATGCTTTTTGGATATTTTATATTCAATTGCATATAATTGCGTAATTTTCCTTAAATTCGATGTAAAAGCATATAATGAACTCCCTGGCTGAACTGGTAAAAACCAAACGGAAAGAAGAAAAACTGACCCAGGAGGAATTTGCGGAAAGGGCAGGAGTTGCACTGACCGTGATCCGGAAGATTGAACAGGGAAAACAGAACCTGAACCTGGATAAAGTCAACCGGGTGTTGAAAATGTTTGGCCATACCATGGGACCCATCCAGACCAGGACAGGCGAACCATATAAAAAGGTTAATGCATGAGACAGGCTATGATTCGATATAAAGATGTCCTGGCAGGAATCCTAACGGAGACCGATGATGGAGAATATATTTTCCAATATGATTCCGGATATACCGCAAAATATCCCAACTGGTTTCTGACATTTTCCATGCCCGTGATCCAGACGCCATATACAGCCGACCGCCTTTTCCCCTTCTTCGAAGGACTGATTCCGGAAGGCTGGCTACTCGAAATCGCAACTAAAAACTGGAAACTGAAAACCGATGACCGGATGGGCCTGCTGCTGGCCTGCTGCGCCAACTGCATCGGGGCCGTCAGCGTCCATGACATGAAAAAATCCGATGAATAAGAAATGCCTTTATTGTTATAAGAGCCTGGATAAAAACGACCGCGACTTCCATCGAAAATGCTATGCCGATTTTTTTGGAACACCGGAACCGCCGGCATTTAATTATTCTCTGTCAGATATGGCGGAGCTGGCTAAAAAAGTGGTCGAGCGACATATCAGTGTACCGGGCGTTCAACCCAAACTGTCTCTCGGACTTGGCGGAAACTATATATTTAAACCGCCTTCCGACCACTTTTCCGAAATGCCCGGGAATGAACATCTCAGCATGCGGATGGCGGAAGCTTCGGAATTCCGTCTGTTGACTCGAGCCTGATCCGCCTGAAGTCAGGGGAGCTGTCTTATATTACCCGGCGCATCGACCGCACTCCGGCGGGCGGGAAAATCCATATGCTCGATATGTTCCAGATTACCGGCGCCGTAGATAAATACAAAAGCTCCATGGAGAAAATAGCGGCAGCCTTGAAGAGCTATTCCGATAATACGCTCTTGGACTGCCTCCGTTTTTTTGAACTGAGCCTCTTTAGTTTTCTTACGGGTAATAACGACATGCATCTGAAGAATTTCTCGATGATAACCCGGGAGAATAAATGGTTCCTGGCTCCTGCGTACGACCTGCTGAAT
>JANWIY010000123.1 GCA_025449645.1 Chitinophagaceae bacterium | reverse complement strand
TCTACATTTGCCGCCCGCCCGGGTGGCGAAATTGGTAGACGCACTGTGTTCAGGTCGCAGCGTGGGAAACCATGTGCTGGTTCGAATCCAGTCCCGGGCACGGGCCCTGCTTGTCGAAGACAAGTGGGGCTTTTTGTTTGGATGCGGGGCGAACTTGTTCGCCTGAGCAGACAAACAAAAAGACGCAATCCGCGAAGCGGATGAGGGCCTGGGTAAACCCCCCGTGGGAGTAGCTGGATGACCTTGGGTCAATAGTCCCAACACACATATCGAGGTCTGATGCTTACTCAGTTCTTAAACTCTGCACCGGACTTGCCATCGCTGATTTCAGGGCCTGGAAACTGACGGTCACCAGCGCAATAAAAAGGACGAGGGCACCCGCCAACGCAAAGATCTTCCAACTGATATCAATCCGGTATGGATAGTTTTGCAGCCATTTGTTTATTGCAAACCACCCAAGGGGTATCGCGATGAGTAAAGCCAGTATCACCAATTTCACAAAGTCCTTTGAGAGGATGGTCACAACGCTATTTACCGAAGCGCCAAGCACTTTGCGAATGCCTATCTCTTTTATCCTTCTTTCAGCAGATAATACCGACAAGCCAAACAAGCCAATGCATGAAATAAATATGGTAAGCACAGCACTGAAAAACATAATCTGTTTCCACTTTCTTTCTGCTTCATAGCTCTTGTAATTCTCATCTGATTTAAATGAATAGCTGTAAGGCATCATCGGGAAAAACTGCTTGAATTTAGCTTGAATATATTTCAGGCTTGCTGTTTCTGTTCCGGGCCTGATTTTTACAAATACCATTCCGTATGCATTACCAGGTTTCATGGTAAACAACTGCGGACCGATTTTCTCATTTAAAGAATGGTAGTGATAGTCTTTCACTTCTCCGATCACTGTATATATCTCTTTATTGTACCAGAAATTAATTTGTTGTCCAATTGGGCTTTTCCATCCCGCTTTTGTCACGAATGCTTCATTGACCAGTACGGAATGGGAGGAGTCTGCCGGGAAATCCCTCGAGAAATTTCTGCCTTGCAGCAATGAAATTTTTAGCATGGGAATATAGGATTCATCTACCGTTTCATATTGAAACTGTATAGTGGAATCTGTATTTATTTTTGCCACCGTTCCCCAGTCTCCCCCATTCTTAAAGGCCACGTCCGTAATATTGGGATTCTTCAACAGCTCGTCTTTGAATACGGCAACAAGTTCATGTTTCGTTCGCGAGATCCCTAAGCCAACCAGGTTGCTGTCGTCATATCCTAATTTTTGGGTAGTGAGGAATTGAAATTGCGAATAGATTGTGAATGTGGCAATGATCAGAAAAGAAGCCAGGGAAAACTGAAGAACGACAAGACTTTTTTGCAGATAATTTTTGCCGCTCAGCTGAAAGCGGCTGTATAAAGTTTGCACAGGATTGTAGCCCGATAAGACCAGTGCTGGATAGAAGCCTGCCATAAAACCGGTCACAAGAAACAGCAGGATATAGCCGGCCACTAGTTTTATGTCGAACAAATAAGACAGGGCAAGAGATTTATTCGAGAGATCATTGAAAACGGGCAGTACCAGCAGCACAAGGAGAACAGCCAGTGAAAATGCAAAAAGGCAAAGTAAAAATGATTCACCCAGGAATTGAATGATGAGTTGCCTTTTTTCTCCCCCGACTACTTTCCGGATACCGATTTCTTTGGCGCGCGTAACAGACCGGGCGATAGTGAGGTTTACAAAATTGATGGAAGCGATCAGCAATATAAACAGAGCAATTCCCGAAAGAATATAAGAATAAACGGGATTGCTGGAATCTTTAAGGCCATTGTCTGCAGGCATGTCTTTGTTCAGATGCATATCCAGGAAAGGCTGAAGTGTGGGTACTGAAACCCAGTTCCCTGCCTCATCTCCAAATTTTATCTTCAGACTTCTGATCGCTTCCTTCGTGTCTTCATCATAGAACTTTTGCATTTTCTTCTCTACGGCCTGTGCATTTGCATGATCCGGCAAAACAACAAATGTGTTAAGAAAGATATTAAACCAATTCTCACCGTTTTGAGCATCTCCTGTAGATTCTGTAATAGGAATCAGGATATCGAATTTTATGGAAGAATTTTGAGGGCATTTTTTTGCGACTCCGGTTACTGCATAAGGAACAAAATCACTATCATCCTTCAGCATCAGTGTTTTTCCTATTGCATGAAAGGTTCCAAATTGCTTTTTTGCCTCTTCCTCAGAAAGCACTATACTATGATGTTCTTTCAGGCAGGTATTTGGGTTCCCTTCCGTGAGCGGGAAACTAAACATAGAAAAAAAATTCGAGTCCACCTGTAACACGTCATGAGAACTGATATCCGTGCCCTTCCTGATATCCTCTCTCCCACTCTGTATGCGAACGAAGGAAAGGAGTTCCGGAATATGTGCGGTATACCGGGGGCCCTGCAAATAACCCGTATTGCTGGTATAGTTGATTTTATTTTCTTTTTTGTCAAAGCTTTCAGAGGTTACCCGGTAAATCCGGTCAACCCCGTTATGAAAGCGATCATAGCTGACTTCATCTTTCACATAGAGAATAATCAGCATGGCACTGGCAAGACCCAGGCTCAATCCTGCTATGTTGATAAAGGAATAGATTTTGTTCCTGCCTAAGTTGCGCAAGGCGATCTTGAAATAATTTTTAAACATGGGAATGGCTTTGAGATACGATATTACCGAAGCTGAATGGGAATAAGGGTCCAAATGATAAGATGGGCGCTCTTTTTTCAGATCGTTCATATATTCGACCGGGCTTTTCCCAGTCATTTGTTTGAAAATGCGGTTAAAAGTAGTTTTCGAGTTGAAGCCGGCATCGAGAGCAATGCCCAGCAGGGTCAGCCTGGCATTAGCCGGGTCTTTCATTCTCCTGGTTACCTCCCGGATGCGGTATTCATTAATGAATTCATGGAAGTTTTTCTTTAGCGCAACATTAATAATCCGGGATAATTCATGTGGATGCACGCCCAGCGTTTCTGCCAGTAAAGATAAACTCAGGTCCGGATCCTGGTAATAGAGGCCAGTTTCCATGGCTTTCTTCAGCCAAATGCCTTTTTGCCTCAGTTCCCCAGGTGGCGATGATTTTGAAACCAAGGATTCCGGCCTTAAAAAGGCTGAGGCCGCCATCCAGATCGTCATGACCGCTAGCATGAGATTGAAAGGATAGTAAATATCCTTCCCTAATATCCACAGTAGCCATAAAAAGCCGAAACCAACCAGCTGGCGACCGAGCCACCGCAATTCGTGGCGATGGCGCTCGCCCCCGATAAATTTTAGTCGTTGGTAAAACTGTTCTATCAGTCTGTGAGACAGGTACAGGTAGATGATGACCGAAATGGTCGCCAGCAACTGCATGCCGGGGTTGAGCTGCTGAAAGGTCAGGGTATCATAAGTGGCCGCCCCCGTCTTTATACTCTCCTTAACCTCCAATAAAAGAACGCCCTGTTCCAGCAACAAGGGGCTGAAATGCAGCAGTTCCTTCCAACGAAATTTATATTCCGGCCGGGTAATTTTGAGCACATAAAAATAGATCAGGGGGCCAAGAGTCAGCGAAAACTGAAGTGGAAGCCAGCTCCAGCGGGGAAAGTAGGTCGCCAGCCGGATGTCAATACCCAATACCCAGGCCATCTTCAAAACGACGGTTGCCAGGGCCAGGGCAAGAAACCGGTTTGCAGGCCGGTTAATATTTTTGGCGAACCAGAACAGCAGGGTAAAAGTCAGCCCGATAAATACTGTTCCCAGGAGGACCAGGTCATAAGGGGTAATATGGAAGATATATGCATGCAAGCGCTTTATTACTTCAATCCCTGTTCCATATCGCAAACCTGCTGATTTATAGCAAATAACGTTTTATCTACACTGATTTTTGTACCGAAAGCGAACACTGTGGGATCGGTTTTGAACGGGCTTCACTTTCACCAGTCCCAACAAAGATGACCATATTTCAGTAGAAAAATTCAAAGAGAGATGTTGTAATACGAATGCAAAATCCGATCGAATAACATATATATTAGCATGATTAACGTTTCGTCTTTAATATAAGATTTTCAACTGATTATCATTTAATTCTTTGAAATTTTGTTGTATTGGTTTTGAGAAAAGTTCATTCAAGGGTATTCTATCGAAGATACAGATACTAACCACCTGGAGTAGCAAAAACTAATTTCATGTATGCTGATTTATTCTGTTTTGAAAATAATCCCCCAATCTATATCAAGCAGGCAAACGTTTTGCGCAGGCTGCGTTCAAACTCCGGCGCATTTTGAGAAAATATGATTGAATGCACATCAAACTGAAACAGAAGTGAGAAGTCGCTTAACTCGTGTATTCGATCCATAAGCCCGGGGCGGTAGTCATGCCAATCTTATAAATATTTTCACCAAGAACCCGATATTCGAAATGCCCTAAATGTTTCCTGTTTGGTATCCTTGCCCCTTACTCATCATGTGGATCATGAAAATAAATATGGCAGACAATGCTATTGGAATTTCTTTATTTTTCTAAGGCAGTCTCCAAATCCATATAATCCAGGTTCATATTTCCATTTGTGATAATTTGCAGAGTGAGTACATGAATTCCTTTTTTCAGCGTGATCGATCCAATGGAATCTGACTTGTTCCAGTGGTGCCATTGTCGCCACGAAATAGTGTCCCGCGAATCAAAGGTCGAATTTATTTTTAACGACCCCGTAGCGTCCCTACCATCCACATCAAATGAAATTGTCCCATCACCATTGGAAGAGTATAGTAAGCCTATGGCATATCTGCCAGCCTCATTCACTTTAACTGTATAATTTATCCATTCTCCGGGTTTTGTCCATCCCACATAAAATTTATACATATCTCTCGGGACGTTATTGAAAGAATTATCATCAATATTACCAGGTTTGGTATAGGAAATATCCACGCCCTCCTTCATCCTGAATTCATTCAGAAAAGTTCCGTTTGCGGGATTGAGTTTGCCACTACCATTATTAACAGAGTCCGAATCATGATACGCAATTCCCTCTCCGCCTTCATTATAATATTCAAATTCTATCCTTCCGGGCACTTGCTGCATTTTATCCTCCCAGGGCTTTCCTTTATTTTGGATTTTTGAACTGGTGGTGCAGGAAAATACGGATACAAGTAGCACCGCGGTCATAAGATTCTTCATTTTCCAAATTAAGAGAAATATTTACTACTTCATGGTTTTCGTTGGTATTTTTTGAGAAGTTGCGCGTAGTTCAAGCCATAAGCTGGGTTGTCCGTCGGTATCGCTGGGCAGCGATGATGTCGTCAGGCAAATGAAAACTTCTGAAATCGAAACCTTCAAACCCGTTTCCTTCGCTTGTCTTCAGCACAAAGCACAGTACCTTTTTTTGGAGTCCCATTTAAAATATGTGGTTTTACCCGAATCCAGGGTGAGCACCGAGGTTCTGATATTGCCGGTCCGCTGCTTTAAATAACCGAGCCATCAAATGATCCTCTCGGGCTTGTACTTTTGCTTCCAAGCCCAGCGAGCCCAGGTCGTAAAAACCCTGGAAATCGTTGCGGTTAAAACGGGCAACCAGCGAATCCTGCAATTGATGCCTGGTGGTCTGGCTAAAAAGGTGATGATATTGCATAAGGCAAATAAAGGGAGTTGTAGTTTTTTCATCATTGCGTCATCACTGTCACCATCCCATATATTCAGGTGGCATGATCCCATTCAGACGCAGATAAACGATCATCTGGCCGCGATGATGAGTCTGGTGATCATTTACCAGATTCATGAACTGGAGCTTGCTCATACGCTCTGCGCCCATGTATTCAAAGTATACAGAATCGGTTAAGCGCGAAACATCGAAATGTTTGAATTTATCTATTGCGTAATCATAAGCCTGCGTCACTGCAGCTATAACCTCTTCTTTTTTATATGGTGCAGTAGGCCCTTTGAAGGGGTTGGCTTCGTTGGATTCCCTAAAGAGATATTGGGAAGTTAACCAGTCAAGCCTATCTCCAAGGTGCAGGAGCTGTTCGGCAAAACTCATTTCTTCTGCGGTAGGCTTGAACCCATATTTGCTCTCCGGCATGGCTTCGGCTACCGCCAGCGTGTAAGCCTTTGCGTGCTGCAATCTCGCGACAGCTGCATCCAGGTACAATTTGCCTACCGGTTCCGGCTGGGCAAATGATCCAAAGGAAAAGAAAACACATGATAGAAAGAGAAAATTTTTCCGTAACATATAATATAATTTAAGGTGACAAAGCGAATGCTTATTCATCCAGAATCATTCAATCAATAAGGATATAGAAAATTATTATGGTCAGGAAATTATTTCGTCAAGCCGCGCAATTTCTCCGACGAAATTGGCAGTGTGGACGACGAAAGTTAAATTCAAATCCTTCGGTTAATAAGACTTCCCCAGGATCTATTACCATACATATTGGTAAATCTCGTGTGCGTATCAGCCCGGGCGCACTTTCGTGCACGGCAGGCTTTATCAAATTGGTCAGTCATAATTTACGAATTGACGGAACAGCATTTTTATATACAATCTCCACTTTCTCACCCAGACTGAAATGAGCATCCTGTCCGGCAGCATTGATTTTCAACATCCGGTTATTCAGTAAGACCACCATAAAAGTTCCGGTATTATCTTCCATAGAGACAATATTACCCGTTAGTGGAGATGAACTGCCGCCATTCAAAAAAAATGCAGCCGGCCATGTGTTTTGTTTGATCATTCCATGCTCCAATTGAATCACGATATCGGATAATCTTATGATCTCCTCCATATCATGACTCACCAGAATAGTCGTCAGGTTATATCGCCGATGCACTTCCAGCAACGTTGTTTGCAATTGTACACGCATAGTATGATCAATCGCCGACAACGGTTCATCCAGCAACAACAAGGCGGGCCTGGTCGCAATGGCCCTTGCCAATGCGACGCGTTGTTTCTGCCCACCCGAAAGCGTATTCATTTTTCTTAACGCCAGCATGTTTAAACCCGTTAATTCAAGTAATTCATTAATAATTCCCGAAGGTTCCTTTTTCCCCAAAGCGAAAGCAATATTCTCCCGAACATTCATGTTGGGGAACAATGCATAATCCTGGAAAACAAATCCAATCTTCCTCTGCTGCGGTTCCACATGAACATTCTTCCGTGCATCAAACCATACCGTATCATCCATTTTTATAAAGCCATCATCGGGCCTCATAAAACCCGCAAGCATACGCAATACACTGGTTTTACCTGCACCTGAGGAACCATATAAACTGATAAATTTTCTTCTTTCAAAACTGCCACTTACCTGCAACTGCATTTCGCCTTCAGTAGTATGTAATTTCTTTTGTAGCCTGAATTCAATCATTTCTTATATTTTCCGGTACTCTTATTTTACTAAAAAATTTTTACTTTTTGTGACCCGCGGTTATATAAATACAAAAAAAATAAAACAGTAAAAGAAATGGCCAGTAATATAACTGAATACATATTTGCGTTGTGGTAATTGAACGATTCCACTTCATCAAAAATAGCTACAGATGCTGTTCGCGTTTTTCCAGGAATATTGCCACCGATCATCAGTACTACACCAAATTCACCAACTGTATGTGCAAAGGTCAAAACGATTCCGGTAAGCAATGAGGGTTTTACATTAGGCAGTAATACCTTAAACAAGGTTACGCGTTCTGTTTTACCTAGTGAATACGATGCTTCTTTTAAACTCAGAGGTAAAGATGAAAGTCCTGATTGAATCGGATGCACCATAAAGGGAAGGCTGTAGATTACCGATGCAATAAGCAAACCCTCAAATGAAAACACCAGCCTGACATCAAACCATTTTTCAAGGAAAGCGCCAAAAGTATTACCCGGGCTAAAAGCCAGGAGCAAATAAAAACCGATTACAGTTGGTGGTAACACCAGCGGCATGCTGACTATAACTTCTGCAATCGTTTTGAAAATCGTTTTTTTATTTGATAACCAGTAGGCAAGCGGCACAGACAAACAAAGCAAAATAAGCGTAGTAAAAAACGCCAGCTTAAGGGTAATCCACAAAGGTGATAGTTCAGGCATTACTGTACAATGTATCCAAATTTTTTATAAATAGCTTTTGCTTTATCGGAAAAGAGAAAATCGTAAAACTTTCTTGTTTCAACCGCATTGTTTTGCTGGCTGTATTTTAATAACACGGCTGCCTGCTTAATCGGAGGGTAATCGCAGTGAATTAATTCTACCCATCTGCCTTTGCCCCTCATTTCAGCCGAAATAACAATCGACTTTGCCGTGAATCCGATGTCTGCTGCCTGTGTTGCAATGAACTGGGATGTCTGCGTAATGCTTTCACCGGTTACAAGTTTGGAAGATATTTTACTATATAATTCATATTTTTTCAAAATAAATTCCGCGGCTGCACCATAAGGGGCAGTTCTGGGATTGGCAATTGCAATATGTTTTATTTCATCACTCAATAAAATTTTCAAGTCCGAACCTGGTTGAATGTTTGGCTTGGCAGTCCACAAAACCAACAAACCCCGGGCATATACTTTTGGAGGTTGAGCAGCAAAATTGCTGTCCCATAATATTTCAGGATAAGAAGTGTCAGCAGAAATAAATATATCAAATGGTGCACCCTGCATGATTTGTTGCGTAAGGTTGCCCGAAGCGCCCAATACAACCCTAATATCAGCCTCTTTATCAGCCTTTTTAAATTCGGTCTTAATTGCTTCTATGGCGTATTGCATGTTAGCTGCAACTGCGATGGTGATCTTTGTCTGGGCCGATACATGCAAAAACAATATTGACGCAATAAAACAGCACGAAAATATTTTTTTCATTTAACGAACCAGTTTTTGTTCGATCGGGAAATTCTCAAGATCCCAAAAATACTGCTTACCATACCTTCCATCCATCATTCATTTAATACAGTTTCCCGGTTTCTTTGTCCAAAATCAATCCGCCCGCGGATACCCGGTCATTACGGCCTGTGCCGCTCTTTGAACCAAGAAATCCCGATTTTGATATCGAATAGCTATTACTTCTTTTAAGACTTGGTGACCCTATCAAAGAAAAGGATACTAATCGTTAATATAAACACGGATCAAAGACGGATAAAACAGGAATTTATATTGTCTTTGTAATATAAATTATCCATATTTAATTCGCTCTCATTTCCTTTCAAATTACAATAAATTCAGCTTTTGGGGTAAACTTTCCAATGAGGCCCAGGGCATCCTCAGGAGAAAGTGGGAACAATCATTGGCCAATCCGGAACCGGGATTCCGTGTGCAAAAGGATCATGTAAAAAGGATACTAAAACCTTATGATCGGTAGAAAAACCAACTCCTGCCATTGAATATGGCATCATTCATTTTTTATCCTTTTTTGGATCTTCTTTCTCCTCTTTTTTCCTGGACTTTTCTTTATCCGCCTACTTTTTTGCGCGTTTCTCTTACCTGATTTCCTTTTTAGATTTTTTTCCCCCCGCTTTGTTTTTTATCATCCCTCCGCCGGAATTTGAAACCTCCGACTTCAGGGCTGCGTTTTTATCTCCCTTATCAAGGGAATTAATACTTACAGAATTTTCCAGGGAAGGATACAGGGCCTGAATAAAAGCATTTTTCAAAACCTGCCAGATCAATTCCCAGATATCAATATTTGGGTTTTTAATATTACCTTCAAATTCCACACGGGTAGCCTGCTGTTCTTTACCATGGTTTTTGAATACCCAGGCCACTGCTCCTACAACTGCCTCATAGGCTACCTTTAACGGTTTATTTTTATCCTTTTCCCAATTGACCACCTTCAAATTTTTAATGATCGGTTTAGTATAGCCGATGATACGACCATTCTTTGCTGCTGCCTCTGTATAAATACTTATCTCTCCTGACTTGATATCGAATTTGGCGAATGCGTCAATGAAATTGTTCAGATTGTCCAGGTTCATTCCTTCCAGCTTTGCCTTTCCGTCAAACGTAGGCGTCCTAGCGAGCGCATCCATTTTCATACTCGCAGTGGCCTTTCCTCCATACACATCCGCAGAAGCTGTAATGGTCGAGGGCAGCAGTTCTTTGTTCTTTTCAGCGTTGCTTAAATTTTCGGCCAGAATATGAACCTCTTTGGTATAGATATCGAAAGACGGTTTACTATGAAAATCCCGGTAATGGATCTGACCTTCGACGACTTCAAACTTATTTAACTTTAAGGGCATGAGTTTTTTGACGACATCCGTCCAACTGGAGTCGATTTTAGTCTGACTGGTTTCTTCCGTAGGACCTTTAACAAAATTGAGGACAGGCTGATCGACTTCTATTTTCCCAACGATCCGGCCATGAAACAACGCCTCCCACTGAAGGCTCAAATCAACCAGTGGAGCTGAAAAAAAAGGAACCGGTACCATGCCCCCGGTTTTTTCCAGCTTGATTTTTTTTATTTTGTAGGCTCCGCGGATCAACGCCACATCAATATCTTCTACATGGCCGGTATAACCGGGAATATGCTGAAGTTCCTTATTTACAAGCCTGAGTAAAATATAGGGTAATGCAATACGTACGGCGATCAGTAATACCAGCAGCGACCCCAGGATAATAACAAGGGTTTTCCGGGTTTTCACAAAAACGGATAATCGTTTTTTCATGTTTTGTTGGTGAGTAGTCATCTTTGCTTCTGGATATTTTTTCTCGCTAGGTTAATCAAAGATCTCCTTAACTCACTTCATATTTCATCATCGATCAGCACAAGATTCTTTGACCATACACCGAAAAGGCAATTCATGTGCCCCGGAACCGAACTCCCAGGTTAAGAAACCACATAAAATAAATTTATTGGCGGGAAAATATTTGGTAAAAACATTACCCGAATTGGCAAAACCCGCATGGTGCGGATTGTCTTGCTATCATTTCGACTACCGACGGTAAACCGGTTTCCGTACTATAAGTGAAAGGCACTATAGATCAGCCTTGTCGAGTTTTTCAACCTCATTTTCCAATTTTCTGACTGATTCCTTCACACGCTCTATATTATCTCTGATTTCTTCTTTTG
The DNA here is from genome assembly GCA_025449645.1 of Chitinophagaceae bacterium. Classification (GTDB taxonomy): domain Bacteria; phylum Bacteroidota; class Bacteroidia; order Chitinophagales; family Chitinophagaceae; genus Puia. The sequence continues at coordinate 19,755 of JANWIY010000123.1, read as the reverse complement.
CTGAACTTTTTTCAATAACCTTCATACGCGGTTCAGTAGATTTCCCCTTGCTGTAATATTCATTATCATAAAATTCCTCGTCACCTATAATATTTTTGTCCGCATATACTCCGGTATTACCCTCTGAAAATACGTCGCGGACCGCGAGTTCTGTTTCCCGGGACATCTTGCCCTTCTCATAGGTGGGCAATAATGCGAGATGGCCAATATTTATCCCCTTAAGCAGAACTACTTTTTCGTCCTTAAGAAGGTCGACGAGGCCGACTGGTATTAAAATAGACCTTGAAACAAGATTTAGAGATTTACCATTTATGTTTACAACCAGCCACCTCACCCGGTGTGAACCTTCGTCAAATAAAAGCTCTTCCACTTTGCCCACTTCCTGGTTTTTCAATCCGATTACTTTCCAGTTTCTTATATCGGGTTCTCCTGTCGCCATCTCGTATTCGCTGGAATGCAATTCTTTCAGGTGACTATCGTACATGTTTTCTGAATGTGTCATAATCGAAATTTTATGTATTTATTCCTGGAAAATTATCGTTGCTGATAGCGCTTTCTGCTTAACCAACCCGGTGGTCTTATTTGGCAATGGATACCCCCTGGGATTTTTATTATGTAAATACAAATAAACAGCAGCCGCAATCACTATAAGTATCAACAAGGCCCACAACCACCCAAGGCCGCCTCTCTTTCGTTGGACATGTAATTCCGCCATAGCAAATTATTTAATAGGTTCATCAATTTATTACCCTGAGCAATTGGTATGCCATGGCCTGAGGAACTCCTTCTATGGCCACGTCATGTATCGGCTGGCGCGATTTTCTCATATTGCCTATTATGAAATTCGAAAAAATCAGTCCGACTTATAAAAATCTGGTGAATGCAATTATTGAAAATCCATGCAATTCTTAGAACAATTATGTTTATGATCCAAAACAAGGCATTTTTGTTTGGTCAAGACTCTTCCAATGGGAACTGTTTTCCCCTTTGATTTTGGATTTATTCCAGAAACCCTTGGCGAAGACCGCGATCCATTGGATGTTTTGGTAGTTTTGCTAGGTCCGGCTTATCCCGGATGTCTTGTTAGCGTCCGTTTATTGGGTGTCTTAGTGGCCAGACAGGAAAATGAAAAGGGAAAAAAAATCCGCAATGACAGAATGGTCGGTGTTTCTTAATGTTCCGTTTTATACAGCGGAATAAAAAATATCGACGAGCTAAATAAGAGTATGGTTACCGAGATTGAGAATTTTTTTGTCGACTATAATAAGCATGAAGGCAAGTAGTTCACCCCGTCAGGTTGGAAAAATGCAAAAAAAGCTGTGCAGTTCATTAAATTCAGCACATGAACTCATAGTTACCATGCCCGATCATCATAGGAATTATAAAAAGGGAGCAATAGAAATTGCTCCCGGGCCATTGCTTATGACTACATACTACTAAAAGCCATTACAATACGATCCTGCAGCAAATGCACTGATTCTTTTGATTCAGGTGACATTCCCCCGGCTTTTTGCAATGCCTGCTGCATCCGCATTAAAATCCTATTATTTTAGAAACTGTAAGTAAAAAAGGCCATTTTGTATACAAATATATAAGATATTTGTATACTTTTATAATTAGCCGTCAATAAAATTTCAATGGCATTCATAAAAAAAGCGATGATGATATTCCTGTGAAAATTTCTGGAGTTTTTTGAAATTTAAAAGGACAAATACGATGAGGTTTCAGCAAAATGATATAGATTTATAACTTTATTTGTGTAAACAAAAAAATCTTTAAATTGTAAACATATATTTGCAAATAAACCCAAACAAGGTACATGATGATTAAAGAAAAACTAACCCCGTTTACTGAAATCAATAGGGAAGCAGGTCACTATATAGCAGGAGGGGTTGTTTCGATAAACCGTAAAGTAAGCCCTCAAATTGTATTTATTAAAGGCAAAGGCAGCAAAATATATGATGTGACGGGCAAAGAGTACATCGATTATCACGCAGGATTCGCACCTTATCTGCTTGGTCACAATTTCAAAAAAATAAATGATGCCGTTCTGGAAGTTATAAAATCAGAATGGTCCCTGATGGGCAGCGGTACCAATCCACTCGAAATAAAACTGGCAAGGCTTCTTTGTGAATCCATCCCTTCTCTTGAATTGGTTCAGATTACGAACACGGGCAGTGAGGCAACGGCGCATGCCATCCGGTTGGCAAGAGCCTGGACAAAAAGGGACGACATCATCCTCACACTTGGAGGCTATAATGGATGGCACAATGAAGTGGCAAGACACGTAATGCCTGATCTGGAAGAGATAGGTTCCAGAGTTTCTGCTGGGGAATATCCATTCATCGCTTCTTCGTCCGGTATACCGGAATCCACCAAAGAAAAAGTGCATATTGTCAATTTTAATGACCTTGAATCAGTCGAATATGTATTGAAAAATTATCCGGTCGCCTGCCTACTTACGGAACCCGTTCTTCAGAACATAGGAATTGTATCACCGAAGCCAGGTTATCTCCAGGGCCTTATTGATCTTTGCGAAAAATATGGTGCCCTTTGTATTTTTGATGAGGTAAAAACCGGATTCAGGTCAGCGTTGGGCGGATACCAGGCAGTTGCCGGAGTTAAGCCTCATTTGTCTGTTTTTGGTAAAGCCGTGGCAAATGGTTATCCCATCGGAGTCATTGGTGGGAAAAAGGAAATCATGGATCTTTTTGATTCTCCCGATCCCGCGAAAAGGGTACTTATAGCGGGTACCTATACCGCTCATCCCATAAATACAGCAGCTTCCATTGCAACCATTGAATTTTTAAAGAACCCGAAAGCATATGCCTGGATTGATAAAATAAGCAATCGCTTGTACAAAGGACTAACCAACCTCTTCAATGAATTTGGGATTTCATTTAATCTCTCAACAAATGCTTCTTCATTTTGTGTTTATTTCTGCGAAAAAACACCGGATGACCTGCACGACATCCTTGAGAATCATGATTTCAAATTCGACAGCATTTACCGTAAGGCGCTGATCGAACGGGGTATTTATCATTTCCCCATTCCCTGCAAACAGGGATCCATTAGTTACGCCCATTCGGAAGAGGATATCGATATTACCCTCGCCGCAACCAGGGAAGTATTAAAATCCATTTGATTTTTTCCGGGACCAGCAGAACCTCATCCACAAATAATTGGGATGTTTCCATTTGCGCATTTTATTTTCTCTTGCAGCGCATAAACGCCCCGGCACGAATGTTTGGATCCGTGCATTTCGGGGAGTTAAGCGGAAACAATGGAAAGCTCAGCATCCCGGGGAATTTTTTTGACTTGGTTGTCTCTGTTAGGAAATCATTTATCAAGTTTGACGGCAATCATGTGGTCCAGGACATTACGGGTAATACGCTGAACCCTTGGATCCGCTTCTTCAAAATAACGGTTCGGCGGATTTACATATCCTGGCGGAGCGGACAAGACTTGTGTCCACCAGCATGTTGCAGCATTGAATACATAATTGCCTTTGTCTGCCGTGTAAATAGTAGCTGCGTATTGTCTTTTTGTAGGTTTTCCATCATAAGTTGTTACATAACCTTCGGCAAGCACGACCATATCTTTTTTATCAGCCAGCGGTGGCCCGTGGAATTCCCATCCTACCAGGTTTTGAATGCTGTCACCTTTTTTCATACCTGTACCTTCAAAAGCCCAATGATCCGGAGCCACGCATGTCCAGTTGGCCAGGCCAACGCCATAAGAATGCGATCCCATCAGGTCCTGTGCATTATTAAAACGTGGATTTATTTTTCGCATGTTTCTGTCAGCATGACCTTTCAAATCCGGGAAAAGTTCAATTCTTCCCGAAACAGAATTGCCGGAAAGGAATGCGAGGTTTACGCCATGGTCCCTTGCGTTGGTCACATTATCATACATGCGGGGAGTCCAGTATTCATCATGACCCACAGACAGAAATACTTTTCCCCGGAACAGTCCGGGCCCGTCTTCATGTGTATCAATGTTTGAAATATAGGTAACATCGTATCCTTCCTTTTCAAGCCAGTAGGCCAGCGGGAATTCAGTCATCAGAAATTCTCCCGAACCATTTGTCTGCGCCTCGAAGCCTGCCGGGTATCCGTTCCAATACATCGCATACGGCCGGTTAAAACTAAGATCATAACCAACAGGTCCTGAAGCGCCCCAGGGGTCAGTCGGCGAATCGTAAAGCGAATGCCATTGCGGCCAGCGATTATATGCCTGCCAGGTGAGATCGGAACATTGAAATAGAATGTCTGCCTTCCGGTCGTCCCGTACGATGAATACAATATAAGCCTGGGCTTTGGTTGTTAAAGTGCTGAGCAGCCCGAGATAAACACCACTCACCCAATCCTTCGGAATTTGCAGGCTACCACTCTCATCCCAGCGGCATTCCATGATATGTCCTGGACCTTCCGGTGGAGTAGGCTGCGGCTTTCCCTGCAGGACCATCGATTTGACCAGACGGCCACCTTTCCCCCCATAATATCCCATGCGGAAGATGTCGAGCTTGTATTTATCCGCAGGATCCGTGCTGATAAAAAATTTCAGTGTTTCCCCGGGCCTGATGCTGGTACGCGAAACATAGCCCTGGATTTTTTTTCGCACGTGCCAGCCATTCACGTATGGTTCATCGGGATCACGCACAACCTTGGTGATCATCCAATCGGTCGTTCCAGGCTTTGCATTTTCAGCCTGTATTACAGCAGAATGTTGGGCGGAAACATTTTCTGCGGGAAATAAAAATAAAATTGATAAAAAGATACTGAAAAAAAACTTCGTGATCTTCTGTGTCATGACTAAAATATTAGGTATAAGATGGATTCATGCGCAGCTTTTAATATGGAATACCAACACTGAATGAAAACAGTTATTCCACATAAACAACTTTGTACGGTGCGTTGGGATCTGAATTAAAACTGATGTTCCCATTCTCTGTTTTAAAATCCGTCTCATTCCTGGTCCCGTCGCTGTTCAGCTTGAATACATGAATTTTATTTGTGTCGGTCCATTCTCGCGGAACAGGATAGCTGATGAGGCCTCCATTCATGCTGCAGGCCATATAAACGTCTTTCTTCACCGGAACAAAACTGCTATAGTTCCTGGCTATCACTCTTCCGTCTTTTAATCGCACGCTATATGTATTGGCTTTCACATCTGTCTCCACTACGCTGCCGTCTTCATAAACAATGCGTTCGAGATCACCGTACCTGTGGTATGACTTCATGGGCAATCCATAAAGCTTTTGTTTGGGCAATGCATCGAGAATATAGTCCGCGGGAGTATAAACAGAACGCAGGCTGGTAAACGACTGGGCTCTCTGACCATAGAGGAAGGTCTTTACATTCAATGACCTGCTGCTTACTTTCATTCCAAAGCTGGTTTTTCCATGATAGATGAGTGGTATCAGAGGTATTTGCTCTTCATCTTTGAAATAAATATTGTCAAAGGCAACGATGTCTCCGAATGTTCCGGCATGGCCCACAAAAAAACCGGTAAAATCTTCTGTGGCTACGTCCAGGCCTTGTTTATTGAATTCGTCAATGATCTTCAGCTTGCCTTCAAAATTTTTCACAGCTCCCGCCGGGCTCGAAGGATTAAAATCGTATTTCCTGCCACCATGGTATCCGCCGGCAAGAACATCAATAAAATAAGCTTTTTCCACCGGGTATCTCTTAAGCGTGAACCTTACTCTGTTCAGGCCTGATTTCATGGCGTATTTATAACTGCTTATCAAATAAGATTGTTCTCCATCCCAGGTGCCACCCATCATTAGATTACCCTGCGGGTCCCTGCAGATGACATCCGCATCCCAGCCCGGATGATCCGGATATGAATCATCATAGTTATCATAGAAAGTAATATTAACATTATACTTCCTCGCTTCCCGGATCAGGTTGACGAGTTTTTCATAACCACCAAGGCTGTCATTGACCTTGTCCACCGAAGGATATCCTGTATCATGTCCCGAGTATTGCCAGCCCAACAGGTAAACGACGTATGCCGCCGAATCCGTTTGGGCTGCGAGTTTTTTTATTCTCCCGAGCTCCTCGTCAAAGCTTACATTTTCGGCCGTGCTTCCCTTACGCGAAAGGAAGGCGCGGACAAAGGTTTTGTCCTGATAATAAGCATTGGGAACAGCATTTACTTTTTCTCTCAGCAATTTTGAACCATCCACCCAGGAAACTTCTCCGTCTCCGTCGTAGTCACCCGCAATGGAAATTTCAACCTGGCACGAATCCTGAACCTTCAAAAAATATTTTGGATCGGTAGCCGGAATTACAGTTCCGAACTCCGCAAGATCGTATTCCCTTAAACGATGTTCCAACCGCATGGAAAAAGATCCGAATTTATTGTCCCCGCGCTCATAAACACTAACGATGCTATGGTTCTCAATTGATTTTGTATCCATAACACCAATTACTTTTGAGTTGTAAGCTATCCCTGCCAGAATAGAGTTCAACCAGTCGATTTCATATTCGTAATTCTTTATGGAAGCCTTCTTAACGTCGATTAACCTGCCGGCATCTGCAGGAATGGCCAGTTTCGAAACGGGGTCCGTTGATTCCACAGAAATAAGATCCGGCAGCTCAACATTGAACAGATAAAAATTATTGGATTCCACCACATGGTTGAAATCTATATTAATCCCTTTACCCGTCAATATATAAGTAAGGTCGAATGCAATAGCCTGCTTATTATCATAAGTTATGTTGGCATGATAAACGATGCTGTTGTCCTTGCGGGAGGCTTTATAGGCAATTTTAGTATGAGATCTCATAACCGACCTGGAACCCTGAAAAAATAATACAGATGGTCCTGAATTATTCGGGTTTGACGGCAGAACGCCGTTATTCTCTTTCAACAGGTATTGATAGATTACGGGCCTGTCTTTTCCCAATTCCACTTTAAGGTTGGCGTTTTCAAGTACATAGGGATCAGGTTCAGGGCGGTCATGCCGGTTCTGCGCCTGTAAGGCAGGGCTTGTCCACAAAATTTGTGTCAGGATTAATAGAAAAAGATTCTTGAGCGATGGTCTTCCAAATGCTTTAGACGAATCTGAATTGAAACAAAAAATATTTCCCATTATACTGCTTTTGTACGTTAACATTAAATAAAATATAGTCCTTGTTTTTTACCTGACAGTGATGGGATCCTAATCCAGGTCAACAACCTTTTTCAGTTCCCCGTCTCCGTACGTAATATACCTTCCGGCTTTTTTAGTATTGTTATTTCTCAGGGTGATTCCTTCACTTTCATTTCCCTGCAGGTGGATAAATACCTGCGTTCCTTCATCCCCCCGGGAATTACGGATAACACCGTCCTTAACATTGTCAAGAAGAATAGCGGGGTCATTGCCCTTCTCCAATCCCTGGCGTCCGGAGAAAAAATCTATTTCAAATCTGGAAACATTTTTCAAAACCAGTGCATGCTGCCATTTTTTTTCCGGCATATCTGTTGCCCAGTTCACAGCGAGATCGCGGATTTCCAGGTTTCGAACTCCTTCCATGCGCAGGGCGTCCGTGGCTCTTTTATCAGCTGCGTCCTCCGGATTCATAAACAAGCGCATACCACTTATCCTGATATCCTCCAGGGGGTGATCAGGATGGCCGCTCATGATACTGGTGCCTCTGACCTGAGCGATGACATTACTGATAAAGATGTCCCTGATTCTTCCCAACCGGGATTCCGGATGCCTTTTTTTTAGCACGAACCTGAACAATTCGGCACTCCCCCACCAGTTCCAGTGACGCCTCTTGGTTTCTATTGTGATATTGCTGAATATAACCGAGCTGACAGTTGCCCCATCCTGTACATTAATTCCCAATCCACGGTTTGAGTTTCTGATCACACAATTACAGAAAACGATATGGCGGATATCGGCCTCCGTTTCGGTACCGATCACCAGCGGCGTGGATGAAGATTCAAGAATACAGTTGGTGACGGTGATATTTTCGCATGGATTCGCTTTTTTACCATCGCGGGAAATCGACTTCACAACAATTGAATCATCTCCGGTGACAATTACCGAATCAGAGATTGTGACATTCGCAGATGAACAGATATCAATACCATCTGCATTTACACCTTTTTCCAGATCTGAATAAATATAAATTCCACAAATAAAGACCCGGTCACAGTCATTCAGGAGAACATTCCATAGCGGAGAGTGAATAATACTTATATCACTGACCTTAAAGTTGATGCAATCGTTCATGATGAACATGTACGTGTTCATTGCGGTCTTTTTTCTGAAATAGCGCCGCATGTCTTCACCGGAAGCTTTCGCAATATCCGTTTCCTCAGCTATTTCCGGGTCCATTCCATTCATCTCCAAATAGTCATATTGAGCCAGGCCGTCCAACACACCGCCTCCCGTAACTGTAATATTGCTTGCGTGATCTGCAAAGATCATGGAATACGAACCGTGTTTGAAATCTGCCCTTGATTGGCTGAGGAACAATGTTGCACCGGCTGATATGTTCAGGGTGATATTGTCCATGAGCTGAATGGTTCCCACCGTATATTCTCTGGGCGGAACGTAAACAGTCCCACCACCGTTCAGCGAGCATGCTTCAACAGCGTCATGGAAGGCTTTTGTCGAATTGTCCTGCCTTTTTCCTGTTGCACCAAATTGCCTGACATTAAATACAGGATCTGGATCAGGCCCGTTCCTTTTTGTACTGTTTTCAGCAGGTCTGTACGCGGCTGAGAGCAGGCACGTTCCCAAAATGGCCGTTCCGATTCGGATCATTGCGCGGCGGCCAGATATCCGTTTCTCCTGAATTCTCTGGTCACCTGTCATATTATTTTTTTTTCTGAATGAATGAAAAAAGCCGGCTGTCACGAGAATAGTTTTTATCATTCATTTTAATACCGGCCATCAATAGTGCGGATTTTGTTTCAAAGTAGGTGCACCGTTTTTTACACTCAGATCAATTTGATGCTGGGGAATCGGATATATCTCATATTGGCCTTGTGTAAATGTCGCTCCCTGTAAAATGCCATCCGGGAAATTGGGGATATGGGTTTCATGCTGGATATAATCATTCAAAACGCCAGCCATATAACCCGGCGTTTCAATATCCCAGCGCTGTAAGTCGAAGAAACGATGCCCTTCCATGGCGAATTCAAGTTTTCTTTCGAAGCGGACAGCCTTACGCGCATAGTCCTGACCGTTGGAGGTAAACGCTCCGGCCGGATAAGGATTGATAAAATAGTTGGCTGCATACCCGCCGTAATTGGCTCCTCCGTCTGCCACGTCGGCTTTAACCCAGTCATTTTTATCGGCTGCACGGTTCCTGACCATGTTGACATAAGTCTCCGCCTGATCAAGACTACCGACTTCCACTTCACATTCTGCCGCCCACAGGAGCACATCCGCATAGCGGATCATTTTATAATTATTTGATGTGCCCTGGTTCAGCCCCCAGCCACCGCCAAGATCTGCCGTGGTGCTTTCCTGGTTCTTATAAAAAAGATTCTTGAGTGCAACATAGGGTCCGCCTTCCGGCTGGGCCCGCACCCATGCCTGGCCCGGCATGATGCCCCAGTCCAGGAAGGGAATCCCCCTTCTTCCTACTGTCCAATCGAGACGCGGATCCAGAGTTCCTGTATACGGAGTAAAGGGCTGGTCTGAAGCAAGTCCCTGATCATTAGTAATATCAAAATCATTCCAGGTGTCCAGGAGGGGCAATCCGCCGGCGTCCGTCTTGTAGGAATTGACCAGGCTGAAAGAAGGCTGATAAAATCCACAACAGGTTGTTTCACCTCCGTAAGGAAAGTTCAATATGTCGCCTTCATTATCATTCGCGCCGTTTGAATTATCATTTACGGTCATCTGAACAGAAAAAACGGACTCTGTATTATTGTCCTTTGAAGGATTGAAGTTATCGGCAAAATTGACAAGTGCATATCTTGTTCCGGCAGTAGTTACCCCATTCGTAATGATATCTGCGAGCAGTGTTTTTGCATCGCTGAACTTCTGTTCAAACATATAAACTTTTGCCAGAAAGGCTTTTGCCGCCCAGGAATTCGCCCGCCCGAGATCCGATTGGGTGGCAGGTAAGTTAGCGATGGCAAAGGAAAAATCGGTTTCCAGTTGTGCCCATATCGGGCCAGGGTTTGGAACATCATAGTTTCCATTTTGATAGGAAATGCTGTCCGTAACATAAGGGACATTTCTCCACATTTTTGCGGCTTCCAGGTGATAGACTGCTCTTAAAAAAATCGCTTCGGCCTTGATCTCCGTCATATCGGCAGATGAAATGGAACCGTCCTTGACCTCTGCCATTATCCGCAGCACGTCATTGGCACGCTGAACACCGGCATACAGGGCCCCCCATTTTCCTTCGAGGTAATCGTTTGTAGGATTGATATTGTGCTTTTCGACCGCCGCTATTTCATCCTGGTCATTATCGGTGGAACCCTTGTGTGCATCATCGGAACCGCATCCGCCCCAGACCCAGTTGCTGACCGCCTCGGAATAAGGGCCGCCTCCTAAATCAGGACTACCTTCTCCGTCAAGGAGTGAATAAGCGCCGATAAGCAAGCCTTCAACCCCGGCTTTGTTCGCCAGGGTGGCATCGCTTGTAGATCCCTGCGGTTCCTTGTTGAGAAAACTTTTCGAACACGCAGCCATCAATATTATAATTATAGCTGAAAAACAGCATATAAAAATTAGTTTGATATTTAATTTCTTCATAACATAATATTTTATAATGACCGGATATATTTAAAAATTCAGATTAACTCCGAAGTTGTAATTTTTGAAAATGTTCGGGTAATTGGAATTGTCTATGCCAAAGGATTCAGCGGTACCCATTAATTCCGGATCTAGCCCGGAATACTTCGTAATGCAAAAAAGATTGGCTGCCTGAATATATATCCTCAGTTTTTTGATACCCATTTTCCCTAACGAAGCCGGACTTAAAGAATATCCCAGCATCATGGACCGGCATTTCAGAAAAGATCCGTTTTCCACATAAAATGATCCTTCCGCATTGCTGAAATTGGTAGAATTCTCTGCTATAGGCGCTTTGGCATTCAGATTTGTGGGTGTCCAAGAACCGAAGACCAGGTCATTGCTCAAAGCCTCAGGATAATCATTCCAATGAGTAATGGTAGAACGCAGGGCATTATAAATCTGGTTACCGTAGGAACCGTATAGAATCATGGAAAAATCGAAATTCTTAAAGGATGCCCTCAGATTCAACCCGTATGTAAATTTGGGATTTGGATTTCCAATAAAGGTGCGGTCGTCCGGTGTGATCTGGCCATCATGGTTTACGTCTTCATATTTGAACCGGCCCGGAGCAGCGTCTTCCTGAGTTGGGGATTTCGCTACGTCAGCAGAATCTTTGAAGAATCCGATAAACTTATATCCGAAGAAAGAGCTGACGGGATGTCCCACTTCATTACGGACCGTGCCGACATCAAAGTAGCCGGGATCCGGAATACTTACGACCAGGTTCTTATAGGCAGTAATGTTGGCGGTGATATCGAAATGAAAATCATTGTTAACCCGCCCATGGTAAGTTGCGGAAACGTCCCAGCCTTTATTCTGTATGTCTCCGATATTGATGATAGGGGCTGTTGCACCACCGGCAGTTGCAGGCAGGGGCTGGGGAAACAACAAGCCGTTTATCTTCTTAACGTACCATTCCACGGAGATGTCGAACTTATTAAATACAGTAGCATCAAGTCCCACATTGGTAATCACGTCCTGTTCCCAACCGGTATTCGGATTGCCGATGGTGGACTGGTAAAATCCCTGGGTAATGGTACCTGTTCCTCCAATCCCGTAATAGGATGTGCCGAATCCGGAACTATACAAAGAAAAAGCATTGGCCGGCGGCACATTGTTTTGTGATCCCAGTTTTCCCCAGCTCCCTCTCAATTTCAAATCGTTGATCCAGCTCACCGTTGACATAAAATCTTCCTTGGAAATCCTCCATCCTGCGGAGAAAGAAGGGAAAACACCAAACCTCGTTGTTTCACCAAAATTTGAGGATCCATCCCGGCGTACTGTAGCTCCAAACAGATACCTGTCGTTAAATGCATAATCCAAGCGTGAAAAAAGAGAGTATAATGTATTCACGTAGGCTTTGCTGTAATTCGTTACTCCGGAAGTACCATTATTCAGTATCAGGTAATTGGGATCCGAGGAGAAAAATCCGTTTGCTGAACCTCCGACGGCCCTTCCATAATTATCGATGGACTCAGCGCCGGCCAGTACCTTGATACTATGTTTGCCGAATACCTCGTTGTACGTAACGGTATTGGTCCATATCCAGCTGCTGTTATAGAGTGCGTTCTCATTGTAGCTGTTCGCATTGTCATGTTGTTCGAGATCCTGGTAACGGATGGGAAAGAAATTATAACTGTATTCGTTGTCAATTGTTCCCCCAAAACTTGTTCGAAATGTAAAATATTTCAGGAAGTCGGCTTCTCCATATACATTTCCGACTATGTCCCAGGAATTGTTCCGATTCTCTGATGTGTTTTTCATCAAGGCTACCGGATTCCAGCGGTCGCCCAACTCACCGGGACCTTCCCAGTTTCCGCCGAACTGACCTTTGATATTGTAAACCGGAACAAAGTTGGGCATGCAATAAGCGAAAAAGATGGCATTGTTCTGATCCTGGTTGCTGAAAGGTGGATTGGACTTGTAGAACAAATAAGCATTTTCACCAACCCGTATTTTATTTGTAATCTTAAATTCTGTATTGATCCTTGCGGAATATCTTTTCAAATAAGTCTCGATCAGGGTGCCCTGCTGATCAAAGTAGCCCAGGGAAAACAGGTAGTTTGCCTTATCGGTTCCGCCACTGAGCGTAAGAGAGTGGTTTTGTATTGGAGCAGTTTTGAAAACCTGATGAAACCAATCTGTTCCCAGGGGCCCTTTATTTAATTTCTGAATCATGTAATCGTTATCCGGATGGGCAGGATCATAAACATATTTTGAAGGATCCACGGCAGGATCGCCCGCATTGCCTATGCCGCGCACACCGGGACCTGCATAAGTAAAATCCGGAACCGTACCGTTCGGAAACAGCTGGGTATCCGGCACAAGTCTTTTTACGAATGTAGCATAAGCTTCGGGGCTTGCTATATTTAACACGTTCCCTGAGGGAGGCACCTGAATGCCATAATAGCCACTGTAAGAAACTGCAGGCGCTCCGATCTTCCCTTTTTTGGTTGTAACAATAATAACCCCATTGGAACCGCGCACTCCGTATATGGAAGCAGCACCGGCATCCTTCAATACCTGCATGGATTCTATATCATCCGCGCTGATATCGTGGAGGCTGCTCTGCACGCCATCCACAATTACCAGGGGTCCCGTGTCACCAAAAGAAGATATCCCACGAATGAAAATATTGCTTGTGCCACCGGGAGCTCCGGAATTGATGACAATAACTCCGGCAGCCTGTCCCTGCAATGCCTGTTCAGCTGCTCCCGTCGGAATTGATTTTAGTGCAGGCATATCCACCACCGCTACAGAACCCGTGATATCTTTTTTCAATTGTCTGGTATAGCCGGTCAATACAACCTGGTCCAACTGACTGGTTGCGCTGGTTAATACCACCTGGACGCTGGTCCGGTTATTTAAAGGGACTTCTTCTGTGCCATAGCCGATGAAAGAAAAAACAAGCGTGGCATTTGGAGCAGCGGAAATTGTAAAATTTCCATCATCATCTGTCTGCGTAGCGATGTTCGTACCTTTTACCTGGACCGTAACCCCTTTTAAGTTATTCGAAATATCAGTCACTTTGCCGGTAATCGAATGCTGTGCGAAAACGGGATTCGAAAAAGAAAACAGTATGACCAGTAAAAGCAGGTAAGCCGGCATCTGGTGCATTGCAGACAGTAATGCCTTCAATAGCTGAACTGTTTTATTTATTATCATAATCTTTCAGTTTTGGTATAAAATAATGGTTTGAAAGAATTGGCGAGAGAATTTAATGTAAACAAAAAATGATATTTTTTGTAAACATAAAAAATAGTTTCAAATAAACAATTTTTTTAATAGTCTTTTTTTTAAGGGAGGGGCTGCCCAGAAAACGGGGGGTTCAGAAATCCTTTCGAATGGGGTTTCCGACTTCTGCAAAAAGGCGGCTTTGTGCGGCGGATTACAGATCATGATGCTTATTCGCCGGTTTTAGGCAGTGGCCAAAGGATTATGGAATCCTGGGAACTGCGGCTTGCGGAAGACTGTAAGATGTAAAATAAGGAAGACGGGGAGGTAAGTTGGTTCCGGGGTCTAAAAAAGCTTTCTCAACCTCCCCTGCTGGTTTCAGCCCAGGTCCAGTACTACGGCTTCGCCCCTGGCGAATTGTTTGATCATCGTCTCTTTGGCAAGATTCAGGTTTTTTTGTTTCAGGGCTTTGATAATTTGCCGGTGCTCCGCATCCGTTTGCTCATGATCCTCAATGCCGATCTGGGACTTGCCCATTTTTTGCTGAAATAAGGGAATATGCGAAGAGCGGTATACCTGTAATAACTTATTGTTTCCGGAATATTCGACCAGGGTTTCGTGAAATTTCATATCCGCTTCCAGGGCGCCGTTAAAATATCCTTTTTTTGCCATGGATGCATAATCATCACAAATTTTTTCCAGTCTCTCAAATTGCTCCCCCTTCATTTTATTATAGGACAGCTGCATCGCCCCCAGTTCGAGCACTTCGCGCAATTCTCTGATTTCGCGGATTTCAACCGGCAGCAGGGGTTTGATATAATAACCACCTTTTTCGCCTAACATGAGCATATCTTCTCCCAGTAGCCTCGTTAAGGCTTCTCTGACGGCCATCCGGCTTACCCCAAGTTTCTTTGCCCATTCATCTTCTTTCAGCCGGGTATTAGGAAGCAACTGGCTGCTCAGGATCTTTCTTCTTATTTCCAAAAAAGCTTTGCTGGCGAGTGTATCTTTTTTCATAAATTATCTTGTTCACAAAATATTTTAATTTGTAAACATATTTTCATGCCCGGTAAAGATAAAAAAAAGATGTGATTACAAATGCATGTTATACTGACATCGAAAATCTGACCGCGACCGGAAAGCCAGGGCAGGTGATTGCATATTCAAACGGCGAATACAGGAATTGTTCTTTTGATCTTTATCCCGGATTTATTTTTAGCAGAAGATCATCAGCAGGTTTCTGTCCGGCCAGCTGTCCTCCATCGGCGATAATAATCTGACCGGTTATAAACCTGCTCTCCTCCCCGGCCAGAAATAAAAACAACGGCGAAATATCCCCGACCATTCCAGCCCTGTTCATTGGAATAAATTGCTTCACAAAATTTTCCGTAAAGCCGGGAGGATCAATCTCCATGGACATCGGAGTTGATATATAACCCGGGCAAACCGCGTTAACCCTGATATTGAGGTGAGCAAGTTCGAGCGCCATGGTCTTGGTGAGCAGGATGGCCCCCGCTTTTGAAGCATTATAGTGGGCATAGCCGAACTCGGCAGCAAGACCGTTTTTGCTACCCATATTTACAACCACTCCTTTTTTTCTTTTGGCCATAAAACGACAGACAGTCTGGGCGACAAAAAACATACCGGTAAGATTGATGTCCAGGATCTGCTTCCACTCTTTTTCATCAATTTGCAGGAATGGGGTTTCAAATGCAATCCCCGCGTTGTTGATCAGTATGTCAATGGATTGAATTTTCTCTGCAGCGGCCACCGCATCGCGTACCATGGAAAGATTGGACACGTCTGCATAATACGGATGAACTGCGGTTGTCAATGACTTCAGTGCCTGTGTTGCCCTGTCCAGCAATTCCTGATTATAATCCATTATGGAAAGCATCGCGCCTTCACGCGCAAAATGATTCGCTATTTCAAAACCAATTCCTCTGGCAGCACCGGTGATCAATACATGACTGCCCGTAAATCTTCCTTTATTCTCCATCTGAAATTTATTTATTATCCTGATCCATCTCTGAGCCAGCCCTGTGAAAATAATATTTTGTTTACAAATAATTGCTATAATTGTAAACTAATTATAGTCAAGCTAAATAAGATCAATGTTAAAATCCTATGTTTCCTGGGCCGCCCTTTTTGCATGCAACCTGATGTGGTCACTGCAATTTACCTGTATTAAATTAACCCAGGGCCAGGTGGGCCCGTTCAATACGGTGTTCATACCGATGTTGCTTGCAACCCTTTTCATGATCCCCTTTGTATATAAGGACATTAAAAAAAGCAAAAAAAGAAAGCTCGGTCATTTAAAAATTTTTATTGTTCTTGCGCTGCTGGGACAATTTCCCGCTCAGGTCTTAATGACCATTGGCACGCAACAGTCCACGGCCAGCAATGCAGCCATTATCAGTCTTACCCTGCCTGTTGTATCGGCGCTCCTGGCCGTTGTTTTACTCAAAGAAAAAATGAATGCGCTGAGATGGATAAGTTTTCTGGCAGCTATAGCTGGCGTTATACTTTGTTCATTAAAAGATATCATGGGCGTGGATTTCAGCATGCAGTATATTATTGGAAATGTCCTGATTTTTTCCGGGGTGCTGGGCAGTGGATTTTACAATACCCTCTGTAAGAAGATTGCAGCGGATTACACAGCAATTGAAATGCTTTTCTATACTTATATCTTTATGGTTTTAATTCTTTTCCCATTCGCCTGGCATTATGAAGGAAATATTTTGCATCGTGTTCCTGCTTTTACTACCCAAACCTGGATCGGACTGGCATTGCTTACGGTATTTCATAATTTTTTGTCGATGATTTTATTTTTTAAAGCCCTGAAGAATCTGGAAGCAATTCAGGTGGCGCTCTCCAATTTCCTGATTGCATTTTTTGCTCTTCCGATTGCCGTGATTTGGCTTCATGAAAAACTCGGCATCCTTTCCATAATAGGTGGTTTACTTGTCTTAATAAGCACCATCATCATCACGGTTTGGGAGTACAGGCAATCTGCCCAGGTTAAGCAAATCAAGGCGGCAGGTATATAGTGAACAATACACATCCATCATGAAAAAAGGATTAAGAAGTCATCGCTGGTTTTTCGGCGTAAATGAAACCGGTCTTTTACACCAGGGTGCATTGCGCTCTGCAGGTTTTAATTTGGATGGCTATGCCGGACAGCCCGTGATTGGCATTGCCAACACCTGGGGTGAACTTAATAACTGCAATATGAGCCTCCGTTCCGTTGCAGAAGAAGTAAAAAAAGGAATTCGGGATGGAGGTGGAATACCGCTGGAGTTTCCCGTAATAACGCTTGGGGAGGAATTGATGAAACCTACGGCAGGGTTATACCGGAACCTGCTTTCGATGGATGTGGAAGAAAACCTCCGGGCTTATCCCATTGACGGGGTCGTGCTGCTGGGGAACTGTGATAAAACAGTGCCTGGTCTGCTGATGGGCGCCTTAAGTGCCAATCTGCCTACGATTCAGTTAAATGCAGGACCAAAAAAAGCCGGAATATATAAAGGAGATAAATTAGGAAGCGGAACCGATTTATGGAAGTATTGGGAAGAATGGCGGATGGGTGATATTTCATCAGGAGAATGGGAAAAAATCGGGAAAGCCCTTAGCTGCGGTTTTGGATCATGCAATACCATGGGAACTGCGTCCACGATGAATGGCCTTCTGGAGGCGCTTGGCATCATGCCACTTGGGTTAAGTACTTTACCGGTTGACTCTGAAAAGAGATTTGCTTTATCCAGGGAAGCCGGAAAAAGAATTGTGGAGATGGTAGCAGAAGACCTGCGGCCGGCAACTATTCTGACAGCGCAGGTTTTTAAAAATGCGGTAGCCGTTTGCATGGCATTGGGAGGTTCTACCAATGCGGTGATTCATCTTACTGCTATTGCAGGAAGATTAAATATTCAACTTTACCCCGACGTATTTAATGAGATAGGAAAACGGGTTCCCTGTATTGCCAATGTACAGCCTTCCGGAGAAAGACTTATGGATGAGTTCGATCTTGCAGGTGGCATACCTGCCGTGATGGTTCAACTTGGAAACTTGATTGACACCGGGGTCAAAACATACACGGGGGAAATATTGAAAACACTTTTAGCCAAAATAAAAGTAACCGACGCAACACTCATAAAAACAATCGCCGGGCCGGTAATGTCCGCACCTACCATTGCAATATTGTCGGGAAATATGGCACCAAAGGGCGCCGTAATCAAAATTGCTGCGGCATCAAAACACCTGTTACAGCATTCCGGTGCTGCTTTTGTATTTGAGAATTATGAAGAAATGCTGAAGCTGATTGATGACGAATCCCTTGCAATCGATGCATCAACGATCTTAGTGCTGCGCAATGCAGGCCCGAAAGCTGTACCCGGAATGCCGGAATGGGGCATGATCCCGATACCCAAAAAATTACGGAAGATGGGTATTACTGACATGGTTCGCATCAGCGATGCCCGGATGAGCGGAACCGGTTTTGGAACCGTGATCTTACATGTAACCCCTGAAGCAGCTATGGGAGGGGTTTTTGCCCTAGTTAAAACCGGAGATCTTATAACAGTGGATGTAATTAACAGGAAGCTCAGCGTAGAAATTAGCAATGATGAATTAGATGAGAGAAAAGCATTGTGGAAACCACCGCAGGTTTTGCATAAACGCGGTTATCCCAGGCTCTTTATCAGGGAGGTTCTGCAGGCGGATGAGGGTTGCGATCTGGAATTCCTGAAACCCAGGAGTGATGATGATCTGCCATTTATAGAACCTGTCGTGGGAAGGTCATAGGATTATTCCTCAATCTCCAGCTCCGTACCGGATGCATGATTGATTGTTAAAACACCTCCTTTGTCGAGCAACTGCCAGGTCCACGCTTCGGACGCGTTGTTTTCAGTCTGGCTTATTCCGGTTCCGTTCACACTAATCTTCTTCGGTTTGGCAGTTAGCCTGAAAACTTCCGTTGACGCGGGATCAAATACTGAATACTTTATCTCTTCAGGCCCGTAAGAAATGTTTTTTACTATCGATGACGAGCTCAGGAGGTGGCTGGAATTATCAGGCGCCAATTGCGGCGCTGCTGCCATGGCGCGCAGGTAATGACGAACATAATCTCCGTAACCGTCCGTCATCCAAATATCATTGGTCGGATAGAAATTTTTCCCATCCGTATCTACCATGTAAGTTGCCCAGTTTAGCTCGCGAATGGCATTCCGGACAAAGCTGGTATCTCCCGTTTTTTCCCAGTACATCAATTCAACTGAAGCTTCACGTGAGGAATGGCTGTTTCCTGGAACCCGGTAAGCAGTCTGTTCGTCAGTCGTGATTACGCCAAACTTAATATATTGTTTGTCCCCCAGTTCTTTGTGTATCCATTGAAGAATACCCATGACTGTGCTTTTCCAGTCAGGGTCAAGTTGCGGGTGCTGCATGATGAACATCGCGTAGGTAATTGCGTTTATCTGAGTATCCGACCACCTTGGAACATCTTCAAAAAAAGGCCCCCATTTATTTGTTTTCACCGGGTAAATCTGCAACCATTTCAAGGTAATATCAAAGGCTTTTTTGTACGCACTGCTGTCCCCTTTGTGAAGTGAAATGAGTTCTCTGAATAATCCCAAGGCGCCTGTCCAGTTGGTTGTGTAGGTCGACTTTTTAATGATCGCTTTTTTCTTCCCGATATCTTTCGAAAGCCCTTCGTACCAAACCACCTGATTTACGATAACGCCCAGCTCGCCGGTCTCGGCATTTACCTTGAATGGCCATGGAGAATTGTCATTGTCACCTGGCTGCACTTTAGCGGCCAGCGT